>CANHST010000009.1 GCA_947463235.1 Acidimicrobiaceae bacterium
GCGCCGTTCTGGTACGTACCCGCGTGAACGGCAACATCGTTGCCGAACAATCGCGACCGCTGGCCAAAGGCCTCAACGAGGTCGACTGGAACCTCGATGTGAAGGACCCCGACCTGTGGTGGCCCTGGAGCCTCGGCGAACAACACCTCTCGAACGTGGAGGTGGAGGTGTTGATCGATGGAGTGCTGAGCCATCAACGAACGGTTCGCACCGGCCTCCGCGAAGTAGCACTGCACGACTGGGTCTTCTCGGTGAATGGCGAGCCGCTGTTCGTGAAGGGCGTCAATGTGACGCCCACCCGTCAGGCACTCGCCGAGGCCACCACTGCCGAAGTACGACGCGACGTGGAACTCGCTCGCGAGGCCGGGCTCGATCTCATTCGCGTGAACGGACACATCGCCCGGCCGGAACTGTATGAGGCTGCCGATGAGCTCGGCATGCTGGTGTGGCAAGACTTCCCGTTGCAATGGGGCTACGCCCGCACCATCCGCAAGGAAGCAGTCCGACAGGCCCGCGAAGCCGTCGACCAACTGGGCCATCACCCGAGCATCGCCGTGTGGTGCGCTCACAATGAACCGCTGCCCGTGGACGACAGCCGCAAGAAGACCTTCGGCGCCAGCATCATGCGGCAGGTGGTGAAGGAACAGGTACCCACCTGGAACAAGACGATCCTCGACCGCTGGGTGAAGCGGGCCTTCGAGACCGCCGACGAGACCCGCGCCGTCATCGCCCACAGCGGCATCGCCCCACACGTGCCACAGTTCGACGGAACCGACAGCCACCTCTTCTTCGGCTGGTTTCACGGCGAGGACCGCGACCTCGATGGCTTCGCCGCCACCCTGCCTCGCATGGTCCGTTTCGTGAGCGAGTTCGGCGCACAGTCGGTGCCGCACAGCGCCGAGTTCATGGAACCCGAACACTGGCCTGCGCTGAACTGGGATCACCTTGTGGCGTCACACGGCATGCAGCGCGAGGCCTTCGAGGAGCACGTCCCGCCGCACCGCTTTCCCACCTTCGACGCATGGCGAGACGCGACACAGCAGTACCAGGCCGACCTGCTGCGCCATCAGATCGAAACGCTGCGACGCCTCAAGTACCGCCCCACCGGTGGCTTCTGTTTCCTCAGCCTCAATGACGCCCACCCTGCAGTGAGTTGGAGCATCCTCGACCACGATCGGCATCCGAAGGCCGCCTACGCAGCCGTCGTGGAGGCCTGCCGACCGGTCATCGTGGTAGCCGAACGGCCCCCTGCCGAGGTAACCGCTGGCGACACGCTGGCGCTCGACGTGCACGTGGTGAGCGACGTGCGAAGGGTGCTGGAAGGCGTGCAGTGCACGGCCACGTTGCGGTGGGCCGGCGGAGAACACCCCTGGAACTGGACCGGCGATGTGCCACCCGACGACTGCGTACGCGTGGGAACCGTGCAGTTCGTGGTGCCCGATACTGCTGGAGACCTGTGGCTCGACCTGGTGCTGCAGCACGGCGACATCGCCGTGACCAATCGTTACACCAGTCGTATCAACGCCCGCGCCTGACGTGAAGGGTTTCGGCGTGGGCGGTTTCAGGCGCCCGCAGGTCGCCGAAACCCTCGACGTGACTAGATCTGGGCGATGAGCCTGCGATTCTTGAACTTCGCCTTGCGGTAGTCCTTGTGCATCATGGCGATGAAGTCGATGCTGATGCTCTTCGGGCATGCCGCTTCGCACTCACCATGGTTGGTGCACGAACCGAAGTGCTCGTCCATGGTCTCCACCATGGCCTCCACGCGGCTCCAGCGCTCGGCCTGACCCTGGGGCAGCAGGTTCAGGTGCGCCACCTTGGCCGACGTGAACAGGTTGGCAGCGCCGTTCGGGCACGCAGCCACGCAGGCACCGCAGCCGATGCACTCGGCGGCGTCCATGGACGCATCGGCCACCGGCTTGGCGATGGGGATGAGGTTGGCGTCAGGTGCACCACCGGTGGGGGCGGTGATGAAGCCGCCGGCCTCCACGATGCGGTCGAACGCCGACCGGTCGACCATGAGGTCCTTGACGATGGGGAACGCCGTGGCCCGCCATGGCTCGATGACGATCTCCTGGTTGCTCTGGAACTTGCGCATGTGCAACTGGCATGTGGCCGTGCCGCGCTGCGGACCGTGGGCCTGACCGTCGATCATCAGCGAGCAGGTGCCGCAGATGCCTTCACGGCAGTCGTGGTCGAAGACGACGGCTTCCTTGCCGTCGCCGATGAGCTTCTCGTTCAACACGTCGAGCATCTCGAGGAACGAGGCCTCGTCGCTGATGCTGTCGATGCGGTAGCTCTCGAAATGACCGCCGTCGTTGGGGCCGCTCTGGCGCCAGACCTTGAGGGTGAGGTTGGTGAGGTGGTTACTCACGATGCATCTCCGACTGTGAGGATTGTTTGAGCGAAGCGAGTCCGAGCGAGCTCGCGAGCGAGGCAATCGAAGGGGCGGCTCACTTGTAGCTCCGCTTCGCGAGATGGATGGTCTCGAACTCGAGTTCCTCGGCGTGACGGGTGGCGTTCATCGGGTCGCCCGTCCACTCCCAGGCCGCCACGTGCGCGAAGTTCTCGTCGTCGCGTTGGGCCTCGCCTTCTTCGTCCTGGTACTCCGCACGGAAGTGGCCGCCGCAGCTCTCGTTGCGCTCCAGTGCGTCCTTGCACATCAGCATGCCGAGTTGGAAGAAGTCGTCGACACGACCGGCCTTCTCCAGCGTCTGGTTGGTGCTGGCACCGTCGCCGGTGACACGAAGGTCCTTCTGGAACTCCTCGTACAGCGGCGGGAGTTCGCTGAGGGCCTTCTCGAGACCCTGCTCCGTGCGCTCCATGCCGCAGTAGTCCCAGATGATCTTGCCGAGCTCGCGGTGGAACCAGTCGGGCGACCGCGTGCCCTTGATGTCGAGGTACTGCTGGTAGCGAGCGCGAGCGCCGGTCTCGGCAGCCTTGAACTCGGGGTGGTCCACACCGGGCGTCGACTTGTTCAACATCGGCGCCAGGTAGTTGCCGATGGTGTACGGCAACACGAAGTAGCCGTCGGCCAGCCCCTGCATCAGCGCCGAAGCACCGAGACGGTTCGCGCCGTGGTCGCTGAAGTTGGCTTCACCGGCCGCGTACAGGCCGGGCACCGTGGTCATCAGTTCGTAGTCGACCCACAGGCCGCCCATCGTGTAGTGGGTGGCCGGGTAGATACGCATCGGCACGTCGTACGGGTTCTCGCCGGCGATGCGCTCGTACATCTCGAACAGGTTGCCGTAGCGCTCCTGCACGACCCCCTTGCCGAGACGGTTGATGGCCGCCGAGAAGTCGAGGTACACACCGTTCTTCAGCGGGCCCACACCGCGACCGCTGTCGACCGCTCGCTTGGCTGCACGCGACGAGATGTCGCGCGGGGCCAGGTTGCCGAAGCTCGGGTACAACCGCTCGAGGTAGTAGTCGCGATCCTCTTCGGGGATCTGGTCGGCCGAACGGGTTTCGTCGGCGTTCTTCGGCACCCACACCCGGCCGTCGTTGCGCAACGACTCGCTCATCAGCGTGAGCTTCGACTGCGTGTCGTCGGCCTGCGGGATGCAGGTGGGGTGAATCTGCGTGTAGCACGGGTTGGCGAATGCCGCACCCTGGCGGTGTGCACGCCACGCCGCAGTGACGTTGCACTGCATGGCGTTCGTGGACAGGAAGAACACGTTGCCGTAGCCGCCGGTGCAGAGCACGGTGGCGTGCGCAGCGTGTGATGCGATCTCGCCGGTGATGAGGTCGCGCACCACGATCCCGGCGCAGCGGCCGTCGATGACCACCGTGTCGACGAGTTCGGTGCGGTTGAACAGACGCACGTTGCCGAGACCGATCTGGCGAGCCAACTGCTGGTAGGCACCCAGCAGCAACTGCTGGCCCGTCTGGCCTCGGGCATAGAACGTGCGGCTCACCTGAGCGCCACCGAAGGAACGGTTGTCGAGCAGGCCACCGTATTCACGAGCGAACGGAACGCCCTGCGCCACCATCTGGTCGATGATGTTCACGCTGACCTGCGCGAGGCGGTGCACATTGCCCTCACGAGCGCGGAAGTCGCCGCCCTTGATGGTGTCGTAGAACAAGCGGTGCACGCTGTCGCCGTCGCCGTGGTAGTTCTTCGCGGCGTTGATGCCACCCTGCGCCGCAATGCTGTGCGCACGGCGGGGCGAGTCGTGGAACGTGAACACATCGACCTGGTAGCCGAGTTCGGCCAGCGTGGCTGCCGCCGATGCGCCGGCCAGACCGGAGCCGACGACGATGACCTTGAACTTCCGCTTGTTGTTGGGGTTCACCAACTTCATGTCGGACTTGTAGTTGTCCCACTTCTCGGCGATGTCGCCGGCAGGGATCTTGGCGTTGAGCTCGACCATCTTCACTTCCCCACGATTCCCGCCAGAACGGCGATCGGGAACGACACATTGCCCACCACGATGATGGTGGCGAAGGCGGTCGCGATGCCGCGCCGCCACTTGTTGAAGCGCGGGTTGTTCCAACCCATGCTCTGGAACAGGCTCCACACACCATGGAACAGGTGGGTACCGAGCGCGATGTTCGCCACGATGTAGAGCACTGCCACCGGGACACGCTCGAAGCTGCGCACCACGTTGCCGTAGGCGTCGCCACGAACGAACTCGCCATCGCCGCCGATGGCATTGACGGTGCCCCACGTGAGGTCGGCGAGGTGCCACAGCACGAACAGGGCCACGATCATCCCGGTCCAGCGCATCGTGCGGCTGGCGAAGCTGGCGATCTGGTAGTCGCGAGGACTCTGGTACTTCACCGAGCGGGCCTTGCGGTTCATCACCGTGAGGCTGTAGGCAGCGTGAATGTGCAGCAGGACGGCGCCGATGAGACCGAAGCGCAGTAGCCACAACAACACCGTGCGAGGCAGGATCGGCACGAGAAGTTCGCGAAGGAACTCTGCGTAGTGGTTGTAGTCCTCTGCGCCGAGGTACATCTTCAGGTTGCCGACCATGTGCATGAACACGAAGCCCAACAACATGATGCCGGTGATGGCCATGACGTACTTCTTGCCGACCGCGGTGCCGTAAAGGTCGAGCAGGAACGGCCGGCGCTTTTTCGCCTTCACGGCGGTACCGGTGACCGGACCCCGTGACTGGATTGCTTGTGCCATCGGTTGACGGCCTTTCATCCTCGGATGGGTGGTACAGAGTCGAACGGTAGCCCTCGCTGATGCCGCGAGCGAACTTCGGCGCACGGTGCTCGCACAGATGACCTGCGGCGGAGCGACCAGATGTGTCCGAAGCCACACAAGAGTTCGTGCCGCGGCCGTTGAGTCAATACACTCTCCACGTTTGCCCAAACCCCGCGCGGCGAAGTGCCGCGCCCGAGACACCCCGGAGTCACCGGTGCCCTCACTCATCGCCGAAGGCGGCTATCAGGAATTCACCCTCAGGGGAGGCGAGTGGGCAGTGCTCCTGCTCTCCGCCGCTGCTGCTGTGCTCGCCATTGCTGTCGGATTCGTCCTCGTGAAGTTGGTCCTCGCAGAGGACCAAGGTTCACCCAAGATGCAGGAGATCGCCAAGGCCATCCAGGTCGGCGCCTCCGCCTACCTGCGTCGCCAGTTCAAGACGATCGCCGTCATTCTCGTGCCGCTCGCGATCATCGTGTTCCTCACGAGTACGAAGATCGTCCGGCCCGACGACACCGTTGCGCTCGGTAAGGCTGCGTCGGGCATCTTCCGCACGCTCGCCTTCATCCTGGGCTGTTTGGCATCGGGGTTCACCGGCTACATCGGCATGAACCTCGCCACCCGTGGCAACGTTCGTACCGCCGCTGCCGCCCTCACCAACAGCATGCCCAAGGCCCTCACGGTGGCGTTCCGCACCGGCGGCGTGGCCGGCATGTTCACGGTGGGCCTCGGCCTGCTCGGCGCCACCGCCATCATCATGATCTTCCAGAACACCAGCTCGGTGATCCTCATCGGCTTCGGTTTCGGTGGTTCGCTGCTGGCCCTCTTCCTTCGCGTGGGCGGCGGCATCTTCACCAAGGCCGCCGACGTGGGCGCAGACCTCGTCGGCAAGGTGGAAGCCGGCATCCCCGAAGACGACCCGCGCAACCCCGCCACCATCGCCGACAACGTGGGCGACAACGTGGGCGACTGCGCCGGTATGGCCGCCGACCTGTTCGAGAGCTACGAGGTCACCCTCGTTGCCTCCATCATCCTTGGTGTTGCTGCGTTCAACTCCGTGGGCGCCAACCCGGCCCTCGGCCTCATCTTCCCGCTGGCCGCTCGTGCCATCGGCGTGGTGGCCTCCATCGCCGGCGTGTTCGCCGTGAAGGCAAAGGAAGGCGAGACCAACGCCCTCAAGCCCATCAACAAGGGCTTCGCCGTCGCTGGTTCGCTCACCCTCGTGGGCACGCTCATCGTGTCGCTCGCCTATGTGGGCAACGACAACAACGATAACGCTGGCTGGAAGTGCTTCGGCGCCGTGGCCATCGGCCTCGTGCTGGCCCAGCTGATCAGCCGCCTCACCGAGTACTACACCGGCACCCACTTCACCCCGGTGAAGGAGATCGCCGAAAGCGCCGAGACCGGCCCCGCCACCGTCGTGCTGTCGGGTACCGCCAGCGGCCTCGAGAGCTCGGTCTATGCCGTCATCGCCATCGCCGTCGCCATCGGCGTGGCGCTGGCCCTCGGCAGCGGCAACCTCACCTTCTCGCTCTACCTCGTGGCCCTCACCGGCATGGGCATGCTCGCCACCACCGGCGTGATCGTGTCGGAAGACACCTTCGGCCCGGTCAGCGACAACGCCGCCGGTATCGCCGAGATGAGCGGCGAGTTCCACGGCGAGCCGGAGCGCATCATGGTGAGCCTCGACGCAGTGGGCAACACCACCAAGGCTGTCACCAAGGGCTTCGCCATCGGTTCGGCCGTCATCGCCGCCGTGGCCCTGTTCGCCAGCTTCATCGAGACGGCTGGCAGCGAGCTCGGCATCGAGGTCGACAACCTGAAGGACGGTGTGTTCAAGGCCAAGGAGCTGATGATCAACGTCGCCGATCCGAAGATCTTCATCGGTCTGCTCATCGGTGGCGCCGTGCCGTTCCTGTTCTCGTCGTTCGCCATCCGCGCCGTGGGTCGCACCGCCGCCGTGGTGGTGCAGGAAGTGCGCAAGCAGTTCGCCGACGGCAAGATCATGAAGGGCGAAAAGGAGCCCGAGTACGGCCCCGTCATCGACATCTGCACCGAGGCATCGCTGCGTGAGCTCGCCACCCCGGCCCTGCTCGCCGTGCTCACCCCGGTGATCGTCGGCTTCGGTATCGACTGGAAGGCGCTCGGCGCATTCCTCGCCGCCGTCATCCTCGTCGGCCAGCTCATGGCGAACTACCTCAGCAACGCCGGTGGCGCCTGGGACAACGCCAAGAAGTACATCGAAGACGGCCACCACGGCGGCAAGGGCAGCGATGCTCACAAGGCCGCCGTCATCGGCGACACCGTGGGCGACCCGTTCAAGGACACTGCCGGCCCGGCCCTCAACCCGCTCATCAAGGTGATGAACCTCGTGAGCCTGTTGGTGCTGCCCGCCATCATCAGCCTGCAGGACAACGACGGCGCCCGTTACAGCGTCGCCGCCGCTGCCCTCGTGGTGCTGGTCGGCGCCATCATCTACACGAGTCGTCAGAAGAACACGATCACCGCATCGTCACTCTGATCCGCTCGCGGACGTAGGAAAGGCCCGGGCGCATGCCCGGGCCTTTCTGCTTTTGACGGCTAGCGTGCAACTCCGTGCTCGCCCTGCTCGACTTCGCCAACGAATGGATCAAGACGGGTGGCATCATCGCCCTCGCCGCCATCATCTTCGCCGAGACCGGCCTGTTGATCGGCTTCTTCCTGCCAGGCGACTCGCTGCTGTTCTTCGCCGGTTTCCTGGCCTCCGGCGCCGCATACGAACAGTTCGGCGAGCACTACATGCCGTCGTTGTGGGTCGTGATGTTGGTCACGTCAATCGCTGCCGTCGTGGGCGATCAGGTGGGGTACTTCATCGGTCAGAAGTTCGGCCCACGCATCTTCGACCGGCCGAAGAGTCGGTTCTTCGACCCGAACAACGTGAAGAAGGCCGAAGCATTCTTCGAGAAGCACGGCGCCAAGACCATCGTGCTGGCCCGCTTCGTGCCCATCGTGCGCACCTTCGTGCCCACGGTGGCCGGCGTCAGCAGCATGCACTACCGCACGTTCTTCACGTACAACATCATCGGCGGCGTGGTGTGGGCGTGTGGCTTCACCACACTCGGCTACTACCTCGGCGAGATCGAAGCGGTGAAGAACAACATCGAAATCGCTGCCATCGTCATCGTGCTGGTGTCGGTTGCCCCGATCGCCATCGAGTTCTGGAAGCACCGCAAGGCGGCACAGAGCGAGACCTCAGCCCCCTGAGGGCGCCACGAAGTCGATGAGGCGCTCGACGGCGCCCACCAGTTCGGGCCGAAGGTCGGCAAAGCTGTGCACCTTGTTGCGCAGCCGAGGCCAGAAGCCCGCCAGGTCGGTGCCGAGCGCTGCGCACATGCCCTGCTTCCACTCCACACCGCGGGGCACATCGGGCCACTCGTTGAGCCCCATCACGCGCGGCCACACGCCAGCCCACACGTCGACGAACGGATGCCCGGTGACCAGCACCGAGGGGCCCTCCACCTGTGCGGCAAGGCGGGCTTCCTTGGATCCGGGCACCAGGTGATCGACCAGAATGCCGAGCTTGCGGTGCGGGCCGGGCTGGAACTCGCCCACCAACGCCACCACATGGTCGAGGCCGTGCATGGGCTCCACCACGATGCCCAGTTCGCGCAGGTCGTCGCCCCAGACGTGTTCCACCAGTTCTGCATCGTGGCGGCCTTCCACCCAGATACGACTGGCCACGGCGGTACGCGCCTTCACCGGCCCGGCCGACTTCACTGAGCCGCTCGCGGTGCGGCCTGCGGTGGCCGAGGGCACCACCGGCGGACGCACCAGCGTGACCGGCTTGCCCTCGATGAGAAATCCACCGGGCTTCAGCACGAACTCGCGCATCGCACCCTTGCGATCTCGCAGCGTCACCGCACGAGCATCCACCTTCACCACATCGCCGCAGAAGCCACTGGAGCGGTCCTCCACGAGCAGGCCGGGCGTGGCAGGCACCGACGGATACGCCGGCCCGCGGCGCTGCTGTTCGAACTCATCGAGAATGTCGCGACTCATGGCAGGTCCACGGTACGCGCCAGCCACCCGTTGGGGGTGAGCACCTGGCGCACGCCGCGACCATCGCTGCGCCGGTAGGGAGCCCACAGCAGATCGGGGCCCTCGGGCATCGCGAGCGCGGCGGGCACGAACGGCGCTCCCCACACGTGCAGTCGATGGGCCAACCCCTCCGCTGCCAACACGCCGCCGGGCAGTTCGATCTCCATGTCGAACTCGCCAGCTTGTTGGTACCCGTGGGCGATGTCTTCAGCAGCGCCGTTGGCGTACCACTCGATGTCGAATGTGACGGGGGTGAGGTCGCCGAACGGGCGACGCAACACGTCGTCGGGATGTTCCAGCGACACACCGTGGGCCTCGTTGCCGAGGCTCCATTGCTGGAACGGCGAGTCGCAGGTGTGGCCAGCCCACATCTCGGGCGGCTTGATCTCCAACCCGGCACGCAAGCCCGTGCCGTTCAGTTCTTCCACGTACAGATAGGGCTCACCCTCGCGGACCAAGCCTGCCCAGTAGTCGAAACGTTGGCTGCGCAACTCGAGACCGACGAACCAGCCGAGATCGATCTCTGGGGTCCAGCCCCACCACCACCACGCCTCGACAGCAACATCGGCATGACGAAGTTCGTCGGCATTGGTTCGCACCAGGGCAGACTAGGCGGGTGATTCGATATCTCAGCCTCGAATGGCTCGATGCACTCACTGCAGAGGTCGCCGCCAGCACCGAACTGCAGACGCTCGCCCAGCAGCACACCATCGGCGTCACCCAGGTGGTCACCGACGGCCCCGAGGGCAGCGTGAGCTACCACCTGCAGGTCGGCGACGGTGCCGCTGCGTTCGGCGCCGGTGCGGCGTACCCCGAAGACGTGCGCATGGAACAAACGTGGGAGACCGCCACGGCCGTGGCAACCGGAGCGATGAACGCCCAGGAGGCCTTCATCAAAGGACGCATCCTCCTCACCGGTAGTCAGCAGAAGCTGATGGATGCCCAGCCCGTCTTCGCGGCGCTCGACACCGTGTTCCGTACCGTCCGCGAGCGCACCGACTACATCTAGGCCATGCCGGAACTGCCCGAGGTACAGGCGCACGCCGAGCGGCTCACCGAGCAGTTCCGCGGTGCTGTGCTCGAGCGCTTCGTTCCGTTCAACTTCACGGCGCTGAAGACCGCACTTCCTCGACCGGACGACGCGTACGGACAGGCGCTGCAACGTGTGCACCGTCGCGGCAAATACCTGCTGCTCGACTTCGGTGCAGTTCACTTCGTCGTGCATCTCATGCAGGGCGGACGGCTACTGGTGGACACATCGCAATCGACCAAGCCTCGCAACGGCCAGGCTCGATTCGTGTTCGAAGGCGACAGCCCAGCACTGCTGCTCACCGAAGCCGGCCGAGAGCGACGCGCCGGAGTGTGGTGCGTCGACACCACGGCACTCGATGGGCCACCGATGGACCGCCTCGGACCCGATGCGTTGCAGTTCGACGCCACATCGCTGGCCGCCGCGTTCGAGGCCCACAACATGCGAGTGCACGGCTTTCTGCGCGACCAGCATCAGATCGCCGGAATCGGCCGGATGCTCGCCAACGAGATCTGCCACCGCGCCAGGGTGTCGCCATTCGCCATGACCGGCAAGCTCGGCGTTGCTGGCGCTTCCGCCGTGTTCACCGCGATGCACGAGGCCATCGACGACGGCTTGGCCTACGAGCGCACCCGAACCGACATGAGTTCGTCGGCCGACCGGCCCGGGCGAGTGCACCATCGGGTGGGCGAACCGTGCGAGGTCTGCAGCGACCTCATTCGCTCGGTGAGCTACAGCGGCTACACCGTGGCCTACTGCCCCACATGCCAGACCGATGGCAAGGTGCTGGCCGACAACACGACCAGCAAGTTCCTGAAGTAGTCCACACGCTCTACAGTCGGGGCATGCCGATCCACCTGCGCGCCGAACCCTCCGACTACGCACCTGCAGTGCTGGTGCCTGGCGATCCGCGTCGAGCGCAGTACATCGCCGAGACGTTCTTCGACCCCGGCTACCGCCTGGTGAACGAAGAGCGCGGGGCGCTGGGGTTCACCGGCACGTATCGCGGCACACCCATCAGCGTGCAGTCGGTGGGCATGGGATGCGCCAGTGCCGGCATCTACTACAACGAACTCATTCAACTCGGCGCCACCCGCATCATCCGGGTCGGCACCGCCGGCGGTCTGGCCAAGGGCCTCCGCATGGCCGACACCGTCGTTGCCATCAGCGCCACCGCCGATGACCCTGTGGTGGGCCAGTTGGTGAACGGCGAGGCCCACACGCCAACGGCCAGTTACCCGTTGGTGGAACGTGCGGTGCAACTCGCGCGCGAGAAGGGCGCTCGGGTGCATGTTGGCCCGATCGTGTCGAGCGGCCTGTTCTACGACCCGCGACAGGGCATCATGCAGCGCTGGGCCGACCGAGGCCATCTCGCCGTGGAGATGGAGGCCGCCATGCTGTACACGCTCGGTGCGATCCACGCGATCGAGACGCTGTGCCTGTGCACCATCAGCGATCTGATCACCGACGAGCAGAATGCCGAACGCATCAGTGATGCCGACCTCAAGGTCGGCGTCGACCGGATGATGGAAGTGGCGTGCGAGGTCGCCGTCGGCTGACGCTGCTACCGCGGCGTCGACACAGCGATACCACCCCACCACATGCCATGACGCAGATCGGCCAGATCGACGCGACGACGTTGCGATACGCACGCGGATGGTTGCTCACCCGCGACCACGCACACGACGATGTGCCGCAGCACTGGCTGCATCGTTCGCTACCCAATGGTTGGTCGTTGTGGAGCGACCGCAATCTTTCCGTCGCCATGGTCGATGGCGATCGGTGGCTGGCCTTGATCGGTCACGCCGTCGACCTCGATGCCGGCACAGCAGACACCCTCGAGGTGGCGACACACCTCGCAGCGGCGTTACGGCGCAGCCGCGACGAATTCCTGACCGCCATCGACCGACTCGCAGGACGGCACGCCATCGTGCACGGCGATGCAACCGGCACACACGTACTGAATGACGCCACCGGGATGCGTGCGGTCCACTTTGCTCCGGGTGCCAACGTCGTGGGGTCGCACGCCAAGCTCGTGGCGCACCACAGCCGCCGCACCGAACCGTCGCCGGCATCGCTGCCCGGCACCCGAGAACTGCTCAAGTACGGCTGGCCCGGACGGAGCACCGCTTGGACCGGCGTGCAACTGCTCACCCCGAACACGGAACTCGACGTGACCACCGGCGAGGTACGCCGCTTCCATCCGCGCGTCGGGCCGACGCAACTGTCGGTCGAGCATGCACGACGGGTCGTGATGCACGATCTCCAACGCCATGGAAAGGCGTTGGTGGGGCGACAACCGATCTCTGTCTCCCTCACTGCCGGCCTCGACAGTCGGGCGACCCTCGCTGCGTTGCTGTCGATGACGCAGGACGTCGAGTTCTTCACCTATCACACAGGCCCCGCGCACGATGCGGACGTGGAGGTGGCCACCACGATCGCCGGGCGGCTGGGCCTCCGCCACGAGGTCCTCACCGTGACCGATCGATCCACCGACGACGCGTTGCAGTTCCGCGAACTCCTGCGCGACAACAGTCAGTACGTACATCACCCCGGCCTTGCCGATACCTACCGCCATCGATTCGGCGAGCCGAACCGTCTGCACATCCGCTCGAACCTCGGCGAGATCGGACGACGCTTCTATCAACCCGCCAACGATCGGCCGCGCCCGTGCACTCCTGTTTCTTTGGCAGCCGCCTATGCAGGCGGTCGCGAGGCTCTGGCGACGAACCCCGACGTGCTGGATGCCTTCGCCGAGTACGCCGACCACAGCAACCTCGCGGACGGCCACGGATACGACCCGTACGACCTGCTCTATTGGGAGCACCGAATGGGCGCGTGGCATGCCAGCGTGGTGATGGAATCAGATCCGGCATTCGACACGACGGTGCTCTGGAACTCGCGTCGCACACTGTCGACACTGCTCGGCGTGAACCGCGCCGACCGCAAGTCGGGCGCTGTGTTCCGCGGGATCGTTGCGGAGCACCTTCCCGAGCTGGCCGATGTGGCGATCAACCCGCAGCGGACAGCCTCCATGTCAGGGCTATGACACCTAAGGGCTATGACACCTAAGGGCTATGACACCTAAGGGCTATGACACCTAAGGGCTATGACAGAGGCCCTGCCGGCGTACCGGACAGGGCCTCGTTCACTTCCTTCGGGTGGAGGTGAGGGGAATTGAACCCCTGGCCTCAACAGTGCGATTGTTGCGCTCTGCCAACTGAGCTACACCCCCGTTGGAGGGTCGAAGTGTAGCGGCGATCAGGCGGCGTGAAACCAGTTCTGTTCGCTGTACTGGCGGTCCTGCTCGAGTGCCTTGATCTGCACGAGCTTGTAGCAGTAGCCGCAGAGGCTGACGAACGACAGGCCGAACGCCCACACCATCGCGGTGGCGTGCGTGGTGGCTGCCAGGAAACCGCTGATGGCCACGGTGATGCCCAACAGGAAGAGCACGTTCGCACGGCGGCGACGCACCATCTCGCGCTGGCTCACTCGGTGGAGATGCTCCTGGCGATGGTGGCTGGTGTTCGACGGACGACGGTCGAGCGTGCCCTGCTGAGCGAGCTCGCGGCTGGCCGGCGCGGCGGCCCGACGAACCTGGCCGGGATGGCCGTGGGTGCGAGTGGCCGTGGAACCCTGGGTGAGCGGACGGGCCATCCCGCGCATCGGCACCATCGTGCGAGTGGGCACGGCGCGCTGCAGGGTGGACAGTTGGCGACGGAAATCGGTGACCGAGGAATTGGGGCGGTTCTCGGACCGCGAGCGCAACAGCGGCGGCACGATGACGGCTGCCCAGACTGCGGCGACTGCGAGAAGGACGATGGGCTGCATGGCGTACTCGTCTTTCTACTGGTGCGATGAGAGGGACATGAGGGACAAGAACTCCGGTGCGAAACAGATGGCCAAGAGGCATCCGGCCGGTGGCGGCTTCATTACGGTTTTACTACGTTCGTAACAGTTGACGCAATGTTAGCGGGTCGACGGTACGTGCCACTCCGCCCCCCTGTTTTCTCCCAGAGTGCCAATTCCCCGATGGTCATGCCCCGGTCGGCCGACTTGCACATGTCGTAAATCGTCAAGGCCGCCACCGCGCAGGCATGCAAGGCCTCCATCTCCACGCCGGTGCGGTCGACCGTGTCGACCTGCACCTCGATGTCGATGAACTCATCGCCGATCTCGAAGTTCACCGACACGGAGCCGATGAGCAGGGGGTGGCAAAGGGGGATCATGTCGCTGGTGCGCTTGGCCGCCTGGATGGCAGCCACGCGAGCGACGGCGAGCACATCGCCCTTCTTCACCTCGCGGTTCGCGACGGCGGCGGTGGTCTCGGGCTGCATGAACACCTTGCCCCGGGCAACCGCACGACGGTGCGTGGGTTCCTTGGGGGTCACGTCGACCATGCGGGCCCGCCCCATGGGGTCGAGGTGCGTGAAAGTGAGGTCACTCATCTGTCACAGAATCGTAGTGCCTGCGACCCTCGGTGCACCCTCACCGAGCCGTATCCGCAACCGACCCGAGGGTCAGCCGCCGATCTGGCTCATCGTTCGAGTGGGGCGCACGAACGTGACCTGGTTGATCTGGTGGCCGGCCCACTTGGTGCCAACCGCCCGCTGGATCTCGGCGGCCAACTGCTCGTCGTCGGCACCCGACCGAATGAGCCGCAACAGGTCGAACTCGGTGGTGGCGAACAGGCACGTGCGGAACTGCCCGTCGGCCGTGAGGCGCACCCGGTCGCAGTCGTCGCAGAACGGCTTGGTGACCGTGGGAATCACGCCGACGGTGCCCTTGCCGTCGAGGTACCTCCACTCGCTGGCGGGCGCTGCACCTCGACCGGCAAGCGGTTCGAGCGGGAACACAGCGGCGATGGCAGCGACGATTTCGTCCTGCCCCACGACCTTGTCGTGCACCCAGTGGCCGGTGGCATCCAGCGGCATGAACTCGATGAACCGCATTTCCACGTCGTGGTCGCGGCCATAGCGGGCGAGATCGACGATCTCGTCGTCGTTCACCCCTCGCTCGACCACGGCGTTGATCTTCACCGGAGAGAACCCGGCTTCCTTCGCCGCCTCGATGCCATCGAGCACTCGCACCAGTTCGTCGCGGCGCGTCATTCGCTCGAACTTCTCGCGGTTCAGCGTGTCGAGGCTGATGTTCACTCGGTCGAGCCCGGCCTCGCGGAGCTCGTGCGCCAGCAGGCGGAAGGTGGCGCCGTTGGTGGTGATCGAGAGGTCGGGCTTCTTGCCGGCATAGGCCGACGCCGACGATGCCGGCACGCGCAGCGCAGCGAGCTTCTGCACGAGCAACGGCATGTGCGCCCGAATGGTGGGCTCGCCACCGGTGAGCCGCAATCCATCGACTTCGAAGTGCTCCACGAAGATGCGAGCCAGGCGTTCGATTTCCTCGAACGTGAGCACCTCGCTGCGCGGCAACCACTTCATGCCCTCTTCGGGCATGCAGTAGGTGCAGCGGAAATTGCACCGGTCGGTGACGGAGATGCGCAGGTCGCGGATGGTCCGCCCGAACGGGTCGATCAGATCCATGACGTCAACCTACCCACAACAGCATCGTGCCGACGGAGCCGCCCGCTTCCACGCCATCGCCCTCGGGTACCTCGGCGATCGCGTTGGCCATCGAGGTGGCCGCCAGTTGGTGACTGCCCTGAGCGCCGATCGAACGCACGTGCACACGCCCGTCGGCACCGAACTCGGCGAACACCCGCTGGTAGTGGATCTTGCCGTCGGGTTGCCGCGACAAACCATCGTCGGCGATCGCCTGCACGAACGGCCGGTGCGGCGACCGGTGGCCCGCCATCTGACGAAGGGCGGGGCGGGCCAACAGCTCGAAACTCACCATCGAGCTCACCGGGTTGCCGGGAAGCCCGAAGATGGGCACCGCCCGACCGTCGCCGGCATCGAGCAACCCGAACGCGAAGGGCTTCGCCGGCTTGATGGCGATCTGCATCCAGCGCATGTCGGCGATACGGGACAGCACGGCCTTCACCACGTCGTAGTCGCCCATGCTGACGCCGCCGCTGGTGACCACGGCGTCGCAGGTGGCTGCGGCCTCGCGCAGCACCCGCTCGAGTTCGGCTTCGTCGTCGCGGACCACACCGAGGTCCACTGCCTCGCAACCGGCAGCCGCCACCAGTCCGTGCAGCATCGTGCGGTTGCTCTCCCGGATCTGTCCGGGCTGCAGTGGGCCGCCGTCGTCGATCAGTTCGTCGCCGGTGCTGAGCACTGCCACGCGAACGCGGGGCACGACGGACACCACGGCAGCATTCACGCTGGCGAGCACCGCAGCGATGGTGGGCGTGATCATCGTGCCGGGTTCGTAGAGCGGCGTGCCCAGGTGAATGTCGTCGCCCACGGCCCGGATGGCCGCACCGGCGGCGACCGAGCGAAGCACGCGCACGCTGGAACCGCCGTCGATGCGCTCGGTGTCTTCCACCATCACGATGGCGTCGGCGCCGGCAGGCACGGGGGCACCCGTCATGATGCGAATCGCTTCCCCCACCTGCAGCACGTGGTCGGAGGCAGCCCCAGCGGCAACTTCGCCCACGACCGGCAACTCCACCGGGGCGGCCTGCACCGACGCAGCCCGCACGGCGTACCCATCCACGGCGCTGTTGGCGAACGGCGGTACGTCTTCGCCAGCCACCACCGGCCCGGCGAGGATGCAACCGATGGCCGCACGGAACGGCAGATCGCGCGCAGGCAGAGCCGGGCAACGTTCGAACACGTGGGTACGAGCCTCAGTGATGTCGATCACGGGCGCCACGGTACCGTGACCATGATGACCTCGTACGACCCGATCTCCGCTGCGCACGAACCAGAGGGCCACATCGCGCGCTGGACCACATGGGACGGAGAGCACACCGACACCACCACCATTCGTTGGGAGAACGAAGGCTTCACGATTTCCGGCCTACTCAGCCGAGAACACGTGGAGTTCGTGCTGCGCCTCTCCCCCACCTGGCAAGCACGCCAGTTCATCCTGTTTCGGGATCTCGAGGAACCCGACCTGTGGCTGGCCACCGACGGGTCGGGCCGATGGGGAGAGATGAACGGGGCCCACCGGGCCGAACTCGATGGCTGCTACGACATCGTCCTGGCCGGTTCGGCGTTCGCCCACTCACTGCCGATCCACCGCTTGCCGATGCACGAGGGCCATGCCGCCGAGGTACCGGTGGTGCAGGTGCACCCCGAGACGCTCGAAGTGCTCGCCGTCACGCATCGTTACACCCGCATCAGCAGTCATCGCTGGCGGATCGAGACGGAGTCCGGCGGCGACGACGTGAAGGTGGATGTGGAGGTCGATGTGGACGACCACGGCCTGGTGAAGGACTACCCCGACGGGTTTCGCCGCGTTTCGTAGAGACCGCGGATCTCGTCGCCATCGGGCAGCTTGCGCAACGGCTCGCGCAGCGTGATCAGGCTGATGTCTTCCACGTTGCTGCGCAACCATGCCGACACCTCGCGCGGGTGATGCGGCGCCACCTCGCGCAGCACCCAGCCGATCGCCTTGCGCACGAAGAACTCGGTATCGGGCAGCAGTCGCTCGGCGTACGCGAACAACTGGTCCATGTGATCACCACGGCGAACAGCGGACCGCAGTGCCAGCACCGCAGCGCGGCGCATCCAGAAATCGGGGTCGTCCACCCACAGGTCGAGCACGTGGAGCGAGTCGTTCCACGAACGGGCCACGAGGTCGGCGACCACCAGACCGGCCAACGGGTCGACCAGCGCCCATGTGCGGCATTCACGAAGCCGAAGATCGAACCACAACATGTCGTCGCTGCCGATACGACGTGGGTACACCTGCAGCAACTCGATGGCCGCAAGGCGGCGTTCGTGCACCGGTTCGGACCACAGCGCGTCGGCCACCGCAAAGACGTCGTCGTGCGACAGTTGCGGGTGCCGGCGGGCCCAGTTGCGAACGACTCGTCGAACTGCCGGCACGGGCGCTCCGAGATGGCGCAATTGGCTCTTCAGGTAGGAGCGTTCGGCCGACGCGCGTTGCGGCGAGCCGAACTCACCGATCTGCACGGACAGCAGGTTGGCCACCTCGGTGGGGTCGAGATCAGATTCGGCTGCGGAGCCACTCACGGAATGCTTCTCCGAAACGATCGTCGTCGAGTGCGAGGTCGACCACGGCGGTGAGCCAGCCCAACGGGTTCCCCGTGTCGTGGCGCTGGATGGGCCGCAGCACGCCGTGGAAGGGACCGTCTGCGGCCTGCATGCGCAGTGCATCGGTGAGCTGGATTTCTCCCCCGGCACCCGGGCGGACCTGATCCAACCGATCAAACACATCGGGGGTGAGTACGTAACGACCGATGATGATGAGGTCGCTGGGCGCTTCCGCCACGGCCGGCTTCTCCACCATGGTGCGGATGCGCACCACACCATCGGCATCCACTTCGCTTGCGGGATCCACCACGCCGTAGGCGCTCACCTCGGCAGTCGGCACCTGCATGAGGCCGACGGCACTTCCACCGGTGGTGTCGCAGACATCGATCAACTGCGTGAGCAGGTCGCTGCTCCCCATGAGTTCGTCGGGCAGCATCACGGCAAACGGTTCCTCGCCGACCAATTGCCGCGCGCAGTTCACTGCGTGGCCGAGCCCCTTGGGGTCGTCCTGGTAGGCGAAACTGATCCGCAGATCGCGGCCAACCCGCTCGATTGCATCGGCAAGATGGTCGCGGCCGGTGGAGCGCAGTTTGGCGACCACTTCGGGGGCCGGTTCGAAGTACGCCTCGATCGCTGGCTTGGCATGACTGGTGACGATCACGACGTGGTCGATGCCGGCCCCTGCAGCCTCATCGAGGATCAACTGCAACGCCGGCGTGTCGATGATCGGCAGCAATTCCTTGGGTACGGCCTTCGTTGCGGGCAGAAAACGAGTGCCCATTCCGGCGGCGGGGATGACGGCCGTGTGCGCACGCATGATCTGATGCTACGGCAGGGTGGACCGTGGTGCCGTCGCGCTAGAGTTAGCACTCGTCTATTCCGACTGCTAACCCTTTGCACGGGAGTGCACACGATGCCCACTTACGTCTACAAGTTCGTGGAGACCGGCGAAACCGTCGAGATCCAGCAGGCGTTCACCGACGATGCCCTCACCGAGGCCGTCCACCCCACGACGGGTGAGACCATGTCCGTGAAGAAGGTGTTCCAGCCGGTCGGCGTCACCTTCAAGGGCGGCGGCTTCTACAAGACCGACAGCCGGGGCAGCTCCTCGGCCAAGAGCACCTCCGGCTCCAGCACCTCGTCGTCGGCTGATTCGTCGTCCAGCACCACGAGCTCGTCCTCGGATTCGTCGACGAGCACGCCGGCACCCGCGCCGGCACCGGCGTCCACGCCCGCTACCTGACACTCGCAACCGAGCAAGGGCGCCGATAGGTTCCGCCCAGCGACTCCCCCGCATCGTTCCCTCGTTCCGGGAGGTCGGTATGTCGTTGCTCACCAATGTGCGCCTGCTGTTCGGCAGGCGGCCCTGGTTGCATCCATTGTTGGTCGGCATCGCCGCGCTCGCCGTGTGGTGGCAGGCCACCGCACTCCAGTCGGGCGCTGCACACGCCCGCGCTGCATGGGGCAACGTGCGCGACGTGTGGGTCGCCGACGCGGCGTCCGAGCCGGGTGATCCGGTCAGCGCCCACCTCGACCAGTACCCGATCGCAGTGGTGCCGAGCGACGCGATCAGCGACGAACCCGCCTCAGCGGTGGCTGCCCGGCGGGTGTCGACCGGAGCGGTGCTGACGAACGCCGACCTTGCGAACCCGCGCGCCCTACCAGTGGGATGGGTGGTGTTCGCACTCCCACCGGAAGCCGCCGACGCCGTGCAGTTCGGCGACGGTGTCGCCGCGTTCAGCCAAGGTCGACGCATCTGCGATGGGCGCGTCGGCGCCATCGATGCAACCGTGGAGATCGCCGTTCCTGCCGAGTGCGCCGCAGCGCTGAGCGACGCAGTGGCCAACGACGACGTGGTACTGGCCCGGATGCCGTGAGCCGCTGTCAGATGGCAGGAATGGCTTGGAGCAGGTCGTCCCAGATGTCGTCGACGTGCTCGATACCCACGCTCATACGCAGCAGTCCGGGCGGCACATGCGAATCGCCGGCGTACTTCTGGCGGCGCTCCATCGTCGTTTCCACGCCGCCAAGGCTGGTGGCGGCCACCACCAGTCGGGCTGCGCGACAGGTGGCATCGGCTGCATCGGCGCCACCACGCAACACGAACGACACCATGGCACCGAAGCCCGGATAGCGCACGTCGTCCACCGCTGGGTGAGCCCGTAGACGCTGCACCAACTCCTGCGCCGAGGCCTCGCCGCGCTCCACACGCAACGCCAGCGTGCGCAGACCACGCAACGCCAGGAACGCCTCCATGGCCCCGGGCGTGGTGCCGTTCACGAGCCGACTGCGGCGCAGACGCTCGTGCACCTCGGGATCGGTGGTGACGGCCAACCCGATCAGCAGGTCGCTGTGACCGCCGATGAACTTCGTTCCGCTGTGCACCACCACGGTGGCACCTTCGCTGAGCGGACGGCGGCAGATGGGCGTGGCGAACGTGTTGTCGACCACGACCTTGGCGCCCACCTCGGCCGCTGCGGCGGCAATCGCGGGAATGTCGGCCACCTCGAGTAACGGGTTGGTGGCGGTCTCCAGCCACACCACATCTGCTCCCGGCAGGGCCGCGATCACAGCGGCGGTGTCGGCCGTGTCGACCCAGCGCACCTGCAATCCCTGCTGCGCCTCGAGTTCCGCCACCAAATCGCGCATGCCCATGTACGAGTTCGACGGAATGACCAGCACCCGCGGCGCCAAGGCGAACAGCGTGCCGGAGCATGCACCCATCCCGGAGGCGAACGACACCGTCGTGCCACCCTCCAGCGCACCCACCGCGTCCTCCAACGCCTGCCACGTCGGCGTGCCGATCCAGCGCGAGTAGTCGCCAGCCTCGCCACGGAAGTTGCTGGCGAGCACGACGGGATGGTTCAGCGGCTCGCCCACACCGGTGGGGCGGCCTGCGGACACGGCGACAGAGGCGGGATGCATACCTACGGTTCTATCGGAAGATCGCGATCCGGTTTACCCTCTCCCCATGAGCGACCACGCACACCACTGGGGCACCGACATCCAGAACGCCCTCATGCCGCTCGGCCGAGAGTTGCGCCACGAGATCCCCGAGGTCTACACGGCCTTCAACGCACTACACGCCGCCACCATGGGCGACGGTGCGCTCGACAAGAAGACCAAGGAGCTCATTGCGCTCAGCATCGCCATCACGCAGAAGTGCGACGGGTGCATCGCTGCCCACGCTCGGGGGGCAGCCCGGCAGGGCGCCAGCCGTGCCGAGGTGGCCGAGGCAATCGGCGTCGTGATCCTGATGAGCGGCGGCCCAGGCACGGTGTACGGGCCGCGCGCGCTCGCCGCTTACGACGACTTCGCTGCCGCAGCGCCGTCGGCCTGAGCCGGGTCGATGCCCGGGCGCTCCATGCGCCCGGTGGCATGCCGAGCGAAGCGCGCCGCATCGCTGCCGTGCACCGGATCTGAGCGATCCCACGGCCAGCCACCGAACTGGGTGGCCCGATAGTCGTTGAACGCCTGCTCGATCTCGGCCTCCGTGTTCATCACGAACGGGCCGTACTGGGCCACCGGCTCACCGATGGGGCGGGCCTGCAGCAGCAGAATCTCCACACCATCCGCGCCCGCCACCAACGGCACTGCTGCGGTGGGTTGCACCACCACGCCGGTGTCCTTGGCAGCGGTCTCGCCATCCACGGCCACCGAACCCTCGAAGACGTAGAGCACCCGCGTGGTGTCGTCGCCTGCCGCACCGGGCAATTCGAGCGTGGCGCCCGGGGCCATCACGACATGCCAGATGGCGGCGTCGGCCTCAGCGCGCGACGCCCATGACGCGGGCGGCGGCGCAGGGGGCGTGAGGCCGTCGTACCGGCCTGCGATCACCGTGACCGTGCTCACTGCGCCAGCGGCATCGGTGTGCACGCTCTGGGGGATGTGATCGCCCCACAACATCGTGAAGTGCGGTTCCACCATCTTGTCGGCGGCGGGCAGGTTCATCCAGATCTGAAACAACTCCACCGTGTTGTCGCTCTCGGCCGACAGCAACGGGAACATCTCGCTGTGCACCACGCCGCGGCCGGCGGTCATCCACTGCACGTCGCCACGCCCGAAGCGAGCGGCGGCACCCAGCGAATCGCTGTGATCGATGTAGCCGCGTCGGGCGAACGTGATGGTCTCGAAACCGCGGTGCGGATGCTCGGGGAAACCGGGCACCGTGCTGCCGTGGTACATCCGCCAGCCGTCCTTCGGTTCGAAGTCATTGCCGATGTTGCGGCCGGCCAGCGACGCCTGCGGGCCGAACGTGTCGTTGCCCGCCGGATAGAAGTCGAGGTGGTGCACGCAGAACAGAAACGGATCGGCAGTGGCCCACTGGAAACCCAGCGGCACGGTCTGGACGACGATCGACATCAGGTCAGCGTACGCCCGTGATCATGAGGCCCCACACCAGCACGGCGACGCCGATGCGGTAGATGACGAAGGGGGTGAACGTGCGAGTGCGCACCAGACGCAGGGTGCCCCACACGGCCAACCAGCCCGAGAGACCGGCGGTGATGATGCCCACGATCATCGGCACGCCGAGCCCGTCGGGAATGCCGTCCTTGGCGAGCTTCAGCATCTTGAACGCCACCGCACCGGCGGTGACGGGGATTGCCATCAGGAAGCTGGCGCGCGCTGCGGAGTCGCGGTTGAAGCCCAGCCAGCGGGCAGCCGTAATGGTGATGCCGCTGCGCGACGTTCCCGGATTCAACGCCAGGATCTGTGCGGCACCGACCTTCAGCGCATCGCCTTTGCCGTAGGTCTCCAATTCGCGAGCGCCCTTGCGACGGTCGGCCCACCACAGCAGCAGGGCGAACACCAGCATCGATGCGGCAATGAGCCCCGGTTTGCCGAGCTTCTCGTCGATCGTCTTCTCGGCCACGGCACCCACGGCGGCGGCGGGCAAGGACGACAGCACCAACAACCACGCAAGGCGACCTTCCGGACTGCCCGCCTTCTCACGCTTCGCAACGAGGCGGATGCCCTCACGCACGTAGACGACGAGGTCCTTGCGGAAGTACGCCACCACGGCAATGAGCGTGCCGAGGTGCAGCGCCACGTCGAATGCCTTCTCGATCGACACGTTGTCGAAGTCGTTCCACCCGAAGATCCACGGCACCAGCAACAGGTGGCCGCTCGACGAAATGGGCAGGAACTCGGAAAGGCCCTGCACGAGGCCGAGGACGATCGCATGGAGAATGGGCACGGTGATTCCTATTCGGCGGACACGCTGGGCAGGATGCGCGGCGTCCAGGGACGGTGTTCGTCCCAGTGATGCCCCACGATGCGGCCCAGCGGCAGCTTCGCGAGAAAGTCCTGCGGACCGTCGAAGTCTGGCATCTCGACGTAGGCAGCACCGAGCGCGTTGGGTACGTGCGCATCGCTTCCCGCACCGGCAGCGAGGCCGAACTCGGCAGCGAACTGCGCCGCACGTTCGTTCAGGCTGCGCAGCGATGTCTTTGCGTTCAGCACCTCCACCGCGTCGAGCAAACCCGCATTCGCCAACTCGTACAGCGCAGACTCGGCCATGTTGCGTCGCATCGGATCGAACGGGTGCGGCACATAGACCACGCCACCCTGTTCGCGAATGATGCGTGCTGCTTCGCCGGGCGCGACGCCCATCGGGATGCGCTCGCTGAGGAACAGCCCGATGATCTCGCCGGCGTGCGTGCGGAGTTCCTCACCCACGATCACCCGACAGGGCAGACGATCGGCGAGTTCGGTGGCACCGCGGATGGCGTTGTGGTCGGTGATGCACAGCACGTCGAGGCCACTGGCCACCACGGCTTCCTCCACCTCGTCGGGGGTGGTGGTGCTGTCGCCGCTCCACATCGTGTGGCTATGCAGATCGACGCGCACCCAGCCGGCCGGCAACGGCTCGGCGAGATGCGGATGGCGTTGCACCGCCACGGGTTGCGGCAGGGGCATGTGTCAGGCGCCGGAGAGCGTGACGTCGCGGATAACCAGGCTCACGCCGGCGGCTCGCATGGGCAGCCAGTCCACGTCGCCACCCACCTCCGCCACATCGAGCAGCATGCGTTGCAGCGTGCTGGCGATGGTGAACTCGCGGATCGGTGCCCCGACCGTGCCGTTGGAGATGACCAGGCCGGAAGCACCCACGGAGAAGTCGCCGCTGATGGGGTTCACACCGCTGTGCAGACCCTGCACCGTCTGGATGAGCACACCGTCTTCCACGTCGGCCACGATGGCCGCCTGGTCGCGAGTGCCGGGCTTCAGTTGCAGGGCCAGACAACCCACGCCGGGCGTGCCCTTGAAACCACCGCGCACAGCGTTACCAGTGCTCTTGGCACCGACACGCCGAGCGCTGTAGCTGTTGTGCACGAAACCCTGCAGCACACCGTCGAGGATCAGTTCGTTGCGACGGGCGGCGAGCCCCTCACCATCGAGATCGGTGGCGGTGTACGCAAGCGAGTTCGTCGGGTCGTCGACCAGCGTGAACGACGGATGCGCCACCTGGTCGCCCACGCGATCCTTGAACAAGCTGCGGCCCTTTGCCACGGCCTCACCGTTCAGGGTGGTGGACACCACACCGAGCAACATCGCCGTGACATAGGGATCGAACACCACCGTGGTGCGCTTCGACTGTGGCTTGGTGGCACCGAGCAGACGCGTGGCTCGGTCGGCCGCCTCGCGCGCCGCCTTCGACAGATCGAACTCGTCGGGCGAACGGCCCACGCTGAAACCGAAGCCGGTCTGCGTTTCGTCGCCGTCGTCGGCCATGGTGCTGACGCTGACGTAGCAGCCGTTCTCGCGGCCGGAGCGACGAATGCCGGCAGTGCTGGCAACCGCGTTCTCGGCCATCACGTCGGCGTAGTTCGCATCGTCGATCCGCACGCGGGAATCGGCGGCCAGCGTGAGGCGCTCGAGTTCCTTGGTGAGGGCGATCTTGTCGGCCGTGCTGTACGCAGCGAGGCGTTCGCTCCAGAGTTCCTGGGGTACCACGTCGACCCCATCGGGCTCGGCCAGGCCAGCCCATTCGTCGCGTGTGCCGAACTCCACGTTGTCGCGGGCCTCGGCCAGCACCTCGGCGATGGCCGAAGGGTCGAGCGTGCCGGCGTAGGCGAAGCCGGTGCGACCATCGCGGATCACCCGGATGCCGATGCCTTCGCTCTGCGCGGAGACGAAGTGCTCGACCTCGCCTTCGTAGACGCGGATGTCGGTCTCGGTGTCGCGCGACACGAAGGCCTCCACCTGCTCACCCGAGCGCGCCTGCGCGACGATCCGGTCGGCGAGTTCCTGCAGTTCGGCGCTCATGCCGCCGTACCGCCGATGGTGAGGCTCTTCACGCGCAGCGTCGGCTGCCCGTCGCCCACCGGCACACCCTGACCGTCCTTGCCGCACGTGCCGGGGTTGCCCATCGCGAAGTCGTTGCCGAGCAGGTCGATGTCGCGCAGCACCTCAGGGCCGTTGCCGATGAGGTTGCCCTCGCGCAACGGTTCGGTGATCTGCCCATTCTCGATGAGATAGGCCTCGGTCATGCCGAACACGAAGTCGCCCGAAGCCGTGTTCACACTGCCGCCGCCGAGCTTGGCCACGTACACGCCGTACTCGGTGGCGCGCACGATGTCGTCGGGCTCTTCGGTGCCATTGAGTACGTAGGTGTTCGTCATCCGAACCATCGGCAGGTGCTGGTAGCTCTGCCGACGGCCATTACCGCTCTGCGGACGACCTTCCTTGCGAGCACGGAGGTAATCCCACATGTAGTCGGTGAGGACACCGTCCTGAATGAGCACGTTGTACTGGCTGGCGTGGCCTTCGTCGTCGTAGGCGATGGCACCCCACTCACCCGACATCGTGCCGTCATCCACCAGCGTGACGAGCGGTGACGCCACCAGTTCGCCCTTCTTGCCCTTGTAGACGCTGCCACCCTTGGCCACCAGGTCGGCCTCGAGGCCGTGGCCGCACGCCTCGTGAAACAGCACACCGCCGGAACCCTGCTTGATCACCACGGGCAGTGCACCACTCGGCGCCGGACGGGCCACCAACTTGGTGAGCGCCTGACGGGCGGCATCGCGTGCGAGCGCCTCGATGTCGACGTTGTCGAACAGTTCGAAGCCGATGGTGTGACCGCAGCTCTGGTAACCGGTCTGCATGCCCGCATCGCCGTCGGCCACCACGCTGATGCGCACGAGTGTGCGCACCTGCTCGTCGGTGACGAACACACCGTCGGTGTTGGCCACCAGCATGCGCTTGTGGCTGTCGCCGTAACCGGCGCTGACCTGCACGATGGAACCGCCGGCGCTCCGCGCGGCGTCGTCCATGCGCAGCAGCAACGCAACCTTGTCGGCCTTGCGAACGTCGTCGGGGTACTGCGCCACCGGACTGACCGTGCGCTCGGGGCCACGGGTGAGTGCGATGGTGCGCGTCACGCCGCCACCCTGGCTGGCCGCTGCGGCCGCTGCCTCTGCAGCAGCGACAAGACCCGCCTCGCTGAGGTCGGCGGTGTGTGCGAACCCGGTGGTGTCGCCTTTCACCACGCGGATTCCAGCACCACGATCGCGTCCACTCGTGACTTGCTCCACCCGCCCATCGTCGAGGCCTGCGGAGGTGGAACGCTTGTCTTCGGCGTACACCTCGGCGAACTCGGCGCCCGTGCGGACCGCCACCCCCAACACCCGTTCCAACACGTCGCTGTCAATCACGTGGCGAATGCTACCCAGCCGCAAGTTCGCCCAGGCTCGCGCCCAGGGCATAGCCTCACCCCTCGTGAGCGCAGTGGTCGGCTTGAAGGGCCTGGCCAGCATGGAAGTCACGGAGGCCGACACGGCCATCGCCATGCGGTCGGGTACCGTCGAAGTGCTGGCAACGCCGCGTGTCGTCGCCCTCCTGGAGCAAGCCACGTGTGCGGCGCTGCAGGGTCACCTCGCCGAGGGGTGCACCACGGTGGGTATGCGCGTGCAGGTGGACCACCTCCAACCCACACCCGTGGGTGGCAGGGTGGATGCGGAGGCCGTTCTCGAAAAGATCGAGGGACGACGGCTCACGTTCATGGTTTCGGCGTCCGATACCAAGGGTGTGGTGGCAGCAGGAAGAGTCACCCGAGTCCTGGTGGAGGTCGACCGATTCATGGACAAGACACGATGAAGACCCGCTCGTACGCATTCATCGCACTGGCATCGGCCACGATGCTGCCCGCTTGCTCGGCCGTCCAGGCCAAGACCGGCTCGCAGGCCATCGCCAGTGCCAGCACCATGCAGTGCCAGAACGACCGCTCGACGATGGAAGAGGCGGTTGCCAACTATCGGTTGTTGGAACGCAAGGCGCCTCGGAGCGAAGCAGCCCTGGTGCCGGGCTACCTGCTCGCGCCGTCACGACTCATGGACCTCGACGCGAAGGGGAACGTCGTCGCCGCTCCCGGGAGTGGCTGCAAGTAACGGCAGCGGCTCGCGCCGGATGCGGGTGACACCCACAGCGGCAATCAAGCACGAGGCTCCGGCGAGGATGAACGCGATTCGGTAACTGCCGGTGCTGTCGTGCAGCGCCCCTGCACCCCACGCCGCAATGGCCCCACCCACCTGATGGCCGGCGAACACCCATCCGTACACCAGTGGCCCGCGGTCGCGACCGAAGTGTTGGATGCACAACGCAATCGTGGGCGGCACCGTGGCCACCCAATCCAGCCCGTAGAACGCCATGAAACCGAAGAGGCCACCTCCGCCGTGTGTGAGCGCCGGGTCGAGTACGAAGAGGCTGAGCCCGCGCAGCAGGTAGTAGCCCATCAACAGCATGCGCGGGTCGTAGCGATCCGTGAGCCAACCGCTGAAGATGGTGCCCGCCACGTCGAACCCACCGATGAGCGCGAGGTAGGTGCCAGCCTGTGTATGCGACATGCCGTGATCGTGGGCGGCACTGATGAAGTGGGTCTGCACCAGTCCGGTGGTGCTGAGGCCGCAGACGGCAAAGCTGCCCCACAGCAACCAGAAGGTGCCGGTGTTCCACGCACTCTTCAGCGCACCGAACGCATTGGCGATGGGGTTCCCCACCGACACCATGGTGACGTGATCGTCGGGGGCGCCATAGGGCCGCAGCCCGATGTCCTCGGGCTTGTCTCGCAAGAACACGAGCACCACCGGAATGACCGCCGCGGTGGCAATGGCGACCGTCACCGACACCGAGCGCCAGCCATGCGATTCCGACAGACGGGTGAGCAACGGAAGGAAGATCAACTGCCCGCTGGCGGTGGCTGCAGTGAGGGCACCCGTCACCACGCCACGCCGAGCGACGAACCAGCGCGATGCCACGGTGCTGGCAAACACGGTGGCCATGCACCCGGTTCCCACACCAACCACGAAACCCCAGAGCAGGAACAGGTGCCAAGGTTGGGTCATCTGCGTGGTGAGCGCAGCACCGGTGGCGATGATGGTGAGCGCGATCGTGGTGACCCGGCGTAGGCCGTAGCGCAGTTGCAGGGCAGCGGCGAAGGGACCGATGAAGCCGAACAGCAACACGTTGATGCTGACCGCGAAGCCCACGGTGGCCCGGCTCCAACCGAACTCGTCGTGCAACGGATCGATGAGGACGCCAGGGGTGCTGCGCACGCCCGCGGCGCCGAGCAGCACCACGAAGGCGGCGGCGAACACGACCCAGTGATACGAGATCTTCCGTGGCCCAGCGGTAGCGGTGGCGCTCATCGTCAGCCGAGATTACTGGTGCGCGGATACATGTCTGCAGGGTCGGTGAGCACGTTCACCAGGTACGGAACTCCCGACGCGAAGGCACGGTCGAGTGCGGGCCCGATGTCGGCGGGGTCGCGCACCGTCTCACCAGCACCGCCGAGCGCCTTCACCACGTCGTCGTAGCGGAGTTCGGGCTGCAGGTCGCAGGCCATGTCCCACCCGCTGTAGATGAACTGCATCGGGTGCTTCTCCAAAC
>CANHST010000010.1 GCA_947463235.1 Acidimicrobiaceae bacterium
CAAAGTTCGCCTCGAACGCCTGGCGCACTGCTGCGAAGGCGGGATCGCACCACCCACTGATCGGCGTTCGCGGCTGGAGCGGCGGCATGAGGGGAGTCTCGCATCCGGCCGCGCATGCGTGCGCGACCGGAAGGAACCGTCGTAGCCTTGCGGGGATGCAGCGTGTCACGTCGGGACGGGGGGAGTTCGACGCCGCGGCGCTGCCATTGGTCGACTCCGCTACCGGACCAACCGTGTCGATCGAGCCAGGATTGGCGGCGGAAATCGCCGAGCCTCCTGAGCCTCCTGCGCCGCTGCCTCCGCCGTCGCCCGCGCCGCCGGAACCGGTGCGCTCGCCGGGCGAACGCTCAGGCATGCGAGGCGTCATCGGCGCCGCCATCCTCGGTGGGCTGTTACCCCAGTGGTGGTTCCGGCCGGGCACGTTCATTGCCGCAGGCGACATCGCACCCGGATTGCGTGGGCTGAGTGGCGTCACGCGGTTCTGGACGAACGAGGCCGCCGGTACCGGCTCGACGGATTATCCCTCCGCTCAGCTCCTCGAGCGGGGCCTCGTGAGCGCGGTGCGCTGGGTCGGTGGCTCGCCGGAGCTGGCGCAGCGTCTTTGGATCACCTTGGTGTTGGCTGTCTGCGCTGCAGCGGTCGCATGGTTCGCGCTGGCTCTCGTGCGTCGGCCCTGGGCCGTGTTCGCCGCCGGGGCAGTGTCGGTACTGAACCCCTACGTGCTCACTACTGCTCCGAACCCGCTGCCGATGATCGCCGTTGCTTCGACGGCACTGCTCCTCGGCATGGCGTTTCGGGTATTCGCAGGTCGCCATGTACCTGCACTGATGGCCGTGGCACTGGCGGCGTGGAGCGCGCAACTGGCGCGCAACCCACCGCTGCTGGCGCTGTTCGCGGTGCTGGCATTGCTGTCGTTGATCGTGCTGATGGTGGAGGGTCCGCGGTTGCCGGCACTGCGTCTGGCCTTCGCCTATGCGGCTGGTTCGCTCTTCTGGGTGGTGCCGTTCGTGCTGCACCACGCCTACGGAACACCGGGTATCCACCCCATCGCGGCGAGCGACCCGAATGCGTTCAGCTTCCTCCAACAGCACTCCGGGCCGGCGAATGTGGTGACACTGGTGGCCTCGTGGGTGTGGGGAAACCCCGACTTGCTGGGCGACACCGCACGGTTGGCGCGTTTCCCGTGGTCGTTGTTCCGTTGGGCACTACCCGCGTCGGTGGCGCTGTCGCTGGTGTTTTCCTGGCGTCGTCGGACTGCCCGAGCCCTCGCAGTTGCGATTGCGGTGCTGGTGGTGCTCGCTGCCGGTAGCAACCCGCCGTTCCGGCCGGTGTACGAGTTCTTCCAGGATCTCATCCCGTACTACGAGATGTTCCGCCAACCGATGGCCAAGTTCGGTGCGCTACTGGTGGTCTGTTTCGCCGCGGCCATTGCCCTCGGCGTCGACGACGCGCAGCGCCGATGGGAGCAACGGGAGGTCGCTCCCGAGGACGATCAGCCACTGCCGGTACTCGGTGGTTTGCTGTTGGCGTCGGTGGTCTTCGTGAACCCGTTGTTGCTCGGCACCGTCATCCCAGGCGAGCGAGCATTTCTGCCGTCGGCACGCGTCTCGTTGCCGCAGAGTTGGGTGGAAGCCGGCGCAGCGATGGACGCGCTGCCGGGCGCCGGAGCCACGCTGGTGTTGCCGCTGAGCGATTCGTTTCACCGCGGTACAACCTGGGGTTACTACGGCGTCGACGATTTGGTGTCGAGAGTGAGTCGCCGCCCGGCGGACCAGTTGCTGCCGAAGGGCTACTTCGAACCGAATGGTGCTGCGCCGGCATTGATGCGCGAGGCCGAGTCTGCGCTTGCCAACGGGGATCGCACCACGCTGGTGGGGGCAATGCGGGCACTTGGAACTTCGTATCTCGCCATTCGTACCGACACGACCACGCAATGGGGAACGAACCGCGAGTTCCGCGACGACAACTTCCTCGTGGCAGCAGCCACGCGGTTGGGTCTTCGAAAGGTTGGATCGTTCGAATACGTCGAGGTATTCGCGTTGCCGCCATCCGACCGCTTCGGTTCGGCAAGCCGGGAGATCTCCTTGATCTCCGATGGGCGCTCCGATGCGAATGAAATGATGGCCGTCGCATCGGCCTCGCTGGATGCGAACACCATCATCGGTGAACGTGGGGATACCGGAACCGCATGGGTGCCTGCCCCTGGCAACGGTGGCCTGGCGGTGTCGCTGCCGTCCGGCAACTACGTGTCGCGTGTGGTGAGTCGCGGTCCTGCGCTGTGGCGCGCAACGGCTCGCGGGCGCAACGTGCAACTGGTGCCGGCCGACACGGCGGAAGTGGGTGGTGTCTCGATGCTCGACGACACCCCGCTGACGCTGAAGGCGAATCGCACCCCGTTCGCCATGTTGGTGGCCAACGATCCGGGGAACCAGGCCGCTCGGCTCATGGTGCCGCTGCAGGGCCCCACCAATGTGCAGCTTGCAGCCGGAGCCTCGGTGTCGCTGCTCACGTTGGCGCCATCCATCCTCGACCTCTCCGACCGTCCGGTGCAGCGATGCAACGCTGCCGACGGGCTGCCACAAGGCGCTCCGCCCGTCGGTTCGGGCTTGTCGGCAGCGACCACGACCGATGGCGTCACGCTCACTGCGGCGCGGTCCAGCGCCTGCGTCGCCGAGACCGTTCGGCTGCCGCAACCCGTCGAGGGGCACCGTCGCTGGCTGCTGTCGGGCTCGTTCGAATCCAATCAATCCGGGGCTGCCCGCGTCTGCCTGTGGTCGTCGGAACTGGAGCAGTGCCTACCTGGCTCGCGTGTGCAGCGCAGCGACGAGCAGGGCGATTTCCGGCAACTGATCGACACCACCGCCGACCTCGGCGAACTGACGCTGGTGCTGGCGGCCGATCATCTCGTACCGGTGGGCGATCCCGCCACGGTGGTGTCGTTCGCCGGCATCGAGCTGTCGCCCATCCAAGAAGCCGACGATCCGGTCACCGTGCCGGCACCGCTGGGAGCGGCGCCCGTCACCAAGGTGGATGGCAACAAGCCGCTGGTGATCGGCATCGGCAACGACATCGGCAATCTGCTGGGGGCGATGTCGTACCAGGTCACCGATTGCGATGCGTACGACGACCTACCGGCAAAGGTCACTGCCGATTCGCTCTCGGGCGAACCGGCGCCCGCGGTGCGCCTATCCGCCGATCGTCATAGCGCCTGTGTGGCGGCGCCGCTCTCCACCGAGCCGGGTGTGCGCGACATCGTCGCCACCTTCGATTATCAATCGTCCTCCGCAACGGCGGCTCGGGTTGCATTGGTGGACGCCGTGAGCGGCGAAGTGGTCGCCAGTCGGCGACTTCCGGCCTCCACGTTCTGGACTGCGCAGCAGGTGCGCTGGACGCTGCCCTCGCCTGGCGTCGCCGGCGAGGAGTCGCTGCGCCTCACGCTGTATGCCGAGGGTCCGAGGCTCGGGGCGTCCACTGCGTCGGAGACGGCGGCGTATCGCAACGTGAAGGTCACCACCGTCAACCCGTTTGCGTTCGCAGTGCTGCCAGTTGCTCCGTCGGGTGACGCTGCTGACGCCGAGGTGCGCGGGCTCGACGGTCGGTACGTGGCGGTGACCGCAACCGACGATGTCATCGTTACGTTCCAGCAGGCATTCGCTTCGGGGTGGTCGCTCGACGGGCTTCCCGCCGGCGCTACGGCCGAACACCTCACTGCCGATGGTTGGGCAAACGCCTGGCGCATCAGCGGTCTCGACGGTCGCAGCGTCGTGTTGCGTGCCGTCTACCGAGCTGAGGGCTGGGTCGCCTATGCGGTCTGGAGCGTGCTGCTGGTGTGGGTCATGGCGCTGCTCTGCACCGATTGGCAGCGCTTGATCCGGCGTGGTTCCGACGCGGAGACGTCGACCGCAGATCAGTAGGGTGCTGCGCATGAGCGAAGCAGTGCGTGTGGAACAGGTCGGCGCGGTGATGGTGGTCCATCTCGATGATGGCAAGGCCAATGCATTGTCCGCCGACGTGATCGCTGCGGTCTCGGCGGCGCTCGACCATGCGGAATCGGATCCGGGTGTGGGTGCGGTGGTGCTCCACGGTCGCCCCGGCAAATTCTGCGCCGGCTTCGACCTCAACGTGATGCGGGCCGGCGACGTCGGTGCCGTGCTGCGACTGGTCAGCGACGGCGGCGAACTCGTTCGTCGCTGCTACGGCTCACCGGTGCCCGTGGTTGCGGCGTGTACCGGGCACGCGTTGGCCGCAGGGGCATTGCTGTTGCTCGGATGCGATGTGCGCATCGGCGCTGATGTGGAGTGCAAGATCGGCCTCAACGAGGTGGCGATCGGCATGGTGCTCCCCGCATGGGCCCTCACCATCGCCTCCGACCGACTCAGCCGTCGGCACGTCCAGCGGATCGTGGTGAACGCCATGGTCACGGGTGCCGTTGATGCGGTGGATTCGGGTTTCCTCGACGAGGTGGTCGCCGAGCCCGACGTGCTCACCGTCGCCATCGAACGAGCCACGGAGTTGGCAGGGCTGAATGGCCGTGCGTACGCCGGCACTGTGTTGGCGCTGCGCGGGCCGGTGCTCGAGCGCATGGCGGCGCAAATCACCCTCGACCGGGAAGCCGGCACCTCGCCGATCTGACCCGTCAGCTCGGTAACGGGCGTGGTGCAACACGCCTGACAATCTGAGCCGATGGAGAACTTTCAGGGTCGGATCGCAGTCGTCACCGGAGGCGGCACGGGCATGGGCCGAGAGCTCGCTCGTCAACTCAGTGCCGAGGGTTGCCACGTCGCGATGTGCGACGTGTCGGCCGAGAACATGGACGAGACCGTTGCGTTGTGTCTCGCCGACGCGCCGGCGGGAACCCGCGTCACCACGTTCGTTGCCGACGTGTCCGACGAGGCACAACTGCAGGCCTTTCGCGACGCCGTGGTCGCGGACCACGCCACCGACCACATCAACCTGCTGTTCAACAACGCCGGCATCGGCGGCGGTGGCAGCTTCGTCACCGACCCGCGAGGCGAGTGGGAGACCACCTTCAACGTCTGCTGGGGTGGCGTCTACCTGGGCTGCCGCACCTTCATGCCGCTGCTGGTTGCCGCCAGCGAGGGGCACATCATCAACACCAGCAGCGTGAATGGCTTTTGGGCATCGCTCGGTCCGAATACGCCGCACACGGCGTACAGCGCCGCCAAGTTTGCGGTGAAGGGGTTCTCCGAAGCACTCATCACGGACCTTCGCCACCATGCGCCGCATGTGAAGGTCTCGGTGGTCATGCCGGGCCACATCGGTACCTCGATCGTGATCAACTCGGGCAAGTTCTTTGGGCGCGATCCGAAGGAACTCACCGCCGAGCAACTCCAGGACGTGCGTGTTCGCCTCGGACGGCGCGGTCTGGATGTGAGTGGCGCCAGCGATGACGATCTGCGCGTGGGCATGCAGATGCAGGCCGAGATGTTCCGTGATGCCGCGCCCACGACCGCCGCCCAGGCCGCCGCGGTGATCCTCGATGGCGTTCGCGCCGAGCAGTGGCGCATCCTGGTGGGCGACGACGCTGTTGGTCTCGACGAATTGGTTCGTGAGCATCCAGGTGACGCCTACGACGATGCGTTCCTGCCACTGCTGCGGGCTCGGGGGCTGTTCGGTTTCGCCACGGAGTGATCCGCTCGCTGCTGTCCTGAACAGGGATGAAGTCACTTTGATTGTGACCAAGGCCCCCGGTGCGCCGCTGCGCTGAGGGGTAGAACGAAAGCAGAGAGATCAACGAACGACACCCAGGTCGTTCGGGAAGGAAGCGGACCATGTCGTATCAGCACGCTGTCGTGTGGCTCGACCACCTGAGGGCGGTCGTGATCGATTTCTCGATCGACAAGGAGAACGTTCATTTCGTCGCCAGCGAGACCGAGCAACGCCAGGTGCACCGCAAGTCGGGCACGCCGGGCAGCGGAAAGGCCGCCGACGACCACGTGTTCTTCGACCAGGTCGTGGCAGAGCTCGGCGATGCACGGGAGATCCTGATCATGGGCCCGGGGAACGCGAAGCTGGCCTTCAAGAAGGACCTCGATCGACGTCACCCGCGTGTCGGAGAACTGGTGATGGGGGTCGAGTCGGCCGATCACCCCACGGTGGAGCAGCTGCTGGCCACGGCTCGGAAGTACTTCCGGAAGGTCGACAACCTCCGCGGCGTCTGAGTCGGAAACCAACCCTGTCGCACCCCGCGGGTAGGGTCGCGTCGTCATGGCAACGCTCCGGTTCAGTTTCGGCACCATGGGCTCGGGCAAGAGCACCATGGCACTCCAGATTCATCACAATCTGGCCAGCCGCGAGCTGTACGGGCTGCTGCTCACCATGCTCGACCGCGAGGGTGGCCAGGTCACCAGCCGTCTCGGGGTTGCTGCCGATGCCATCGAGGTGCGGCCCGACCTCGACATCTACAAGCTCGCCGTCGAGCAGTGGCCGCTGCACTACCTCGTCTGCGACGAAGCGCAGTTCTACACGGTGGAGCAGTGCGACCAGTTGGGCAGGGTCGTCGACGACCTCGGCGTGGATGTGTTCGCCTTCGGGCTCATCACCGACTTCAAAGGCCTGTTGTTCGACGGTACGAAGCGACTGCTGGAGATCGCCGACGAACGCGTCGCGATGCAGGTGGAGGCACGCTGCTGGTGCGGGGCCAGGGCCACGCACAATGCTCGTGTGGTGAACGGCGACATCACCTACGAGGGCGAGACCGTGGTGGTCGGCGACACTGGCGAGCAGGCCGAGCAGCCACTGTTCGGCGATGTGGTCCGTTACGAACTGCTGTGCCGGGCCCACTACCGCTCTGGGCTGTTGGGGAACTGATCATGGCACTGGGTCAATCGGGGCCTCCCGCTTCCGCCAAGCAGGTGAGCTACCTCGAGGCGTTGCTGGAGAAGGCCGGCTACGCCACCTTCCGCGAGGCCCGGCGGGCCTATGGCCTCACCCAGCGCCAAGCGGGCGGCAAGTTCACCAAGCAGGAGGCATCGGCCCTCATCGACCGGCTCGTGAACGGCGAGCCCGACATCGACCGGGAAACCGTGCTGGAAGAACAGGCGTCCGAGGCATCCGCCCTGGTCTTGCGGGGCATGCCGGCACAGTGGTTGGCCGACGAACTCATTCGCCGCGGTTGGGGTGTCACCGAGCCCTAGGCCGCTCAGTCCAGCGGTACGCCGAACTTCCCTCGTTCGAAATCTTGGAAGGCCTCGCGCAACTGCGCTTCGGTGTTCATCACAAACGGGCCGTAACGGGCCACAGGTTCGCCGATCGGTTCGCCGGTGAGGAGGATTACCTCGCTGCGTTCGGCCACGCCATCGATGCAGAGTTCGTCGCCGTCGAGTTCGGCCATGATGCCTTCGTCCACCTGCGTCTCGCCGACGCGCACCGCACCTGTCATGGGGTAGAGGAGGGCGCGCTGGTTGGCCGGGAGTGCCGTCCGTACCGAGTGCCCGGCATTCAGCGTGACATGCGCGTACGCGATCGGGGTGTGGGTCCGGCCCGGGCCCTGGAGGTCGAAGAGCGTGCCAGCGATCACACGAATGGTGGCCCCTGGCTCGTCGCGCCGTGCATTCGCCTCAGCCTGAAGGTCCTGATAGGCGGGTGGGTCCATCTTCATCCGGGCAGGCAGGTTCACCCAGAGCTGCAGGCCATGGACTCGGCCGCCAGCGGCCTGTGCCGCTGGGCTGGGGCCCTCTTTGTGCAGGACGCCGCGAGCCGCGGTCATCCACTGGGTGTCGCCGGAACGGAGCGCGCCGCGGTTGCCTAGCGAGTCCTGATGCTCCATGTCGCCCTCGAGCAGGTAGGTCACCGTTTCGAAGCCACGATGGGGGTGCCAGGGCGTGCCGACGCCCTTTCCGGGTTCGAACTGCATCGGTCCCATGTGGTCGAACAGCAGAAACGGGTCGAGGTGGCTGAGCGCAGGGGTGGGGAATGGGCGGCGCACGACGAACCCGTCGCCTTCGACGGCGCGCTGCGCTCTGATGAGGCGGGAGACGGTGGAGGTGGTCATGCCGGATCAAACTCCTTGTGAGCGCAACATATTCCGTCAGTACCGGGAGAGCGCTGGGTCCTTCGGCGGCCGATCCACCTGCGACTCGATGACCATGTCGGCCGGAGCGTTGCGCTCCCACAGCACGGCGCCCAACACGGCGGTGACCACCCACAGGCTGGCCACGACGGTGGCAGTGGTCATGAATGCCATGGCCACGCCGATGGGGCCGAACGTCACCCACCCGTCGAGCAATTGAGGGAAGACCCACTTGAGTACGATGCGCACGCCCAGCGTGTCGAGGACCACGCCCACCAGGCCGCACCATGCCATGTGGCGCCAACCCTTCGCTCCATTTCGCACCAACACGAGCGGCGAGATCGACCACAGCACGAAGCTGGGAATGAGGCCGATCAGCATGAAGATGAAGCGAGGGCCGTCGGTGCCGAACCTGGTTCGGGTGGTCCAGACCGTGGCGATCTGCGTGGCCAGCAGCACCACGAACCAGAGCGAGCCGCGCCACACCTCGGTCCAGAAGCCCCAACGCTCGCGGCGGAACGCCCTGGCAAACACCTTGGCCACCTGTGCCGACATGGGAATGCCCCAGAACAGGAAGCCCATGATGCCGAAGAAGGTCCAGGTGCTGCGTAGATCGGCGCTCGTGCCGAACAGGTCTTGCACCTCCTGGGCGCTGGGGCCCGACAGGTCCATCCACTTCGTGAGAAAGTCGCCGAAGCTCAGGTTGGCGTTGAAATCGCTTGCGTAGCTGTAGCCGAGCAGCACCAGCGGAATGATGGTGGTGAACAACTCCAGCGCGAGCAGACCGGCGAGATCGAGCCCTTCGATCTCGAAGAAGCGCTTCGTGCCCACCACGAGGAAACGCAGGTTCTTGGACTCCTCGAGCCGCTCGTAGCGGTGCGCCACGTTGTCCTTCAGGTGCCCGAGTCGATCCTCCATCGCTGGCGAGTGTAGGTCCATCGCCGCAATCGATCGATGTGCGGTGGCGCGTCGGGCGTACAAACCCGTAACATGCTGGTCACCGTTCGGGCCAGCGTCGTCCCGTGCGCCACCAAGCCGTCAACCGACTCCGTGGAAGCAGAACACGATGCACAATTCATTCCCTGCGGGTCTTCCCGCGCGCCAGGGTCTCTACGACCCCCGCTTCGAGCACGACGCCTGTGGCGTGTCGTTCGTGGCCGACATCAAGGGCAGGGCTAGCCGCTCCATCGTCGCGATGGGCATCGGCGCGCTGTGCAACATGGAGCACCGCGGCGCCACCGGTGCCGAGGCCGACAGCGGTGACGGCGCCGGCATCCTGATCCAGATCCCCGATCGCTTCCTGCGTGCGGTGGTGCCGTTCGAGTTGCCCCCCGTGGGCAGCTATGCCGTGGGGCTGGGCTTCCTGCCCGCCGACAGCGGCGACGCCGAGAAGGCGCAGCACGCCATTGCGAGCATCATCGCCGAAGAAGGCTTGGCCGTGCTCGGTTGGCGCGACGTGCCGGTGAGCCCCGACTGCCTCGGCACGACAGCCCGCTCGGTGATGCCCAGTTTCCGCCAACTGTTCGTTTCCGACCCCGCCGGCGCCGCCGGGATCGATCTTGACCGCAAGCTGTTCGTGGCCCGCAAGCGCATCGAACACGAACTGCCGCGCGAGCAGACGACCTACTTCCCGTCGCTCAGCAGCCGAACGCTGATCTACAAGGGCATGTTCACCACGCCGCAGTTGGCCGTGTTCTTCACCGATCTGGCCGATGAGCGGATGGAGAGCGCGCTGGCACTGGTGCACAGCCGCTTCAGCACGAATACGTTCCCCAGTTGGCCACTGGCCCACCCGTACCGGTTCATCGCCCACAACGGCGAGATCAACACCGTGCAGGGCAACCGCAACTGGATGCGCACCCGAGAGAGCCTGCTGGCCAGCGATCTGCTGCCGGGCCTGGAGCGGGCATTCCCGATCTGCACCGTGGGTGGCAGCGACTCGGCGAGCTTCGACGAGGTGCTGGAGTTGCTGCACCTCAGCGGCCGCAGCCTGCCGCACGCAATGTTGATGATGATTCCGGAGGCGTGGGAGAACCACGACACGATGGATGCCGAGAAGCGGGCGTTCTACCGCTTCCACTCGTCGCTGATGGAACCCTGGGACGGCCCGGCCAGCGTGTGCTTCACCGATGGCACGGTCATCGGTGCCGTGCTCGATCGGAACGGTCTGCGCCCGAGCCGCTACTGGGTGACCGACGACGATCTCGTGGTGCTGGCCAGCGAGGTGGGTGTGCTGGAACTCGACCCGGCGAAGGTGGTTCGCAAGGGCCGCTTGCAGCCGGGTCGCATGTTCCTCATCGACACAGCGCAGGGTCGGATCGTGGAGGACGACGAGGTCAAGCGGTCGTTGGCGCAGGCGCAGCCCTACCAACAGTGGCTCGACGAGGGTCTGGTGGAGCTCGACGAGTTGGCGGAGCGCGAGCACATCGTGTTCAGCCGACAGAGCGTGCTGCGTCGTCAGCAGATGTTCGGCTACACGCACGAGGAACTGAAGGTCATCATCGGCCCGATGGCGAAGAGCGGGCTCGAGCCGCTCGGCTCGATGGGTACCGACACACCCATCGCCGTGCTGAGCGAGCGTTCGCGATTGCTGTTCGATTACTTCCAGCAACTGTTCGCACAGGTCACCAACCCGCCCCTCGACGCCATCCGCGAAGAGGTGGTCACCTCGGTGGGTTCCACCGTTGGCCCCGAGGCAAACCTGCTGGCACCCGGACCGGAGAGCTGCCGCCAACTGGTGCTGCCGTTCCCGGTGATCGACAACGACGAGTTGGCCAAGATCATCCACATCAACGACGATGGTGGGTACCCCGAACTGGCTGCGGTGGTGGTGAGCGGTCTGTACCGCGTTGCCGGTGGCGGTCTGGCGCTGAAGCGGGCGCTCGACGCCGTGCGGAGCGAGGTGAGCAAGGCCATCGCTGATGGTGCCCGCATCATCGTGCTGAGCGACCGCAACAGCGACGAGGTGTACGCCCCCATCCCCAGCCTGCTGCTGACGGCGGCGGTGCATCACCACCTCATCCGCGAGAAGCAGCGCACGATGGCAGGTCTCGTGGTGGAGTGCGGCGACGCACGGGAAGTGCACCACATGGCGTTGCTCATCGGTTACGGGGCCGGAGCCATCAACCCGTACCTTGCCTTCGAGACCATCGAGGACATGGTGCGCGAAGACCTGCACGGCCTGGGTGCGATCGACCCGCACAAGGCCGTGAAGCACTACATCAAGGCTGCCGGCAAGGGTGTGCTGAAGGTGATGAGCAAGATGGGCGTCAGCACCGTCGCCAGCTACACCGGAGCGCAGATCTTCGAAGCCATCGGTCTGGGCAATGAGCTGGTGGACGAATACTTCACCGGCACGGTCAGCCGCCTGGGTGGCATCGGGCTCGAGGAGATCGCCGCCGAGGTGGCCACTCGTCATGCTGCAGCGAACCCTCGGCGCCCCGAAGAGCGTGCACACCGAAAGCTCGAACTCGGCGGCGAGTACCAGTGGCGCCGCGAGGGCGACGTCCACCTGTTCAACCCGGAAACCGTGTTCAAGTTGCAGCACGGCACGCGCGCTCGTCGGTACGACATCTTCCAGCAGTACACCGCGATGGTCGACGGCCTCTCGCGCCAGGCGGCCACGTTGCGCGGCCTGTTCGAGTTCGCCAGCGATCGGGCGCCGGTGTCGATCGACGAGGTCGAGCCGGTCAGCGACATCGTGAAGCGGTTCAGCACCGGGGCCATGAGCTACGGCAGCATCAGCGCCGAGGCACACGAGACGCTTGCCGTCGCGATGAACCGCATCGGCGCCAAGAGCAACACCGGCGAGGGCGGCGAAGACAGCGACCGCCTGTACGACCCGGAGCGGCGCAGCGCCATCAAGCAGGTGGCGAGCGGCCGCTTCGGCGTGACCAGCGAGTACCTGGTGAACGCCGACGACATCCAGATCAAGATGGCCCAGGGCGCCAAGCCCGGTGAGGGCGGTCAGTTGCCCGGTCACAAGGTGTACCCGTGGGTGGCCAAGACCCGCCACAGCACTCCCGGTGTGGGCCTCATCAGCCCGCCGCCTCACCACGACATCTATTCCATCGAAGACCTCAAGCAACTCATCCACGACCTGAAGAACTCCAACCCACTGGCTCGCGTGCACGTGAAGCTGGTGTCGGAGGTGGGCGTGGGCACGGTGGCCGCCGGCGTCAGCAAGGCCAAGGCCGACGTGGTGCTCATCAGCGGCCACGATGGCGGTACGGGTGCCAGCCCGCTCACGTCATTGAAGCACGCCGGTGCGCCATGGGAGCTCGGTCTGGCCGAGACGCAGCAGACGCTGTTGTTGAACGGTCTGCGCGACCGCATCGTGGTGCAGGCCGATGGTCAGTTGAAGACCGGCCGCGATGTGGTGATCGCTGCGCTGCTCGGTGCCGAGGAGTTCGGGTTCGCGACTGCCCCGTTGGTGGTGAGCGGTTGCATCATGATGCGCGTCTGCCACCTCGACACGTGCCCGGTTGGCGTCGCGACGCAGAACCCGGAGTTGCGCAAGCGGTTCAGCGGAAAGCCCGAGTTCGTCGTGAACTTCATGGAGTTCATCGCCGAGGAGGTGCGTGAGCACATGGCGGCGCTCGGCTTCCGAACGATGGACGAGATGATCGGCCACGTGGAGGTGCTCGACACTCGCGACGCCATCACGCATTGGAAGGCCAAGGGCCTCGACATCAGCCCGATCCTCGCAGTGCCGCAGAACCCGTACGGTCAGACGCTGCACCATTCGGTGGAGCAGGACCACGACCTGGCCATCGCGCTCGACCGCCAACTGATCGAGATGTGCGAGCCCGCCATCGAGCGCGGTGAGAAGGTGTCGCTCGATCTCGCGGTGAAGAACGTGAACCGCACGGTGGGCACCATGCTCGGCAACGCCATCACGAAGAAGTACGGCGGGGCTGGTCTGCCCGATGGCACCATTTCGCTGAACTTCCGTGGTTCGGCCGGCCAGAGCTTCGGTGCCTTCGTGCCGAGTGGTGTAACGCTCACGTTGGAAGGCGATGCCAACGACTACGTCGGCAAGGGCCTCAGCGGCGGGCGAGTGGTGGTTCGTCCGGACCGCCGTTCGCCCTTCGATGCAGAGCACAACATCATCGCCGGCAACGTCATCGGATACGGCGCCACGGGTGGCGAGATCTTCCTGCGGGGCATCGTGGGGGAGCGCTTCTGCGTGCGCAACTCCGGTGCCACCGCCGTGGTGGAAGGCGTGGGCGACCACGGCTGCGAGTACATGACCGGTGGCCGTGTGGTGGTGCTCGGACCCACCGGGCGCAACTTTGGTGCTGGCATGAGTGGCGGGATCGCGTACGTGTACGACCCCGACGACGTGTTCGCAGCGAAGTTGAACGGCGAGATGGTGCGCCTCCAGGAGTTGGAGCCCAACGACGCCGAGTTCCTGCAGCGCACGATCGCCGACCACGTGCGCCACACGGAGTCCGCGGTGGGTGCGCGCATTCTCGCGGCATGGCCGCAGGAATCGGCGAGGTTCAAGCGGGTGATGCCCATCGACTACCAGCGCGTGTTGGGCGTGATGCAACAGGCGGAGGCCGATGGCCTCGACGAAGAGCAGACCCTTTCGAAGGTGATGGAGGCCAGCCGTGGGTGAGGTCACAGGATTTCTGCAATGGGTGCGAGTCACCCCGAAGCACCGCCCCGTCGAGGAGCGCCTGAAGGACTGGAACGAGGTGTACCTGGACTTCCCGGCGGAGACGCTGAAGCTGCAGGCCGGCCGTTGCATGGACTGCGGCATTCCGTTCTGCAACAACGGGTGTCCGCTCGGCAATCTCATTCCCGACTGGAACGACCTGGTGTACCGCGAGCATTGGCGCGACGCCATCGATCGCCTGCACGCCACGAACAACTTCCCTGAGTTCACCGGCCGCCTGTGCCCCGCACCGTGTGAGAGCGCGTGCGTGCTGGGCATCAACAGCGACCCGGTGAGCATCAAGCAGGTCGAGGTCGAGATCATCGACGAGGCATGGGAGCAGGGGTGGGTCACCCCGCAGGTGCCCACCGTGCGAACCGGCAAGCGCATCGTGGTCATCGGATCCGGTCCGGCCGGACTGGCAACCGCTCAGCAACTCACCCGCGCTGGGCATGAAGTGGTGGTGCTCGAGCGTGCGGATCGCATCGGTGGGTTGCTGCGATACGGAATTCCCGAGTTCAAGATGGAGAAGCGCCACCTCGACCGCCGCATCGCTCAGATGGAGGCAGAGGGCACCGAGTTCCGCACCAACGCCGTCGTCGGCGGCGGCGTCGATGTCGACGTGCTCCTCGCGTCGTACGACGCGGTCGTGCTGGCTGCTGGTGCCACGGCGTGGCGCGACTTGCCGGTGCCGGGCCGCGAATTCAAGGGCGTCTATCAGGCGATGGAGTACCTGCCATTGGCCAACCGTCAGCAGGAAGGCGACGGTCCCGCTGCGATCGACGTGGCGGGCAAGCACGTGGTCATCATCGGCGGCGGCGACACCGGGGCCGACTGCCTCGGCACGGCGCACCGCCAGGGGGCGGCGTCGGTGACGCAACTCGAGATCATGCCGCAGCCTCCCGAGAAGCGGAACGGCGCCGGGAACCCGTGGCCGCAGTTCGCGATGGTCTACAAGGTCACATCGGCCCACGAGGAGGGTGGCGAGCGGCTCTACAGCGTGAACACCGAACGGTTCCTCGATGATGGCAGCGGCAACCTTCGGGCGCTGCTGATCCACGAGGTGCAGATGGTGGACGGTCGCTTCCAGAAGGTGGAGGGCACCGATCGAGAACTGCCTGCCGACTTCGTGTTTCTCGCCATGGGTTTCGTCGGACCGGAGAAGGGCTCGTGGCTCGACCAGCTCGGAGTAGGCCTGGACGAACGCGGCAACGTGTCCCGCAACGACAACTACATGAGCACGGTGCCCGGGGTGTTCGTGGCTGGCGACATGGGTCGCGGCCAGAGCCTCATCGTGTGGGCGATCGCCGAAGGGCGGTCGTGCGCCGCGGGCGTGGACCGTTGGCTGATGGGGGAGACGCAGCTACCTGCGCCGATCGCGCCCACCGCGCGCCCACTTCAGTGACGCCGCGACGTAGTGTTGCGGTCATGAAGACTTCGTGGCTGGTTCCCGTTTGCGTCGGTGCTGCCCTGCTGTTCAGTGCGTGCGGCGATAGCGCTACTGCCACCACGTCGTCGGTGTTGAACCTCGAGAGCACGAACTACCACACGCTGCCTCCCACACCCACCACGCTCACGCCAGCCACGTCGGTCACCATTACTCCCGGAGATGGTGGCACGGGCGTGCCTGCCGGCACGGTTACCACGGATGTCACGGTGTACACCATCAAGGAAGGCGACGTGCCGTTCACGGTGGCGAATCGCTACAGCGTCGGTCTCGACGCCCTGAACTTGGCCAACGCCGACACGCCCGGCTACAGCGCGTTCTATGTGGGGCTGAAGATCAAGATCCCGGCCGGCGCGATCATTCCCGATCCGTCCGCCACCCCCACCACGCAGCCCGGCACCGAGCCCACCACGCCCGCGGAAACCACCACCACGTTGGCTGGCGGCGGTTCCAACTGCGCCCAGGGCAGCTACACGATTCAGGACGGCGACCTGCCGGGCACGGTGGCCACCAAGTTCAACGTCACCGTGGCGCAACTCGACGCCGCGAACGCGAACACCAAGGGCTACAAGAACTTCATCGTCGGTGTGAAGATCATCATCCCGGCAAGCAACGCCACCGGCTGCGGCTGACCCAGGTTGACCCAGGCTGGCCCTGCGTCAGACCAGACGCACCGTCACACCGCAGATTCGCATCTCCTCGCCGGCGCGCCGGCGATCGGTGGCCACGAGTTCGAGTTCATCCAGGCCTTCGCCTCGGACGCCAGCGGGCTGGAAGTGAACAGCGTGCTCCACCCCTGCGGCGCGCCAACGGGCGCGCATGGCAGCAGGGTCGTTCGCCCCGATCACCACTCCTGCGATGGTCGACACAACCGACGTGTCGCGATGCGCCACCCAGTCGGGCCCACCCCAGTGCCACGCACCGTTCGGAACCGGTTGGTCGACGCTGACGATTGCACCGCCCACATCGGCCGGGTGGAGATGGCGGGCGCGGATCTCGGGTAGGTCGCCGGACCACACGACGCGGATCCCGGCCTCTGCCAGCGCTGCGTCGCGGGTGGCGAGGTCGTCCACTTCGTAGATGGCCATGTAGCCGCCATCACCTCCACGCTTATCGAGCAGTCGTCCTGCGGTGGTGCCGTCCTTGATCGGTGACACCACCTCGAGAAACTGGTCGCCCACCATCATCAGCGCATTGTGTAATCCGAAGAACTCCACGCCCGGGTCGCGGTAACAGATGCTGAGACCCAGCCGAGCACAGAGTTCGCCGACCGTGTGGTCGAGGTCTCGGGCCACCAAGGCCACCTGTCGAAGCCTGATCATGCGGGAAGCCTGACACGTTGCATGGGTATCGTGCGGATCATGCTGACGGTGATCGAAGGTCGAGTGTTGGGCAGCCTCCTGGAGAAGGAACGCACCACCCCCGACGCCTATCCACTCACGCTCAACGCGCTGGTTTCGGCGTGCAACCAAAGCACGTCCCGCGAGCCGGTGATGCGTCTCGACGACCATGAGGTGGAAGCCGCGCTGTTGTCGTTGAAGGGCCAGGGGCTGCTGCGCTTCGTGCACCCCACGCACGGTCGCAGCGTCACTCGCTACCGACAGGTGGTCGACGAGTCGTGGGGTATCGAGCCCGACGCCGCAGCGGTGCTCTCGGTGCTGCTGCTCCGAGGGCCGCAGACCGCAGCCGAGTTACGTTCACGAACCGAACGTCAGCATGAGTTCTCCAGTGTCGATGCCGTGGAAGTGGTGTTGCAGCAACTCGCTGCGGCAGCGCACGTAGTGCAACTCGAGCGTCAGCCGGGCCAGAAGGAAGCTCGCTGGCAGCAACGAGTTGCGGAAGAGCCAGAGGTGACCTGGTCGGCTGCTCCCGTGAATGCCGATGCGGTGCGCGGCAGCATGGCCGACCGAGTCGCGCAACTGGAGGCCAAAGTGGCCCGCTTGGAGGCTGCATTGGCCGACCTGCTTCCCCCCGAATCATCCGACCTGCCCCTCCCTCTTCCCTCCGAGACGCCTCACCCGGTGTGACGCCCCACGCACTCGCTGTCGCCCACACATGGCGCATTTCGTACCCGCGGGTCCGGAACGCGCCAACTCTGGCGCACTTCGCTCCCGTGGGTCCGTTGTGAGACACGGATGGCGCGAAGCGGACCCAACCTGGGTGACTGGTTTTGCGCCCGACCGGTGTCGGGGAGGGTGGTGAGGGTCAGCCGAGGTCGGGCCAGCGGCGGCGCTGGCGGCGACGCTGACCGGCTTTGCCGAGCTTGCGGTGCTCCGCCAATGCCCACTGGCGCCGCCAAGAGTTGTACTCCGGCCCGGTGAGCTTGGGGTTGGCCCCAGCGGCGGCGTTCTTGCGAGCAGTCCAGAAGTCGGTGAGTGCCTCGTCGCCGAGTGCGGTGACGGCGGCCTCGATTCGGGCGTTGAAACGGCGGGTGTTCTCGCCATCCTCGGGCCACAACGGTGACCCGAAGACCACCTTGGTGGCGCCCGGCTTCGGCCGCTTCATGCCCTTGCCGTAGATGCTGCCCGTGCCGTCGATGAAGACGGGAACCACCGGTACACCGGTGCGTCCGGACAGGTAGGCGGCGCCGCCTTTGAACTCCTGGCCCCAACCGTCGGGAGAGCGACCCCCTTCGGGGTAGATCACCAGGCTCCATCCGGTGTCGATCAGGCGGCGCAGTTCGTCGCTGCTCTTGCGGGTGGTGACCTCGCGTTCGATCGGAAAGGCGTTCAACGCCAACGCAGAAAGCGTGCCCTTCACCCGTGTATCAAAGAAGTAGTCGGCAGCCGCGGCGATGACGAGTTTCTTGCGGAACTCGGTTGGCATCACCGAGATGATCAGTGGCGTGTCCACATGGCTGTGGTGGTTCGGGGCGAAGATCACGGCCGGCAATGGGTCTTGCTCCAGCAGATCGTGCAGCCGATCGAGCCCTTCCACTTCGGGGTTGGCGATGGCCTTCACCATCGCGGCCATCGGACCGCGGGTGATCACGCTGCGGGCGGCGCGAGCGGGCGCCTTGCGCGCCCAGGCCGTGTCGAAGTCGCTGCCCAGGGTGTTCTTCTCCGGTGGCATCACCACGCCCTTGGGGCGGCTGGGGCGTCGGTACGGGAAGCCCAGATTGCGGGCAGGGCGGAGCACGGTCTGCAACGCCGAACTGGCGGCGTCGCCGACCTTGGCAACCTTGCGCAATTGCGCGACGGAGGCGGTGCGCTTGTCGCTCACTGGACGTCGGCCACCAGCAGGGAGGGCACGTGCAGGTGCGAGATGGTGGGTGTGCGGCCCACCACGTCGCTGGCGATCTCGAATGCGTCGTCCATCGTGGAGGCAGGCGTGAAGCCGAGGCGGCGCACCGTCGGGGCGTCGCCACCGACGATGATCACCTTGCCGGCGTGCTGCTGGCCGTGGGCACCCCAGTACCAGGCGTAGAACGGGTGAACGCCGTGGTAGGCGTTGCCGGTGCGGTACAGGTGCCGGTACCACTCGTCCTCGGCGTACTGCTTCTCCCACTTCTGACCCATCACCACGGGGTCGGTGGTGTCGGTGAGCACCTGCTCGAAGAAGTCGATGTAACTCGGGTGGTGCACGGGGTTGAAGTCGCGATAGGTGGGGTGGGTCATGATGATGACGCCGCCTTCGCGTACCAGTGGCTTGTTGCGGTACATGTTGAACAGGTAGCCGAGGCCCATGCACATCACGAGCACCGGGTTCATCACGCTGTCGGGGTTGTAGGGCGACACGAACGGAATGCCCAGGGTGAGGATGTCGGTCTGTCCCTCCACCGGCACGAGCTGTTGCTCGAACACCTTCGCCAGCGTGATCTCGTGCACCGCCGAGGTTTCGCCGGCCTGCACGCTGGTCATCTGATGCGGGCTCTGGATGTCGTGGAACATCTTCCGGCGCGCCTTCACCGGCAGCATGTTGAGGCCCTTGGTGACGCCCAGGTAGGTGGCGCGGTCCTTGGCGGTCCACTCCCACTCGCGCTTGTTGATGAACGAGAACTGCTCGGGGAACATGTCGGTGTTCAGCGTGCTCTCGATCTGGAACAGCTTCGGCCCGTGATCACGCAGCACCTTGCCCAGCCGCCAGATGCTCTTGTGTAGTGCGGAATGCTCGCGGTGACCCATCAGGCTCTTGGTGTTCTGCAGCGTTTCACCGGTGTGGTGGTGGCTGAGGCAGCGGTAGCTGGCGAGGCCGGTGGTGATGCTCTTCCAACCGCCGTCCATGGACACCGAGTTGATGTTCACGTAGATCACCAGGTCGCTGTCGGCCGCACGCTTGTTGATCTCCAACACTTCGCCGTGATCGGTGGTGCCGATGATGGTGAGGTTGTCGTGGTCCTCGGCGTCGTGCTGGTACAGCATGCCGCGCGGGTGGAACGCGTCGTACACGCGATCACCGAGGGCGTGGCGCAGTTCGTACTCGTGCATGCGGCGGTGCAGGCCGAGTGCAGCGATGATGTGCACGTCGTCCACGCCAGCGGCGGCCACGAGATCCAGCACCGCTTCGATGACGCGCTGGCGGATGTCGGGGCGACGCATCTTCGGCAGCGGCAGGCTCACATCGTCGAACGCGATGGTGAGCTTCATGCCGGGGAACAGCAACGCCGGAAGAGGGTCCTGGTCGTGCGGGTTCAGCAGCGCGTGGCGGATGGCGCCATCGATGTCCTTGATGGCGGGCAGCGGCTCGGGCGGGTAGATCACACGACTGCGGCCAACCGGCAACTTCTCGAGCGAGAAGTTCTCACCGCGCCAGAACAGCACGGGCGGGGTGGAACGGTCGACCTCATGGACGAAACCGGGACGGGGCATCAGTTGCTCCTCATGTCGAACGCGATCTTCACCGCACCACGACGGCCCGCGTGTGCGGCGTGCCCGATGGCGTCGGTGTAGTCCTTCAGTGAATACGTGGCCGACACGAGGCGGCCGAGGTCGAACCGGCGAACCAATTCGAGTGCCGTGTCGAAGTCGGGGCGACGGTAGGCGTAGCAGCCGCGAATGGCAGTCTCGCGGTGCCAGAGCGAGGTGAGTTCGAGGTGCACGTTGCCGGGCATGCCCACCACCTGCACCTCACCACCGGGTGCCACCACCTGCAGCGACTGCTGCAGCGACTCGCTGCTGCCCACGCAGTCGATGACGTGGGGCGCTCCGCAGGTGAGTTGGTCGCCGAACACGAGCGAACCCGTGGCCGAGCGCACCCAACGCGGTAGCTCGTCGGTGCTGCACACCACGTCGGCGCCGAGTTCCTTCGCCAGACGTTTCTGGTCGGGATAGCGGGCGGTCACCACCACTGGGCCGGTGCGCTCGCGATCGCGGGTGGCGGTGATCGCCGCCAGGGTGAGCAGGCCGAGGGTGCCGGCGCCGATGATGACGGTCTCCTTGCCGGTGTACCGCTGCGCCGCGTGCACCGCGCACGCCATGGGTTCCACCATCACGGCGGCTTCGTCGCTGAGATCGGCGGGCACATCGACCAGTTGGCTGGGGTGAGCCAGCATCTCGTGACTCCAACCACCACCGGTGGATTCGCAGAACCCGGTCTGCAGGCCCGGTTCGATGTGGCCGAACGCAACCCGCTCGCACAGGTGGATGTGGCCGTGCTCGCAGGCATGGCAGACAGGTGAGATACCTCGCGTGATGCACGACAGCACGGGTACCACGACAACGCGTCGATCGGTGCCCACCACATCGGCCACCACTTCATGGCCGGGCGTGAACGGGTAGCTCACCAGTGGGTCGAAGTACGCGGACGCCGTGCCGTCGACGGTGGCGAGGTCGCTGCCGCAGATGCCAGCCAAACGTGGGCGCAGGCGCAACCACTCTGGCGATGGCAGCGGCAGCGTTTCGTCGGGCTCCAGCGACAGCGGGCCCACCGACGCACCACGACCGGGCATGAGCGTGCCGGCGAGTCGGGCTGCGGCGAAGCGTGCGGGCTTGCGTGAGAACACCAGGCGACTCATCGCGATACCTCTCGGCCGGTGGAGGGAGTGCGGAACGAACGGCGTCGCTCCCGCTCGCTGAGCATGTTGCCGAGCGGCAGGATCTTGGTGGGCGCACCCGATGCCTTCGACCATTCCTCCACCAGCCAACCGCGCTTGCGAGCAATGGCGGCGAGGCGAGTCTCGGGGTTCACAGCCACAGGGAAGCCAACGGCTTCCAGCATGGGCAGGTCGCTACTGGAGTCGGCGTAGGCAATACTTTCCTCCAGCTTGAGACCCTCGGCCTCGCAGTAATCGGCCAGGATCTGCGCACGGGTTTCGCCGGTGGGCGGCACCACGCCGAGGTTGCCGCTGTAGGTGCCGTCGGGGCGCACGGTGAGCTTGGCCGACACGATCTCGTCGAACAGCGGGCGAAGGCCTTCGACGGCGAAGTCGAGTGCGCCGGTGATCAGCACCGTGCGGTGGCCGAGTGCCCGGTGCTCGCGCACGCGACGCAGGCCCTCGGGGAACGACTTGGTGAGGATCAGTTGGGCGAGGATGTCTTTGGAGTCCTCGGCGATCTGTGCCACCGGGGCGTCTTCGTAGCGTCGGTAGAAGAAGCGCAGGAAGTCGGCGCGGTCCTTGCGGTCGATGCTGCTGAGGGTGGGTGCCTCGGCCAGCGTGCGCACCACGTAGCGCACCCGCTCGGGCATGTTCAGTCGGCGGGTGGCGAGGAACGAGTAGCTCTCCACGACGTTGCTGGCGATGAGCGTGTTCTCGAGATCGAACGCCGCGAGGTGGCGGCTGGGTGACAGCACATTGCTGCGCAGGCGGGCCGCCCGGTCGATCTTGTTCTTGCCGGGCCGCACCTTGGCTCGCGAGTGGTGCACGATCGACGGCAGGTGAATGGTGCTGATGTAGGTGGGCCAGTGCACCGATGTGGGATCGAAGTTGAACGCGGCCTGGTCGTCGGGGGAGAGCGATGCCCACATCTCCATCAGGCGATCGACCTGATAGATCGCTTCGCACTCGGTGTAGAGGCCGTAGAGCAACACGTACTCGTAGGCGCGCTCGATCTCGAGTTTCTTCTCCTCGAGGTTGGCGGCCCATGCGGCCTGCTTGCCGCGCAACGGCAGCGCCTGCAGCACCTTCTCGGTGCGTTCGGCGATGGCCTTTGCCCGTTCGAGTTGCTCCTTCACGCGGCCTCGCGCAGGGAACTGCCACTCGGGCACCACGATGGGCTGACCCTCGTCGTCGTACAAAGGGTGCTCGGTGAACCAGGACCGCACGTTGTCGACGAGCAGCTTGTACTTCAGCGGATTGATGCCGCCGCTGGCCACCTGCGTGATGGGGGCAGCCCGTTCCGGACCGAGCGCGGCGACGGCGATGATCGCGGCCACCACGATGTCGACCGGGATGACGTCGACCGTGCCTTCGGGTACGCCCGGAAACTCCTTCAGCAGACCGCGTGCGTAGCTGAGGATGACCGGCTCGGCCATGCGGAAGCCACGGATCCAGCCGGGGAACGGTTCGGCGAGGGCCGACTCGATGATGGACGGGCGCACGATGCTGACCGGCACCTTGCCCTTCACCTCGGTGACGGCCTGTTCGCCGAGCGCCTTGGTGAAGGCATAGGCGTCGGGCCAGCCCACGCTGGCTGCACGCGAGCGGCCGGCCTCCACGAGCTGCGCCTTCACCCAGGCGATGCGCAGGTTCTCGGTCTTTGATGCGAGGGCGGGAGCGCCAGCGGCGCCGAGCTCCTGGCGGGCTTCGGCGCGGAACTTGGCGAGTTGTTCGGGCAGGCGGCTAGCTGCCTCGGTGTCGCCACGCAGGCGGCGAGTGGCGGCCACTTCCTTGCGCCAGTCGAGGCCGATGTCCCACGGGCCGTCGCTCACCAGCATCTCGGGGGCATTGCCGCGGCGGTTGCCAGCTACGTAGCAGGTGCTGACGGCCACCAGGTGCGGCGTGACGTTCATCGCATTCAACGTGTCGGCGATGCGCGGCGGGCCGAGCAGGTTGATCTCCACCGCAAGGTCGAGCGGGCTGTCGAAGCTGACCGCTGCGGCCGAGTGGATGATGGTGTCGCACGAGGCGAACACGGCCTTGTCGGCGTCGCTGAGACCCAGCCCGTCGGTGCTCACGTCGCCGCCCACGGCCACCACGCGGCGGGAGATCATCTCGTCAAAGGTTTCGCCGCCGGCGTCGGTGAGTTCTTGCTTCAGGCGGTCGAAGGCGTTGTTCTTGAAGATCTCGCGGCGGGCGCGCTCGGTGGCATCGTGGCGCTTGCTCGGGCGGATGAGCAGCACGAGTTCGCAGCCCGGCGCGCTGCGCAGCAGGCGCTCCACGAGTGCGGTGCCCACGAAGCCGGTGCTGCCGGTGATGGCGATGCGTTTCCCTGCGAGCTGTTCGGCGATCATGCGCCACCCTTTCTAGCACAGTTCTCTACCATGTGGTAGAGAGTGTTCCGGAAACCCTGCCATGGCCTCGAAATCGTCCACCCGCCTGCGCATCCTCGATGCCGCCACCGACCTGTTCGGCATGCGCGGCGTGGAAGCCGTGTCGCTGGACGTGATCGCCGGCGAGGTGGGCGTGGCCAAGCAGACGCTGCTGTATTGGTTCCCCAGCAAGGACGACCTGGTGCAAGCGGTGCTGGAGAGTGCCGTGCTGGAGTTGTCGGTGGGTGTGGAGGCCGCAATTCGAGCCACCTCCGACGACCCACTCGACCGTATCGACGCAGTGGTGAAGGCCGTGTTTCGCCAGGCCGTCCGCCGACCTGCGCTGTTGGGTCTGGTGCGCGAGATCTCCCGACTGCCAGCGGCCAGCGGCGATCGTCTGCACGACGCGTTCGAGCCACTGGTGTTGCGTGCGGTGGGCTATCTGCGCCGCGAGATGGACGGCGGCCGACTGCGTGTCGCCGACCCCCGCATGATCGCGGCGCTCTGCTACGCCACGGTCACCGGCATCGCCACCGAGCCAGAGGCGTTGCGGTCGGTGGGTTGGCAGCCCACCACGGCCGATCTCCGATCGCTGCGCACCGAGCTGCTCGCCTTCCTCCGCGCCGCCCTTCGCCCGTAGACGCGTCTACCTCGCCACGTGGGCATGGAATCGTGCCCACGGTGCAGCATTTCCTGCCCACGTGGGCCGGATTGCCTCAGTGGCCGGTGTTGCGGCGGCGACGGGTGTGTCGCTCGAGTGCCAGGGCCACCAGTTCGTCGATGAGACCGGCATAGGTGAGACCGCTGGCGATCCAGAGCTTGGGGTACATGCTGATCGGGGTGAATCCGGGCAGCGTGTTCACCTCGTTCAACAGGAAGCCGCGACCGTCTTCCTCGAAGAAGAAGTCCACCCGCGACAATCCTTCGCAGCGCATGGCTTGGAATGCCCGGATCGCAAGGGCCTGCACCTCGGAGGCCTGGGCCGCAGTGAGCGGTGCGGGAATGAGGCTTTGGGAGCCATCGTCGACGTATTTGTCGGCGTAGTCGTAGAACTCGGCACCGGGCACGATCTCGCCGGGCACGCTGGCCTTCGGCTCGAGGTTGCCGAGCACGGCCACTTCGATCTCACGACCGTTGATGGCTTCCTCCACCACGATCCATTCGTCGTAGCTCAGGGCCAACTCGATGGCATCGCGCACGTCCTCCACGGTCTTGGCCTTGCTGACTCCGATGCTGCTGCCCATGTTGGCGGGCTTCACGAACACGGGCAGGCCCAACGTGTCGGCGATGTGCTGCGGGGTGTGAGTGCCGATCTCGCTGGCGCGGAATGCAAGGTGATGCGCCTGGGGGATGCCGTGCTGTGCAGTGACGAGCTTCGCCATCGCCTTGTCCATCGCGACGGCCGAGCCGAGCACGCCGGTGCCCACGTACGGCAGGTCGGCCAACTCCAGCATTCCCTGCACGGTGCCGTCCTCGCCGAGGGGGCCGTGCAGCAGCGGCACGACCACGGTGACCGCATCATCGGCCGGCGTGATGGCAACGGTGGGCTCCATCACATCGCCATGCGCATCGAGGCGACCCGGCAGCGCTTCGGCGCCCGCCGAGAGCGCCGCCAATGCTGCGGTGGCCAGCGACCATCGCCCATCACGGCCGATGCCGATCGGCGTGATGCGGTACTTGGTGGGGTCGGCGGCTCGCAGCACGTGCGAGGCCGTCGTGCAACTCACGTCGTGCTCGGCCGACTGTCCGCCGAAGATGACGATGAGGTGGATGCGAGGGTCATGGGATGACATGTGGTCGCGACGGTACCGTGTCGGCTGATGCGATTCGAAGCGATTGACGTGGCATCGGCAACCGGTGGCCGACTGGTGGGCCCGAACGTGGCCGTCGATGGGGTGTCGTTCGACTCTCGCTCGTTGCAGCCAGGGCAACTGTTCGTGCCGCTGGTGGCCGATCGCGACGGGCACGAGTTCATTCCCGGAGCGCTCGAGCGTGGCGCTGCGGCATATCTCACGTCATCGCCCGCGCAGGGTGGTTCCGCCATCGAGGTCTCCGACACGCTGCAAGCGTTGATGGCACTGGCCGCAGCACAGCGTCGTTCCTTCAACGGCACCGTGGTGGGTGTCACCGGTTCGGTGGGGAAGACCTCCACGAAGGACCTCGCCTGGGCGGCGCTCGGGGCGAGCAAGCGAACCTGGGCGAATGAGCGCAGCTTCAACAACGATCAGGGGCTGCCGACCACGGTGCTGAACGCTCCCGCCGACACCGAAGTGATGGTGCTCGAGATGGGCATGCGCGGCTTCGGCGAAATCACCCGTCTCTGCGGCATCGCCCAGCCGAGCGTCGGCATCATCACTCGTGTGGCGGAAGCGCACAGCGATCGGGTGGGCGGCATCGATGGAGTGGCGAAGGCCAAAGCCGAATTGGTGGAGGCGCTTCCTACGAACGGCACTGCCATTCTGAATGCCGACGATCCGCGGGTGCGGGCCATGACATCACGGACGTCGGCGGCGTGTGTGCTGTACGGCGAGTCTGCCGACGCGCATGTGCGCATCACCGACGTCGTGCTCGACGAACTGGCTCGACCCTCGTTCACGGCGCACACGCCGTGGGGTGTGGTGGCGGTTCGGTTGGGTGTGAGTGGTCGTCACATGGCCATGAACGCGGCGGCTGCGTTGGCGTGTCTGGGTGTGGTCGGTGGCGACCTTGCGGCAGGTGCGGCGGCACTGGCCGGCGTGGGCCTCACTGCGATGCGTATGGAAGTGCTGCGGTCGGCCAGCGGTGCGGTGATTCTGAACGACAGCTACAACGCCAACCCCACCAGCATGCGCGCTGCACTGGATGCGTTGGCGGCGATGCCCGCCGATCGACGCGTGGCCGTGCTGGGTCTGATGGCAGAGATCAGCGATGCCCCCGCCGAGCACCGAGCGCTCGTGCGCTACGCACAGCACCTCGGCATCGAGGTGGTGGCCTACGGCACCGACCTGTACGGCATCGACCCGGTGGCCGACCCCGTGGTGGCACTGGGTTCACTCGCCAGCGGAGATGCCGTGCTCGTCAAAGGTAGCCGTGTGGTCGGGCTCGAGGTGGTGGCCAGCGCCCTGCTGCTCGGCTAGTCGGTCGAGTCGGGCGATGTCGCAGTACCAGGCCAGCACGAGGGCCCACACAGCGCCGCCCAGCAGCACCCAACGGGCGCCGATGGCATCCATCACCGGAGCGAACACCAGGTTGCCAAGGGGCACGGTTCCCCCGAACGCCATGAACCACAGGCTCATTACTCGGCCGCGCTGGTGGTCTTCCAGACGGCTCTGCAGGATGGTGTTCATGGAGGTGGTGGTGCCGAAGTAGGCGAACCCCAGCAGCGCGCCCACCACGAAGGCGGGTCCGGGCGTGCGGACGAGACCGAAGGCGGCCAGGAAGATGGCGAACGCCACGAACCCCTGGCGCACGAGTTTGCGGATGTCGTAGCCGACGAAGATGGTGCCGATAGCGAGGCCACCCATTGCGGCTCCCATGCCCCATGTGGCGTAGAGCCACTCGTAGGTGGTGGAACCCTTCGAGACGCCGAAGTTCAGCCGGGCCACCGCAGCAAAGAGGCCGACGTAGGGCAAGGACAGCAACGAGAACGTGAAGAGGGTGACGAGCAGTCGCCCGACCGGCCTGTTGGCCCGCGCGATGCGGATGCCTGCGGTGAGTTGGCGCAGACCGGGTTCGCGCTGCGCCGCAACCGCTTGCTTGATGGGGGTGCGCAGCAGAGCGCCCACCACAAAGAGGTAGGTGACGGCGTTGATGAGGAAGATCTGCGCAATCGACACACCGGCCGAGCGCAGCACAGCGACCACGATGGGGCCCACCACACGCGAGCCGTTGATCATCGTGGAGTTCAACGACACCGACCCGGCGATGTCCTCCCGCGCCACCAACGTGGGCAGCATGGCCGACCATGCGGGAGCGTTCAACGCATTGCCGATGCCGACGCCGAGCGCCACGAGGAAGATGCTCCACAGGGGGGCATCGGTCGCGGCCAGAGGTGCGAGTGCCGCCGAAAATGCGAGCTGCACCAGTTGCATGGCGATCAGCCAGCGGCGTCGATCGAACCGGTCGGCGATGACGCCGGCGGGGATGGAGAGGAACAGCAGCGGGCCGAGTTGGGCGAACATGATGATGCTCACCGTCGAGGCTTTACCGGTGCGGTCGTACACGTAGAGCGGCAGCACCACGTTCTGCATCCAGGTGCCGATGTTCGACGAGAACGACGCCATCCACATCCGCCGGAATCGCGGGTAGGCGAGGGCGGCGCGTGCGCTGCCCGGCGTGAAGCCGTGCTCGATGGTGTCGGTGCTGCTCGTGGTCATGAAGGGGGACGGTCGCTTGACCGGTGGGTCAAGACTACGACTCGTGGTCCCGCCGCGCGTGGTCCGCCGGTGTCACACTTGCCACATGGCCACCGAGAACGCCGCTGCCCCCGCACCCGTGTCCGACCGTTGCGTCCGCTACGGCACCTACCCGGAGTGTCCGCTCTGCGGCGGGTCGCTGCACCCTGAACATGCGCACTTCAAGTGCGGTTCGTGCGGCTGGCGCGACAGCTGCTGCGACTGACGTCGGCGTCGTTTAGCCGAGGATGATCTCGGCGTATTGGCCGAGCATCTGCTTCGGAGCGCTGACGAGGAACGTGGTGAGGCACGTTTCCTTCCACTGCTCCAGTTCGCCGCGGATCTTGTCGGGCGGGCCCACGAGGGCGACGTCTTCCACCATGCGCAGCGGAATGGCAGCGGCAGCTTCCTGCTTCTTGCCGGCCAGGTACAGGTCTTGCACCTTCAGGGCCACGTCTTCGTAGCCCATGCGGGCGAACACCTCGAAGTGGAAGTTCGCCTCGCGTGCGCCCATGCCGCCGGCGTAGAGCGCGAGGAACGGGCGAATCATGTCGGCGCACTTCTCGACATCGTCGCCGGGGATCATCATCAACGTGGCGGCCACCTCGAAGCGGTCCTTCTTGGTGGGGTCGCCGCTCTTGTCGAAGCCTTCCTGCAGGCACCGGCGGTAGAACGCATCGTCCTTCGGACTGAAGAACAGAGGCAGCCATCCATCGCAGATCTCGGCGGACAGCGCCACGTTCTTCGGGCCCTCGGCGCCGAGGAAGATGGGGATCTCCTTGCGGCGCGGATGAATGGTGCTCTTCAGCGGCTTGCCCAACCCGGTGCCACCCTTGTTGGGCATGTCGTAGAAGGCGCCGTGGAAGTCGACCGGCGCTTCGCGGCGCACGATCTGACGCACGATCTCCACGTACTCGCGGGTGCGGGCCAACGGCTTCGGGTACTCCTGGCCGTACCAGCCCTCCACCACCTGCGGGCCGCTGGCGCCGAGACCCAGGATGAAGCGACCATCGCTGAGGTGGTCCATCGTCATCGCTGCCATGGCCGTGGCGGCAGGTGTGCGGGCGCTCATCTGCACGATGGACGTGCCGAGGCGAATGGTGCTGGTGTGCGAACCCCACCACGCGAGGGGAGTGAGTGCGTCGCTGCCGTAGGCCTCGGCGGTCCAGGCTGACGTGAAGCCCAGGCGCTCGGCCTCTTGAATGGCTTCCAGGGCGCCGCTGGGCGG
>CANHST010000011.1 GCA_947463235.1 Acidimicrobiaceae bacterium
CCCTCGTACGCCGGATCGAGCGTCGGATGATGGTGCACGGCATCGACGACACGCTCTCGTATGCACAGCACCTTCGGGAGAACCCGCAGGAGGTGGACCTGCTCTTCAGCGAGATGCTGATCGGGGTCACGAGTTTCTTTCGCGACCCAGAGGTATGGGAGCACCTGCGTATCGACGTGCTGCCGCAGTTGATCGAACGGTGCGGCGACCACGGGGTCGTGAGGGCCTGGAGCGCCGGATGTTCGACCGGCGAGGAGGCCTACTCGCTCGCCATGTCGATGGTGGAAGCCATCGAAGCGCAACCCACCCCGAGCGCATGCGCCGTGCAGATCTTCGCCAGCGATCTCGACGCTGAAGCCATCGAACGCGCCCGAACCGGCGAGTACCCCGCGACCATCGCATCGGAGATATCACCGGAGCGATTGGCTCGGTTCTTCGAACCGGTCGCCGCCGGATATCGCGTCTCGCCCTCCTTGCGAAAGCACGTGGTCTTCGCCACGCACAACGTGTTGATGGACCCCCCATTCAGCAATCTCGATCTGATCGTGTGCAGAAACCTGCTCATCTATCTGCAGGCCGACGTGCAGCGTCGGTTGCTCACGGTGTTCCACCGATGCCTCCGCGAGAACGGCGTGCTGATGCTCGGACTCGCTGAGTCGGTTGGTTCTGCCGAGGCCTCGTTCTCGGAGATACCCGGCCGCCGCCACACGTATCGACACCTTGCGCTGAACGAAGCACACCGACCGGCGTTGCTGCCGTTCAACGGAGCCGCAGCCAACATCGCGCCGCTCTCCGCGGCCACACCGGTCCCGACAATGCAGGCGCTGACCGACCACCTGATCGTCACCCGCCACGGACCTGCCGCCGTGCTCACCAACGACCAGGGCGACATCGTGTACTTCAGCGGCCGAACAGGGGCCTTCTTGGAACCCGCTGCCGGCAAGGCGAACCTCAACGTGTTCGCCATGGCACGCGAGGGCATCCGCCTGGCGCTGCACGACACCTTCACCGCCGCCGTTCGCGATCAGGAAGAGACCAGAGTGGAGCGGCTACCCCTCGTCTCGGCTCTCGGCACCAGCTTGGTGGATCTGGTGGTGCAGCCCATCTCGAGCCCACCCGAACTGCGTGGCTTGGTGCTCTTGGTCTTCACCCCGAGCAACGTGAGTTCCAGTCTGTTGCTCCAGGACACCCTGCAACTCGACGACCAGCCGTTGTCGACAGACGACCGTTCCGCTGCACTCAGCGAGGAGTTACTGAGGTTGCGTGCGGCCTTGCAGTCAGCCGCCCACGACGCCCAGTACTCACGCGAGCGCCTCCAAGCCACGATCGAGGAGTTGCAGTCCACCAACGAGGAGCTCACCACCTCCAAGGAGGAGATGCAGTCGATGAACGAAGAACTGCAGACGGTGAACAACGAACTCCAGCGTCGCGTGGCAGCGCTCTCGCTGGCCAGCGACGACATGGCGAATCTCATCACCAGCAGTTCCGTGGCCACGCTCTATCTCGACAACGAACTGTGCGTGCGTCGATTCACGTCGGCCACCGTCGGGCTGTTCAATCTCATTCCGTCCGACCAGGGGCGACCGATCGTCGATCTGGCCAGCACGCTCGACCACCGCCTCGTCGTCGCCGATGCTCGCGAAGTGATGCGAACCTTGACGTTGAGCGAACGGCACATGGGTTCCGACGACGGCCGATGGTTCAACGTTCGCATCGCCCCCTACCGAACGCAGGACGATCGCTTCGACGGTGTGGTGGTGACGTTCATCGATGCGACCGAAGCCCATACCGCGGAGGCCGTTCGGAAGAACGCCCTGGACATTCTTCGCGGAGAACACGATGGCGATCACGCCAGCGCCGACGACCGCATCGCTGCGGCGGCCGCCGTGCTCTCGGCATCCACCGCTCGCGATGTCATCGAGACGAAGGAGTCGTGATGCAATCAGAGGGCAACAACGACAACGAGCTCCGGTGGAAGGCCGAGGCAATGGTCGCGCAGCGAGCGCAGGACGAAAGCGCGTCCCGAGCCGATGTACAGCGGCTGGTACATGAGCTCCAGGTGCACCAGGTGGAATTGGAGCTGCAGAACGACGAACTGCTGCGAACTCAGGCAGCTGAAGCCGATGCCGTTGGCCGGTACACCGAGCTGTTCAACGCGGCGCCACTGGCGTACCTGGTGATCGACGCAGACGGCGCCGTACGGGAAGCAAACCTTGTCGCGTCGCAGTTGTTCGCCCAGGAACATCGCGTCCTCGTCGGGCAACGGTTCGTCGCACTGCTGAACGACGACGATCGAGCCGCATGGCACGAACTCCAAGAAGTAGTCGGCACGGGCCAAGCGATGTCGAGGGAGTTCGACATCGCGGACGCACCAGGCCGACACATTCGGGTCTTGGCCGCACCTCGAGGCAGTTCCAGCGACTGTCTGCTGATGATCATCGACCTCAGCGCCGAGATCGCCGAGCGTGCAGAGCGGGAACACCTCGAGGCGCAGTTGGGGGTGTCGCAGCGGATGGAAGCCATCGGCACCTTGGCCAGCGGCATCGCTCACGACTTCAACAACATCCTCAGCGGCATCATGGGCTACACCGAACTGGCACAGATGTGGCAGGGGTCTCCGGAGAAGGTATCCGAGGCACTCAACGAGGTGATGCAGGCCGCCACCAGAGCGGTTTCCCTCGTCCAACGCATGGCTGCGTTCCAACGTCCAGCCGAGTCCACAGCGCACTCAACGGCCGGCGCACGCGTGGTGGCAGAAGCGTTCAACCTGCTTCGCGCCGCCATTCCGTCGAGCGTGGACTTTCGCCTGGAGTTGGACCCGACCGGCAACGCAGCCCACGTGGATCCGTCACAGCTACACCAGATCGTGATGAACCTCGTCACCAACGCTGCTCAGGCCATCGGCGAACACCCCGGCAGCATCGTCGTGAAGATGGACCGCTGCATCGCTGACGAGGAGCTCCAGACCCGTGTTGCCGGTCTCGCACCGGGGAGCTACACCCGACTCTCTGTCACCGATACCGGTCCGGGGATGGACGAGGCGACGGCCCGGCAGATCTTCCACCCGTTCTTCACCACTAAATCCATCGGCGAGGGCACCGGCCTGGGACTGTCGGTGGTACACGGCATCGTGCGAGACGTGAACGGGGTGATCCACCTCGAGACCTCCCCCGGAAAGGGCGCCAGATTCGAGGTCTACCTCCACGCAGCGACGACCACACCGCTGGATCCGCCGATCTCGAGCGAAGCACCTCGCGGCGGCAGCGGCGAACGGATACTGGTCATCGACGACGAAGCGGTCGTGGGCCGGTTTATGCAACTCACGCTGGAATCGCTCGGCTATGCGGTCACCCTCTGCGCGGATCCGATCGCCGCAACGGATCTCTTCTGCGCCGACCCCAACGCATTCGACCTCGTACTCACCGACCTGGCCATGCCCGGGATGCGCGGCGACCGCGTTGCAGAGATCGTCCGCGACCTTCGTCCGGGTCTACCGATCGTGCTCATCACCGGGTACCGCAGGGCATTGCTCAATGAGCAGGCTGCGGCCCTCGGCATCGTGGAGGTGCTCACCAAACCCGTGCTACGAGCGGAGTTGGCCGCATGCACTCACCGTTGGCTCGCCGGCGCCCACCGAGACAACCTGGACGATCGCTGACGCGAGCATCGGCCGGTCCGACGGATCTGCTTCGCTGTCACACCCATTCTCTACAGTGCAGGACATGTACCCGGTTCCCAACTCCCTATCGCCCAGCCGGGTCGAGAGCTTTCTCAGCTGTCCGCTCGCGTTTCGCTTCGCCAGCATCGAACGCCTGCCCGAGCCCCCGGCCCCGTACTCCACCAAGGGTTCCATGGTGCACCGGGCCCTGGAGTTGCTGTTCACCCATCCGAACGAGCAGCGCACCGTCGCCACTGCCGAGGCGGCCTTCCAGCAAGCCACAGCCGAGTACCTCGTGGATCCCGAGTTCACCCTGCTCGGTCTCGATCCCGCCGCGCAGGATGCGTTCTTTGCCGATGCCTGGGTGCTGGTGCAGAAGTACTTCGCCATGGAAGATCCCACATCGGTCCGCGATATCGGGTTGGAACTCCGCCTCGAAGCGCAGGTGGGCTCGCTCACGTTGCGCGGCATCATCGACCGGCTCGAACTCGATGCCGAAGGTCGCCTCGTGGTCACCGATTACAAGACCGGTCGGGCACCGAGCGCCAACTACGAGCAGAAGAGCCTGGCCGGTGTGCACTTCTACTCGTTCCTGTGCCAGGAGGTCATCGGCCAGCGGCCGGCAGCCATCCGTTTGATGTACATCCGCACCGGCGATGTCATCACGGCCACTCCCTCCGAGCAGTCGGTGAAGTTCCTCACCACGCGCACCACCGCCGTATGGAAAGCCGTGGAGAAGGCGTGCCTGTCGGGCGACTTCAAGCCCAAGGAAGGTCCGCTGTGCAAGACCTGCTCGTTCCAGCCCTGGTGCCCGTCGTTCGGCGGCAACCCTGAACTGGCCAAGGTGGAGGCTCCGGTGAGGTTCGCAGCACCGAACCCGGCATGAGCGCCCTCGACCATCCAATGGTCGCGCGGTTCGACGCCTGGGCCGATCGCGGGCTCGAACGGCTCCGCGGTCGCCGTCTCACCGACACCGTGTTCGTGGCCGCCAGCGAACTCGGCGACTTCAGCCTCATCTGGCACCTTGTCGGCGTCACGCGCGGCCTCACCAGCATCCACCATGCCAACCAGGCGTTCGTGTTCTCCGCACTCATCGGTGCCGAAAGCCTCATCGTGAACCAGGGCATCAAGCGCATGTTCCGGCGGGTACGGCCCACCGAAGCGGGCGACCCGCGTTTCCCTGTGCGGCGGCCGTCCACCAGCAGTTTCCCGAGTGGCCATGCTTCCGCAGCGTTCTTTGCCGCAAGCGTGCTCACAGGGTGGGACGGTTGGGCCTGGGCGCCGCTGTATTTCGGTCTCGCCGCCATCGTGGGTGCCAGTCGTGCCTACGTACGCATCCACCACCCGAGCGACGTGGTGGCAGGCGCAATGGCCGGCCTCGCGCTCGGGGGCATCGCTCGCGCCTGTCTGTCAATGTTCAGCTGACCACTAGCCTCCACACCATGGCCGAACTGCCGCATTTCGATCGCAAGATGAGCGACGCCGAAGGGCTGATGTGGCGGCTCGAAAAAGACCCCCATCTCAGCTCCACGTTCGCGAACATCACCATTCTCGATCGGCCGCTGAACTTCGACCTCCTCCTGGCGCGGCTCGAACGTGCCACCTATGCCATCCCACGCCTGCGCCAACGGGTGCAGCCGGCACCGGTGAACATCACTTCGCCCATGTGGGTCGACGACCCCGATTTCGATCTTCGCTACCACGTGCGCCACGTGTCGCTGCCGAAGCCCGGCAGCATGCGCCAGCTGCTCGACTACGCCAGCCTGCTCACCGGCGATGCCTTCGACCGCACCCGACCGCTATGGCAATTCGTGGTGGTGGATGGCTTGAAGGGCGGCAAGAGCGCCCTGCTGCAAAAGCTGCACCACGCCATCGTCGACGGTGAGGGCGGCGTGCAACTCAGCCTGCAGTTCCTCGACTTCCAACGCCACGTACCCGAACTGCCACCGTTGAACCCCGACCTCATCGCTGCCGCCGCAGAGCAAGCCGCAGCGGAGGCCGTGCCCACGGATCTCGTGCGCGAACTCCTGAACGGCAGTTTCCGCATGCCGCTCACGCTGATGCGCCAGGTGAAGGACCTCCTGGCCGACCCCACGGGAATGCCCGCCGCCGGTTCTGCGGCCGCCGACACCGTGCGCGGTGTGCTGCAGCAACTCGGCGAGACCGACGCCGCACGTTCACCGCTGTGGACGAAGCGCTCGCTGCGGAGGCAGATGGAGGTGCTGCGGGTGCCGTTCGAGGACACCCGACTGGCCGCCAAGAAACTGAACGGCACGCTGAACACGGCGTTCCTCGTTGCGGCCGCCGACGCGGCCGGCCGGTATCACCGCAAGATGGGTGCGCCGGTGGAGGAACTTCGATCCAGCATGGCCATCAGCACGCGCACCGATACATCCGGAGCGAACGCGTTCTCGCTGGCCCGGATGCTGGTGCCCACCGGCGACATGCCGATCGCCGACCGCTTCACGCGAGTGCAAGCCCTGGCCCATGAGGCCCGTGACGCCGGCATGTCGGGTTCGGTCGACGCGCTTGCCGCGTTGGCTGCCACGCTGCCCACCAGCGTCATCACCCGCATCGCCCGGCAGCAGGCCCAGACGGTGGATTTCGCCACCAGCAACGTGCGCGGTGCACCGGTGCCGCTCTATCTCGCCGGCGCCAAGCTGTTGGCCAACCATCCAGTGGGTCCGCTGCTCGGCGTGGCCTTCAACCTCACCCTGCTGAGCTACAACCACAGCCTCGACATGGGCGTGAACATCGATGTGGAAGCCGTGGAAGACCCGGCGCTGTTGCGCCGCTGCCTGCGGCGCGCGTTCGACGACCTACTGGCCGTCTGACATCTGCTGGCTGGAGTCAGCCTTCGGCGATCGCAGCGGCCGGCACGCGGGCCGGCATCGTGAGCAGCGTGCGCACGTCGAGCAGCACGTCGGTGATCTCGCCCGACGAGACCAGTTCACGGCTCATCATCTGTGACAGCGCCTTATCGATGATGGTCAGCGCTTCGTGGATGACGGCTTCGTTGGTCTCGGTCATCAGGCTCTCCTTCACAGATTTGGCTGTTGGTCGCACCGTACATCGCGCGACTCGCCGGTGGTGTGCATGGTACCGACCGCTACCGCGAACGCAGCACGACCTTTGTCCCCAAACACCCAGGACCTTGGAAGAACACGTACGATCGCCCGCATGCGCCAGCCCGGAGTGCCCGTCCACGAATGATCGACGCCGCCACGCTCCAACGACTTGGGCTGCGCGCCGGTGAACCGGTTCGCTTCCGCAAGGGTGAGAGCCAGCGTTGGCACGCGGGCAAGATGAGCGGCATCGCCGTGGACGGCAGCATCACGATCTTCGACGCCAACGGCGCGGCCCGCAGTCTGCGACCCGAACTGGTGGAGGTTCGGCGGCCCGGCAGCAGGGGCCGACTCACATGGCAGACCGTCAGCGACGTGGCCATCACCTGGGAGCAACTCCAACTCTGGTGAGTCGGGGCCACGTGAGGCTCAGCCGCTCGATCCTCCGAGGTGGCTCACCGCGTCGACTTCGCCCGTGGAGACGGCCGCCTCGAACGACGCCAGCGAGACCGGAGCCACCATCATCGGCACGATGGGTAACGGCATGGTGAGGCGAGCGGACGCCTCGGGCAGATCCATCAACGCCACCGACGCCGGAAGTTCCTCGGGGGTCGCCTCGACGATCGAGTTCGGAAGCCGAACCACTGCCGTGACTCCCGAACCGCCGGGCGTGGTGGTGAGGAGCACGTTCACACCATGACGCGCTGCGAGGCGCGCCACCACCTGAAAACCGAGCATCCGACTGCTGTCGCGATGGATGGATGGCACCTCGGTGAGCCGTTCGTTCGCTGCCGCCATGTCGTCGTCGGACATACCGGGCCCGTGGTCGTAGATGGCGAGGTGATGCCCATCCCGTACTGCGCGACCAACGACCGTCACCTCGGTGGACGCCGGGGAGAAGCTCGTGGCGTTCTCCAGTAGCTCGGCCAAAAGGTGCGAGATCTCCGATGCAACGTCGCCGCTGACAGCGACATCGCCAACATCACCGATCTCCACCTGCCCGTAGTTCTCCACTCCGGACAGCGCTGATCGGACCACGTCCTCCAGCGGAACTGCAGGCGCCGGCACGCGAGTGGGTTCCGCTCCAGCCAGCACCACCAGCGATTGCGCGTTTCGGCGCATTCGCGTGGTCAGGTGGTCGATACGGAAGAGATGGTCGAGCATCTTCGGGTCGCTCTCGCTCAACTCCAACGCAGTGACCAGACCCAGCGTTCGGACAAGCAGGTCGTCGTTGCGTGTGGCGATGTTCACCAGGTTCTCCGACACGATGCGCCGGGACCGTTCCTGCTCCGCCGCCAATTCGACCGCTGCGTTCTGCACCGAATTGAACCCGGCAGCGAGATCGGCCAGTTCGTCGTCGCTCTCCACCTCGAAGGGCGGCAGGTACGACACCTGACCATCAGCGGGACCATCAGCAGGAAGGTCGGCCATGGCCGCGACGGCTCGTGGCAGCTCGAATTCCGCCACAGCGGAGGCCTGCCTTGCAAGCGACCGGATCGGACGAATGATGGACCGACGGACCCGCACCGACATCAGCAACGTGGCGAGGACCAGCAGCGCTGCGCCTGCCCCACCGAACAGCGACACCGCAGCGATGAAGTCGTCGGACTGCGCTTCGCGAGCGAGCACCTCGGCCTGTGCCCAGTCCAGCGCCCGCTGCGCCCCCACCTGCTGCAGTTCGTACTGCGGTTCGAGGTTGCGAACGGCTGCGACGACCGCAGCACCATCGCCGCGTTCCACCGCTGGCACCACGGTGCGGCGCACCGAGGCGAAGAACTGCTCCCCAGCGCTTCGACCCGCGGTGTCGAACGCAGCAGCAACCTGCGGGTCGAGCACCACTGTCGACCAGCGATCCATGGCGGCACCAAACTCCTGCTCCGCCCGAGCCAGGCTGCGCAGATGTGAGGCCATCGCGGCCTGACCGACAGGAGCGAATCCGTCCGGCGAGGACGCAAGGACCGCCACGGCGTTCACCTCGGCCCAAGCTCCGAGCAGACTGGCGGGAGGAGGCAGCGTGTCGGCGCGCAGGTCCTGCGCGACCTTCAGCGCCTGATACTGGTCTCCTCGCACGCTGGCTCGCTGCAATGCCAGGTAACCGAGGCCGCTGCAGGCAATGAGTGCCACCAGTGGCACGGCGATCAGCAAGTTCACCCTGCCGCCGATCTTCAACTTCCGACGCATTGCTCACCCTTCCTGCGCGCAGCCCACACAGGGGCCGTCCGTCCCGCGAAAACTCCGCCACACGTTCTTCGGCCCTGAGCCTGCGGCCTTGAGCAGTTGACCCTCAGCGCCGCCGATCTTGAGAGTTCCTTGGACTTCTCCTCAAGATCCGCGCCGTTTCAGCCGACCACTACAGGGAACGCGCGCGACACAGGAGGCCAGCGGAAATGCACCGCAGCGAGCTGCAGCACTACCCCGGGGACGAACCCATTTGGGGTTTCATCTCCCAGCTCGGAGCAGAGCGTTTCACCGGCCAAGCCGATGTCGGTTCAGCGACACGGGTGCATCTGTTCGCCAGGGAGGGCCGCGTGTACCTCGCCGAGACCGACGGCACCGCGCCGCTCGGCACCCGCCTGGTCGAGGCCGGCGCATTGCTGCCTACCCAATTGGAACATGGCCAGGTGCAGTTCGGCGATGTGGTGTCGCTGGCCCGGCTCTTCCACCGTGAACCCACCGCCGACCGCGACCTCCTGCAGGTGGCGCTGGCCCAGTTGAACGGCGGCGTACTCGAAGCAATCGCGAACGATCCGGTCGGAACGGTCGCTCTGTTCCCGCTTCGGCATCACGACAGCGGTGTCCATCTCTGGGACACCGACCTGCCACCGCTGCCTGAGGTCGCCGATGACGACCCCGACGCGCTTGCGCTGATCGATGTGATGCGCCAGGCCGAAGAGCCGTCGATGGCAGAGCTCGTCGAGCATGTCATCGGGCCACCCGCCAACTCCAGCCTGGGCGCAGCACCGGCGCTGGTGCTCCCCACGCTCGGCACCGTCGGCACACGCGTGGCACCTCCCACGGCGGCCACCACATCCGGCCTTGCCCAGTACACCCCGACCGCGCTGGAGACCATCGAACTTCCGAAGCTGTCGGCAAAGCCGATGTCGATGGGCGAGATCACTGCAGCGCACGCCATCCTTCACGCCTCACCGGACACCATCTCCGTCGGCGTGGGGCTCGGCAGCAATGTGATCCCGACCTTCGAGTCGATGCTGGACGCAACTCCCTCCTCGTGGGCAGCTCCTGCGGAGCCCGCTGCAACGGAGGAAATCTGGGAGATGGTCGACGAGATGCTGGGCATCCCACACAGCGGTGAGCAACCAGTAACGGCAGGCGGCCGACTGGACTTCCCGTCATCCGAGGACAAGAAAGCTCGCAGTTGGCTGCGTGGCAGGCGAGGATGAGGTGATGGAGGAGCAGACCAACGACGACACCACAGCGCAACTCGTGCGGGCAGTGCTGCAGGCCGTCGACTCGCGGCTCGATGCAGTGCGCCACGAAGTGGCGGCCTACGCCTCGGAGGTGGAGCGCCGACGCCACGACACCCTTGCCGCCGTCGCCGCAATGGAACGCCGCATTGCCGGCCTCGAACGAGCCGAGGAGCACCGACGGTCCACGGCGTCCACCGTTGCCGAGCGCCTCGACGACATGAGCGCACGACTCGACACGCTGTCGCAGGCGGCCATCGACCGCCTCGCACCCACTCCGTCGGCCGGAATGCCGTTACCCGACAACCTCCCACCGCTCGATGCTGCCGGGCTCGAAGGCACGTCGGCCGGCGATCTGTCGTCGATCTCCAAGCCGCTGCTGGATCCCGCCCAGATCACCACCCAGGTGCCGATCGTCACCGATCCATCGATTCAGCGCATCACGTCGCTGCCGATTCCGGCAGCGGTGCGACCCACCATGACCTCCCCCACCATGACCTCGCCCACCTTCGCGGCGCCAGGGGGGAGCGCATCAGGCGACACCTCCACTGGTGAGTCGGCGTCGGACGGACTCGAGCGCGCAGGCGACGCTGATCCCGATGCTGCCGACAGCGGCATCGATCTGGAACGCCTGACGGAGCTGCTGGCGGAGCGCCTCGGCCATCTCGAGTTGCCCCCTCACCTCGACTGACCGCTGCGTAACAACCGGCATCAGCCGGGTCGGTACGGTGGCTGGCATGGGAATTCGCCTCGATCCGTCCGACGAGTACATGCATGAACTCGGTCCCGAGTCCAACTTCAACGAGAGCATGTACATCAACTGCTTCGACCCTGCACAACAGGTGGGCGGCTGGTTCCGCATCGGCAACCGCGCCAACGAGGGCTACGCCGAGATGACGGTGTGTCTGTACCTGCCGCCGGAGGCCGACGGCAGCCGTCGCAGCGTGGGCTTCATGTACAAGCGGCCCACCATCACCAACAACGACGAGTTCAACGCCGGTGGCCTGAAGTGGACCATCGTCACGCCGTTCGAGGAATTGCACATCGACTACACCGGCAAGGTGGTGCTGCTCGACGAGCCCGAGCAGATGGCGAACCCGAAGGAAGCCTTCACGAACAACCCGTACGCCGAGTGCGAGGCCCACATCACCTTCACCGGCCAGGGCCGGCCGAGCATGTTCGGCGGCGAGCCCGACACGCCGCACGAAGCGCCCGGCGAGGAGTTCGCCAAGGGCCACTACGAGCAACTCGTGCAGGCGCACGGCACGATCCGAGTCGGCGACCGAGAGTGGGAGATCCACGGCCACGGCCTGCGCGACCACTCCTGGGGCCCGCGTTACTGGCAGGCGCCGTGGTACTACCGCTGGCTCACCGCCAACGTGAACGAGAACTTCGGCTTCATGGCAAGCCGAGTCGCGAAGAAGGAAGGCCCCGGCACCCGCGGCGGCTTTGTGTGGGAGAACGGTCAGATGCACTACTGCGACGACGTGCAGATCAGCACCGTCACGCGTGGCGACGACCAGTACCACCAGAGCATTCAGGGTCTGTTGCGGTCCTCCCGTTCGGACAAGGAATGGAAGTTCTCCGGCGAGGTGATGGACCTCATTCCGCTGCGCAACCGCCGCCAAGACCCCGAGGGCAACTGGCTGATGACTCGCATCAGCGAGGGCATGACGCGGTGGACGGTGGAGAGCGGCGAGTTCGAGGGCCAGGTGGGCTATGGCCTCAGCGAGTACCTCGACCAGATCATCGACGACGCACCCGTGGGTCTCGCCGAGTAGTCGCAGTGGCGCTCGTCAGTCGAGCGCCGATGCGATGGTGAATCGCATCGCCAACTCTTCGTCGCCGATCAGTTCGCACGCGGTCACCGGTCGACGACGCCACAACGCCAGCAGCAGATCGCTTGCTGTTCCGCGGATGGCGCAGTCGCCCTTGGCATGTTCGCGGATCACCTCGAAACGGCCGGAGGTGTCGCTCACCAGCCACTCCCCCGAGACGTCGGTGCAGTGCAGGTGCACCGAGCCTGCCACCGGCCCCATACGGTCGTTGAGGAAGAACTCGAGGAACTCGTCGACACCGTCGCTGGCAAGATCGGCCTGAATCGGTGTGGCCGGGCCACCGGCGAACTGAGCATCCACACGGTGCACCGCGATCTCGTGCGCCATGCGCCGCTGCAGCCAGCCGAGGTTCTGGGGGCCGGCCCACGTCCAGAGCGGCGACTCCGGGTCGAACGCTGCGAGCAGCGCGGCGAACGCAGCGTGCTCGCCCCGCAGCACGCTGACGAGGTGGTCGTCGTCGGGCCGCACCGGGAACTTGATCGAAGCAAACGATTCAAGGCGTTCGGCCGTCAGGCGATGCCAGCCGTACTGCACTTCGTACATGTGGTAGGCGAGGTCGCTCACCTTCCAACCTGGGCACGAGGGCACCTCGGCGTCCAGACCGGCGGCCTCGCATGCGGCGATGAAAACCTCATGCTCGGCATCGAAGTTCTGCAGGTACTCATCGGGCGTCATGCCTCGATGCTGCCACACCCTCCTCACGACGGACGAGTAGCCAGGCAGCCTGTAACGAGTACCGTCGTGCACCATGACGTCCGCGGCGATCGCACAGCACATCATCGGCAATCTCGTCAGCACATCGGCCCCGGCGCTCAGTGCCGACGGGCGATTCGTGGCGTTCGTGGTCACCCGTGTCGACGTGCAGAAGAACAAGTACTTCTCCCAGGTCTGGTTGGCGCCGACCGACGGCAGCGATGCGCCTCACCCGATCACGTCGGGCGAGAACGACGGAAACCCCACCTGGAGTCCTGACGGCCGCCATTTGGCCTTCACCTCGCGGCGCAGCCCGAAGAAGGGTGAGACCACGCTCCACCTGTTGCCCGTGGCCGTACCAGGCGAGACCCGCACTGTGGCATCCATGCGCGACGGCGTCGACGAACTTGCGTTCAGTCCCGATGGTCGTTTCATCGCATTCATCAGTCGCACGCCACACGAGCGCTACTCGGCACCTGGCGCCGAGGACGGCGATGAGAGTTGGCAATCCCCGCGCAAAATCGAGCGGTTCTTCACCCAACTCAATGGCGAGGGCTGGATTTTCGATCGGCCCGCCCACCTCTACGTGGTACCCGCCGACGGAACGGCAGCGCCGCACAACCTCACTCCCGGCGAGTTCGAACACGGCAACCCGGCATGGCTGCCGGATTCCAGCGCCCTCGTCACCTCCTCACAGCGGCACGACACATGGGACACCGACTTTGCTCGCGACCTGTACCTCGTGTCGCTCGACGGCACGGTGCGCGAGCTCACCCGTCAGACCGGCAGTTACGCCGCGCCCGCCGTATCGCCCGACGGCACCACCATCGCGTTTCTCGGTTACGACGACCCCGCCACCTACCCCCAGAACGTGAAGGTGGGCGTGGTGCCCGTCGCCGGCGGTGCGCATCGTTGGATCAGCACTGCACTGGACCGTTCCTTCGAGACCACCGCGGGCACCGTCACCCCGAAGTGGATCGACGATGCCACGCTTCTCTGCTCGGCCGAAGACCGCGGCCAGACCCACGCCTACCGGGTCGGTGTCGATGGCCGTCCGCCCGAGCAGATCACCGCTGGTGCCATCAGCGTGAAGGGCCTCGACGCAGCTGGTGGCCGCGTGGCGTACACCGCGTCGGCGGTGGATCAGATCTCCGATCTCTTCATGCTCACCGACGGCGAGCCCCGCCGCATCACATCGTTCGCTGCCACCTACAGCGCCGCGGTGAAGCCCCTCCCCTGGGAGCGCTTCGCCGTGCCGTGCACCGACGGCAGCGACGAGATCGATGCCTGGATCATGCGCCCGGCCGACTTCGATCCGACGCGTCGCTACCCGGTCATCCTGAACGTGCACGGCGGCCCGCACACCCAGTACGGGGAGTCGTTCTTCGACGAAGCGCAGTTCCAAGCTGCAGCCGGGTTCGTGGTGCTCATGAGCAACCCGCGAGGCGGCTCAGGCCGGCACGAGGCATGGGGTCAGGCCATCCTCGGCCCGAAGCACCCCACGGCCCCCGGCAGCGGGTGGGGTGGCCTCGATGTCGACGACGTGATGGCCGTACTCGACACCGCACTCGAGCGTTACCCGTTCTGCGACCCGACCCGCGTGGGTATGCAGGGCGGCAGCTACGGCGGCTACATGGCCACCGAACTGGCAGGCCGCTTCAGCCACCGCTTCAAGGGCATCTGCAGCGAACGCGCCGTGAACAACCTCTACACCGAAGAGGTGAACTCCGATATCGCCACCATCTTCCGGGTGGAGCACGGCCCACGCCACGTCGACGATCCCGATGCGTATCTCGCGCTGTCCCCCATCCGCAACGTGCGCAACATCAACGTGCCGATGCTGCTGATCCACAGCGAGAACGACCTGCGCTGCCCCGTCAATCAGGCCGAGGAGCTGTTCGTGGAGCTGCGTTTGCTGGGCAAGGACGTCACGTTCTACCGATTCCCCGGCGAGACCCACGAGCTCACGCGTAGCGGTTCCCCGGTGCACCGCATTCAGCGAGCAGAGATCATCATCGACTGGTTCACCGAACGCCTCGCATAACCCGACATGCCTCCGACGGGTTCAGCCCTCGGCCACCCATGCGTCGATGAGCTTGCGGGCGATGCTGATGCCGGGAGGAATGTTCGGTAGCGCATCGCGCGTGTACCACTGGGCGTCGAGGATCTCGGCGGGGTCGCACACGATGTCGCCACTCACCCACTCGGCTCGGAACCCCACCATCAAGCTGTGCGGAAACGGCCACGGCTGGCTGCCGCGGTACTGCACGTTGCCGACCTCGATACCCACCTCTTCGCGCACCTCGCGAATGACCGCACCCTCGAGCGACTCACCCGGCTCCACGAAGCCGGCGAGACACGAGTACATCGGGCCACGGAACGCCACACCGCGAGCGAGCAACGCTTCGTCGCCACGTGTCACGAGCGTGATCATCGCCGGCGCCAAACGCGGAAAGGCCAGCAGGCCACAGGCCGGGCACTTCATGGATCGCTCGTTCGCCTGCCGCTCGGTGGCCGTGCCACAGCGCCCGCAGAACCGATGGGTGCGGCCCCACTCCACCAACTGCACGGCGCGGCCCGCAACCAACCAATCGGTCTCGGTGGTACGCCCGAAGTAGGAGTACAGATCGGTGGCGGCGCCATAGGAGGGGTCTTCGCCGTGCGGCACATCGATACCCCACACCGCCACATCGCCCTGCATGCCGAGGAAATGCCGCTCCCAATGATCCTCCGCGGGTCGATCGTCGACGAACACCGCCGCACCGATGACATGGATGTACCGGTGCTCGACGGCGCCGGGCGACGGGGTGTGCGCAGGGTTGAAGCCAGACATGGATGCCACCGTAGGCTGCGCACATGAGCAACATTGTCATCGTCGACGCCGTCCGCACGCCCATCGGCAAGCGCAACGGCGGCCTTTCCACCCTCCACCCGGCCGACGTGCTGGCCGCTGTCCAGAAGGGCATCGTCGAGCGCACCGGCATCGACCCCGCCGCGATCGATCAGGTCGTCGGCGGTTGCGTCAGCCAGGTCGGCGAGCAGGCGTTCAACATCACCCGTACCGCATGGCTCAGCGCCGGTCTACCCCTCACCACCGCCGCCACCACGGTCGACACCCAGTGCGGCAGCAGCCAGCAGGCAACCAACCTCGCCTCCGCCCTCGTGGGCAGCGGCGTGGTGGACGTGGCCCTCGCCTGTGGCGTGGAAGTGATGAGTCGCATCCCGATCGGTGTGGGCGGCAGCAAGGCGCTCGGACTCGGCGTGCCGATCAACAAGGCCTACTTCGACCGCTATGAGATGACCTCGCAGTTCGAGGGTGCCGAGCGCATCGCCGACAAGTGGGGCATCACCCGGGAGGACACCGACGCGTTCGGTTTCCGCAGTCAGCAGCTCGCTGCCCAGGCGTGGGCCGAAGACCGCTTTGGCGGCCAGTACCTCACGGTCCAGGCACCCGACCGCAACGAGGACGGCACCCTCGCCGACACCTTCCACACCGTCGCCCGCGACGAAGGCCTGCGCGAGACCACGCTGGAGAAGCTGGCCAGCCTGAAGCCGGTGGGCCGCGAGAACGGCGTGCACACTGCCGGCAACTCGTCGCAGATCAGCGACGGCGCATCGGCCGTGCTGCTCATGACCGAGGAGAAGGCGGCGGCGCTCGGCTTGAAGCCTCGCGCCCGCATCGTCGACACCTGCAACGTGGGCGTCGACCCCGTCTTCATGCTCACCGGCCCCATCGATGCCACACAGCGTCTGCTGGCCCGCACCGGCCTGTCCATTGACGACATCGACACGTTCGAGATCAACGAGGCATTCGCATCGGTCGTGTTGGCGTGGCAGAAGGAAGTGGGCGCCGACCCGGCCAAGGTGAACCCCAACGGTGGCGCCATCGCCCTCGGCCACCCGCTCGGCGGCACCGGCGGTTTCCTCATCACCAAGGCGCTCTACGAACTCGAGCGCACCGGTGGCCGGTACGGCCTCATCAGCATGTGCTGCGGTGGCGGTCTGGGCACCGGCACCATCATCGAGCGCCTCTGAGTCACTTCGTCGCACCCCTCCGATAGAACGGCGGCATGCGACGCCTCGTCCCATTCCTGTTGCTGCTGGCCGCGTGTTCACACGCGGCCAGCAGCGTGCCCGGGCCCACGTCGCAGCCGGGGGTGCTACAGCCCAACGCCACGCTCGAACGAGTGGTGGATGGCGACACCATCATCGTCACACTCGAGGGCACCAAGGAGAAAGTGCGGCTCATCGGCATCGACACACCCGAGACCAAAAAGCCCGACACGCCCGTGCAGTGCTTCGGCCCGGAGGCAAGCGCCTTCACCACTTCGCTCCTGCCCCAAGGCACGCCGTTGCACCTCGAACGCGACGTAGAGGCCCGCGACAAGTACGGCCGGCTCCTGGCCTACGTGTACCGGGTCGGCGACGGCATGTTCGTCAACCTCGAGATCGTCGCCAGCGGCTATGCCCGACTTCTCACCATTCCCCCGAACGTCGCCCACAGCGCCGACTTCGTCACCGCTGCCCGAGCCGCCGAACGGCAGAACATCGGCCTCTGGGCCGGGTGCAGCGGATAGCGTTCCCGCCGTGACGACCCTCGCTGAACGGCTCGGCCAAGCCCCCGACACGAAGTACGTCATCATCTCCTGCGACGACCTGGGCAGTTGTCACGCCGCCAACGCCGGTGTGTTCCAGGCCATTCGGCACGGTGTCGCCACGTGCGCCAGCCTGATGGTGCCCGCCCCCTGGGGGCGCGACGCCGCCGCACAGGCACTCCCCACCGACGACATCGGCGTGCACCTCACGTTGAACTGCGAGCACGAGGCCTACCGATTCGGGCCCATCACGCATGCCCCCACGCTGCTGTCGGGCGAGGGCGGCTTCCCTCGCACGGTCGACGACCTCTGGGAGCACGCCGACCCCGCTGAGGTGCTGCGCGAATGCCGCGCCCAGATCGAACGTGCGCAGGCCTGGGGGGTCGACGTCACCCACCTCGCGCCACACCTGTCGGTCATCACGCTGCGGCCAGAGTTCTTCGACGTGTACCTCGAGTTGGCGGTGGAGTTCCGCCTGCCCATCCGACTGCCCAGCACCATCTCTGCCGAGCGGGCCGGGTTTCCCTTCCGCCGACTCGCCCAGGAGGAAGGGATCTGGTTCCCGGATCACTTCGACCACGACTGGCGTGCTGGCAGCCGCGAGCGGGTCTATGAGGCCGTGCGAAACCTGCAGCCTGGCGTCACCGAGATCCACGTGCAGCCAGCGCTCGACACACCAGAGGTACGCGCCATCACCGACGCAGCCGAACTCTGGATCGACGACCTGGCACTCGTCACCACCGACCCCACCCTGCAGGCGCTGTTGGCCGAATCGGGCGCCACGCCCATCGGCTACCGCACACTCAGGGACGCGATGCGAGCCGACTGATCGCTGCGGCGGCAGAGCCGTCGGCGAATGCGGCCAGCAGTGGCCCTGTCGGCCCGGTGTTCTTCAACTTGCCCCGCATGAAGGCCACCTCCGGCGTCAGCGCCGCATCGGCGACGGCCAAGGTGACCACCACCTCGGCATCGTCGGGCCCTTCGATGGCCTCGTCGTTCTTCCCGAACGCAACCCGATACTGAATGCTCATCAGGAGGCCTCGGCCGATGCCGTGACGCGAATGCCGGCAAACAGGTCGTGCTCGATCTCGCCCTCGGATGGAGTACCCACCAGCGATCGGGCCAAAATCCAGTCTTCCCAGGGGTACACCTCGGCCAACTGGCTGTCGGTGAGACCGAACCACCACGGCTCGCTGGGGTCCACCTGGGTGGCATGGGCACGCAGCGCACCGCTGCGAGCCCACAGATAACCGCCGACTTCCACCTTGGTGGTGATGCGGTGGTCCTGGCCGGGCCGATCGAGCCAGTCCTGCTCGTACGGCGACTCGCCACGGTGACGAATCATGCCCTCGTGCACGGCCATCAGACGGGCCTTCGACCAGACGGTGTAGTAGAGCTTCAGCGGCTGCCACGGCTCGCCTGCCTCCGGGTACCAGGCTGGGTCGCCTGCTCGTTCGAAGGCCGGCAAGGAGATGTCGTGCACCTTCAGATGATCGGGGTGCAGGTAACCGCGCTGATCGTCGCCATAGGTGATGATCACCTGTGGACGCTCGCGCCGGATGATGGCCACCAGTCGGCCGACGGCATCGTCGAGTGGCGCTTGGTGAAAGCAGCCAGGGTGATCGTTCGCCGGCGACTCGGGCATGCCGGAGTCGCGGTAGCCGAGCATCTCCACGCGGTCGAACCCGATGATCTCGGCCGACAACGCCAGTTCCTGGGGCCGCAGTTCGGCCAGCAATTCCTTGTCCTGCTCGGGCGTGAGACCGTGGAACGGTTGGCCCGGCTCGCGCAGCGACGGGTTCTGCAGGTCGCCTTCCTCCCCACCGGTGCAGCACACCAGCACGGTGTGCACACCCTCGGCCTTGTACTTGGCCAGCGTGGGTGCGCCTTTCGACGCTTCGTCGTCGGGGTGGGCGTGCAAGGTGAGAAGACTGAGCGGGGCGTCCACGACCTGCACGATATCCAAGCGGTGCCCCGCGTAGGCTGCTGAGGTGCGCCGAGTCGCCCTTCTCTCCCTCATTCCAGTGTTCGCCATCGGTATGGCTGCCTGCCGCGACGACGGACGCACCCTGCGGCCCGCTCGCCCCGACCAGAACCAGTCCATCAGCACACTGGCCACCACCACCACGTCCGCGGACATCGATGGCGGTTCGCTCGACACTGCACTGGTCGACGACACTGACCTCATCGACACTGGCGTCATCGACACTGGAACCCTTCCGCTCGGCGACGAGGAACTGAGCCTGGTGGCGCCGTGGGACGACGGCTCCACCATCGACCCCCGCTACACCTGCGACGGCGACAACATCGCTCCTGCCATGTCGTGGGGCCCAGCGCCGGAGGGCACCGTCGAGATCGCCGTCACGATGCGCGACGCAGATCTGCCCACATTCGGGCACTGGGCCATGGCCGGAATCGCCCCTGACCAGGTGGCATTGGCCGAGGATTCTGTGCCGATCGGTGCGTACTCGGCTACCAATGGCGCCGGACAGATTGGGTACTCTGGCCCATGTCCACCGGCAGGGTCGACGCACCATTATGTACTGGCTGTGCATTACCTCGGCGTTCAGACCAATCTCACCGACGGCGTTCCTGCCGGAGACCTGATCGACGACATCACAGCGGCGGAAATTGCATCAGTTGAGGTGGCAGGTACATTCAGTCGGGCATAGCGCCAGGCGATACGTTCTCCGCCTCGACAAGGATTTGTAAGGATGGCGGACATCAACGAACAGCTTCTCTCGCTGCCGGTAGGCCTGTTTCAGGCTGACCGCGACGGTCGCGTCACCGCGGCCAATGCAGCGTTTGGCGCGCTCGTGCAGGGTGTCCCCGGTGCGGCCATCGGTGCCGCCCCCTGGGCCAACGCCCATCCCGGCGACCGCGCCACGGCAGAACTGTCCTGGCGGAGGGCCACCGAAGGCGACGACGACGTGCGTCTCGACTTCCGTGTCTGGCACGGCGAAGGCCGCATGGTGTGGGTCCGCGTGGACGCCAGCCCGGTCCGCGATGGCCTCGGACGCATCACCGGTTACGCCGGAAGCGCACTCGACCACACCGAGAACGCCCAGCGGCACCTGCTGCTCGAGCGCCTCGAGGGCGTGGTCAGCGGCACCGACGACGCCGTCATCATTCTCGATCGCAACGGTTCGCCCGTGTACACCAACGCCGCGGCGCGGCAGTTGTTCGGCGTGGAACAGGAAATCGATCTCGTTCGCGACGCCGGCGCCCGCGGATTGCTGCAGGCCATCCGCGACCAACTCCCCCGCGAAGTGATGCACGCCTCCACGTCCAGCACGTGGCGTGGCGAGGTGGGCTTCCGCGGTCCCGACGGGCTCGAGCGCACCATCGATGTGGATCTGGTGATGCACCGCAACGGCGACGGCATCATCGAGTACTGGGGCGGCGTGGCGCGCGATATCACCGCCACCAAGCAACTCCAGAGCGAACTCACCCGTCAGGCGAATCACGACCCGCTCACCGGCCTACCGAACCGACTCCTGCTGCTGCGCACCGCCGCAGAGGTGCTCGACGGCATCCGTGGCACCCGCAATCACTGCGCCATTCTCTTCATGGACGTCGACCGCCTGAAAGAGGTGAACGACACCGTCGGCCACGAAGTGGGCGACGCATTGCTCACCCAGGTGGCCATCCGCATCGCCCACGCCACGCGCCCATCCGACGTGGTGGCCCGCATCGGCGGCGACGAATTCGTCGTCCTCTGCGACGGCGGCGTCGACGAGCACACCGCGCTGGATCTCTCCGAGCGCATCCGACACGGTCTCAGTGGTCGCATCATGTTGCACGGCGTCGAGGTCGAACTCTCGGTCAGCATCGGCGTCGCGGTGGCTTCCTCGCATCACATCGAAGGCATGAGCGCCAATGAGGCCGCAGTCGACCTGCTGCGCAACGCCGACATCGCCATGTACCAGGCAAAGCGGCGCGGCCGAAGCCGCAGCGAGCTCTACACCGACGCCATGCGTGCCGAGAGCCGCAAGCACAAGGAACTCGGTGGCGAACTCGAGCGAGCATTGGCTTCGGGCCAACTTCGCCTCGCCTACCAGCCGATCATGAGCACCCACAGCGGCCGTGTGGCGGGCGCCGAGGCGCTGCTGCGTTGGGATCACCCCGAGCGCGGCACGTTGTTGCCCGCACAGTTCCTGCATCTCGCTGAAGAGTCGGGCGCCATCGTTCCGATCGGCGACTGGGTGACTCGCCAGGCGTGCACCGACACGCGGGCATGGCTGGATGCCGGCCTCGTGGACCGCAGCTTCAGCGTGCACATCAACGTCGCAGCACGCCAGTTGGCGGAGGGCACCTTCGTGGAACGCGTGCTGGCCACCGTCCGACAGATGGAACTCAGCCCACATCAACTCACCTTCGACTTCGACGAAGACACGCTGATGGATCAGCAGCCCGGCACCGCCCGCTCCCTGCAGGCGCTGCGCCGCTTCGGCGTGCAGTTGGCGCTCGACAGTTTCGGGACGGGTGTGTCGTCGCTCACCGCGTTGCGTTCCTGCGAGGCCGATGTCCTGAAGCTCGACGGCACCGTTGCTCGCCTGCTCGGCACCAGCGGCGACGACGACCCCATCGTGCGGGCCATCATCCAACTCGCTCACGCGCTCGACATGCAGGTGGTGGCCGAATGGGTCACCTCCGCCGATCAACTGCGTCGCTTGCGGGTGCTCGGCTGCGACCTGGTGCAGGGCCACCTCCTCGGTGAGCCGACCGCCGCAGATCTGTTCGCCAGCCGCGTCCGCCGCTGAGCAACCCCGTCGTACACTCGCCCTCGTGGCCATCCAACCCAGCGACGTGCTCACGTTCGGCGTGCTCGGGTTCATGGGCGTGCGGTTGGCAGGCGGCCTGAAGAAGGCGAGAAGTCGCCAGGGTCGCCGACTGGTGCGCGATGTCGTCGGCGGGATCCGTTGGCGCCACGTGTGGCCCATACCGTTGGTCCTCCCGGTCATCGTGGTGGCGGCCAGCGCACTGATGTCGGTGCCAGGGCTGTCGTGGGGTTGGTGGTCGATGCTCGGAGGGCAGGGAAACCCCGTCTTCGGCGCCTCTGACACCACCATCGGCACGGTGTGGGAATGGATCATTCCGCTCGGGTTCATGGCGCTCCTGCTGCCGGCGCTGCCGTTGTTCGCCTATGCGGAGGAGCGGATGTTCCGCCTGGGGGCCGAAGGCTGGTCGCTGCGACGTCGGGCACTCAAGGTGCTGCAGTTCGGACTGGTGCACGCCATCATCGGAATCCCCATCGGCGCTGCTGTGGCGTTGTCGCTCGGCGGCGTGTACTTCATGGCCGTGTATCTGCGATCGTTCCGCTCCACCCGGTCGCGCCATCAGGCAACGTTGGAATCCACCCGAGCGCACACCGCCTACAACGCCCTCATCGTGCTGGTCGTGGTGGTGGCCGCCATCTGGCTGGCCGTAGCCTGACGCCGTGTCGCTTCCCCCGCCCGTCGTTCCGCGTTGCTATCGCCACCCCGACCGCGAGGGAGGCCGCAGCTGCACCCGTTGCGGCCGATCGGCGTGTTCCGACTGTCTGGTGCAGGCCAGTGTCGGTTCCCACTGCCTCGACTGCGCGAAGGCCTCCCGCCCCGACGTGAACACCAGGGTGAAGCTGGCGTCATCGCGAGTGCTCACCCCGGTCACCTTCGGCTTGATGGGCGCCAACGTGCTGCTGTTCCTGGTGATGGGCCTGGCCGACTCGGCAGCATGGCGAGGCAGCATCACCCTCCTGCACGCCAAGCTGGGCCTGAACAAGCTGATCCTGCAGTACGGCATCGGCTACGGCGACTACTCCGGCGGCCCTCACCAGTGGTACCGGATGGTGACCTCCGGGTTCATCCACTTCGGGTTCTTCCACATCCTGATGAACATGCTGCTGCTCTACCAACTGGGCATGCTGCTCGAGCGCTCCATCGGTAGCGCCCGGATGGCCGCGGTGTACTTTGCCAGCCTGCTCACCGGATCGTTCGGCGTCGTGCTGATGGGCGGCAACGGGCTCACCGGCGGCGCCTCGGGCGCAGTGTTCGGCCTGATGGCATGCGCTGCGGTCGGCCTCCATCGGCGCGGCGTGAACGTGTTCAGTACCGGCATCGGCACCACGCTGCTGTTGAACCTGGTGCTCACGTTCACCATCAGCGGTATCTCCATCGGCGGCCACCTCGGCGGCGCCATCTGCGGTGCCATCTGCGGATGGGTGGTGCTGGCGCCGGCATGGAAGCCGCTGCCCAAGTGGTCGGGTTGGGCCGTTCCAGCCGTCCTGGCGTTGGTGTCGGTGGTTGGCACCGTCGTCCTCACCGTCTGAGTGCGACGAACTGAGTGCGACGAAACCCTGTCACACCCTTTCGTCACACTGGGCCCATGACCTCCCACGAGCCCCACCACACGCCCGAACAGTTGCCCCTGCTCGCCGTCGAGGCGACGCCCGTGCAGTTTCGCCTCGACCAGCGCACACGCGAACGGGGCCTTGCCCATGTGGCCGCCATCAAGGCGCTGCTGGCCGCGAAGGCTGCCGAGCGGCAGGAGCACCAGCCCCAGCCGGCACGGCGTCAGGCCGCCTGAGCGCTGCGGGCCTCAGCCAGCAGCAGGTGCCAGACCCCGCACTGCTTCCCAGTGCTTCAGGTCGGGGTCCAGCGGCAAAATGGCGAGGCTGGTGGTGGTGACACCGTTGTCGAAGTAGCGCTGGATGGTTGCCCGACACTGCTCCGGCGAGCCATGCACGATCAGCTCGTCCACCAGCGAGTCCGGGATGGCTGCGAGCGCCGCCTTGCGATCGCCTGCCTTCCAGGCATCCCACATCGGCTGCAGCACGTCACCACGGCCCAGCCACTCATGGAACTGGGCGTACACCGGCACGTTCAGGTAGGCCGCAATGGCGAACTTCGCGGCAGCACGCACGGCGTCGGCGTTCTCGCTGGGGCAGCAGAAGATGCGGCACACGATCTCCTTCGGCTCACCGCCCGCAGCATCGTTCACCACGCCCACCACCTTGCGCACGTCGTCGGGCGACAGCCAGTTGATGATGGCGCCGTCGCCTTCGCGTGCCGCGAGGCGCAGCATGCCTTCACGCAACGCCGCCACCAGGATGGGCGGCTGCTGCTCGGGGCGCACGCCCAACTTGAAGCCGTTCACTTCGAAGGTGTCGTAGACCTTGCTCACCTTCTCGCCGCTGAGGGCATCGCGCAGGAAGCGCACCACATCGCGCACCTTCTTGTACGGCTCCACGAAGGGCACGCCGTTCCAGCGCTCCACGATCACGTTGCTACTGCTGCCGATGCCGATGGCAAAGCGACCAGGTGCTGCATCGGCCAACGACGCCACGCTCTGAGCGAAGCAGGCTGGCGAGCGCGTGTAGGCGGGGATGATGGCCGTGCCCAGCCGCAAGCGGGGTTCCCACGCTGCCGCCATGGCCAACGGGGTGAACCCGTCGGCGCCGTCGCTTTCCGCCGACCAGATGTCGGTGTAGCCCATGTCGGCCAACTCGGCGAGCTTGTCGCGGTGGCTGTGCAGTGGCCCGGGCAACGGCACGGTCATCCCCGGACGCTGCGGAAGCTGGTTGGTCATGTCGGTTCCCCCTTGACGTCGGCGCCGGCCCGGCGAACGGGCGGCTCCTCACCTTTCCAGAAACGAACGATGCAGCTCTGACTGGCGGTGGCCAGCAGTGTGCCGTCCTCGGCGAACATGTGCACGAGGCCGTGGCCGAATCCACGCTCCACGGCGTGCACGCGAATGTCGAGCAACACCCACTCGGTGGGCACCAGGTGCACCACCCGGAGCGTGTTGTCGAGGCTGTTACCGCCTCCACGTACACCGAGCGCCTGCCCCACACCCATCGGCACGAAGTCGCCCAGCACTGCGAGCGCGGCAGCATCCACACCGTCGAGCATGTCGGGGATGCGCGCCCACATCAGTACCTGACCATCGCTCTGGCTGCCATCGAGCAGTTCGTGCGGGCGGCCCTTCGCCAGACGTTGATCGAGCTTGTCGTTGATGGTGCCTTCGATCGGACCGCGGAAAGGGCGCTCAGGGCACTCCGACGGTGGCCGCACCTGTGGCATGACCTCCCACTGCCCGGTCACCTCCACGGGGCGATACCCGAGTGCGGCGTTCACGGTGAGGATCTCGCGGTTGCCGACATGGCACACCGCACGCGCCTGGGTCATCTGGTGGCCTTCGACGGCCAGCGTCACATCGATGTCCATCACCTCGCCGGGCTTGGCGTAGCTGAGGTACTGAGCGGTGGCCCATACGGTCTCGCGGCCGCTGGTTCCCTCCATGGCGGAGATCGCCGCACCAAGTCCGGCGCCACCGAAGAGGAAATTGCCACCCGTCACGAGCGACTGGGTGACCTCCATGGACCAACGGTACGGATTGTGGCTCTGTTGGAGCCCGAGGAACGATCGGCTGTCCATGTCGGCACGACTCTAGGTGCCACGCCCGTCTGGCCCCGTATGCCGGCCCGCCTACTACAGTCCGGCGCATGGGGAACACACCGTGGCAGGGCGATGCCTGCTCGCTCGTCGATGAATTCCGCGCTGGTCGCCGGTCGCCGGCCGAAGAACTGCAGGCGATGTACGACGCCATCGAGGCCAGCGATCTGAATGCGTTCTGCTTCCTCGATCGCGAGCAGGCCGAAGCATCGGCCCGCAACGCCGACATCACCAAGCCGTTCGGCGGCGTGCCGATCGGCGTGAAGGAACTCGACGCCGTCACCGGATGGCCCGATTCACATGCCTCGGTGCCGCTGCAACACCAGATCGCCGGGCACACCGCTACGTACGTGGAACGCGTCCGCGACATCGGCGGTGCCGTGCTGGCCGGCCAGACCAACGCCAGCGAGTTCGGTGGCGTGAATGTCACCCGCACCATCATCCATGGCACCACCCACAACCCGTGGCAGCACGGCAAGACCCCGGGTGGCAGTTCGGGCGGCACTGCCGCTGCCGTGGCGGGAGGCATCTGCACGCTCGGCACCGGCGGCGACGGCGGGGGCAGCATCCGCATTCCTGCCGGCTTCACCGGACTCGTGGGTTTGAAGGCCACCATCGGCCGCATTCCTCGCGGGCCCTGGGCCGCCTACGGAAACCTCACGGTCACGGTGGGCTGCCTGTCGCGTTCGGTGCGCGACACCGCCCGCTGGTTCGACGTCTGCAACGGCTTCGACGCTCGAGATCCGCTGAGCCTGCCTCGCGTGGAAGGTTGGGAGGCCGGCCTCGGCTCACGCCTCGAGGCCCTGCGCGGCAAGCGCGTGGCATTCGCTCCCACCTGGGGCAACGCTGTGGTGTCGCCCTACATGTGGGAACTGTTGGAGGTGGCAGGCGCCGAACTCGCCGCCGAGACCGGCATGCAGCGAGTAGACGGCATCGACGTCGCCATGCCGCGCATGGGCGCCGCCTGGTCGCTCAGCGGCAACATCGCCATCGAAGCGCAGTTGAAAGACCATTGGCCGCAATGCGCCGACGACCTCACCCCGGAGATCCGCTTCGGCATGGAACTCGCCGTTGGCAAGTACGACGCCGCAGCGCGCGCCAAGATCGAACGCCGACGCATGGAGGTGAACGAGGCCATGGCACGCATCTTCGACCCGGTCGATGGTGTCGACTTCGTCATCACCGCCAGCAACCCCGACATCGCGTTCGATGCCGATGGTCCGCTACCCGGCGTGTTCGGTGGCATCGATGCCGGCCCCGGGAACAACGGTCGCCTCACGTTCCCCGCGAACCTGCACGGCAACCCGGCCATCTCCATCCCCGCCGGCACGCTCGATGGTCTTCCCATCGGCCTGCAGGTGGTGGGCCGCCACTACACGGAGGAACTGCTGCTCGACCTGGCCCTCACCGCCGAGCGCAACCGGCCCTGGCCGCTCGTGGCACCGGGCAGTCCGCACTGAGCCGCGTATGACCATCCCTGCACCGATGTCGTCGAGCCAACGGCTCCTCGCCATCGGTCTCGTGCTCGGGGTGTCCCTCGTGGCATTCGAGATCACTGCGGTCGTCACCGCCATGCCCACCATCACCGACGAGTTGGGGGGCACCTCGCTGTACGGGTTGGCGATCGCCGCCTACACGCTCGCCAACATGGTGGCACTGGTGGCGGCCGGGGAACTGGCCGACCGCCGCGGCCCGGTGATGCCGTACATGATCTCGATCGCCACCTTCATCGTTGGTCTGCTGGTGGCGGCGAGTGCGCACAGCATGGTGATGGTCGTGATCGGACGCACGCTGCAGGGTGCTGGCACCGGCGGTCTGCAGCCGTTGTCGTACACGCTGGTGAACCGGGCGTTCCCACCCGAGCGTCAGGCGAAGATCTTCGCCGTGCTCTCCGCAGGCTGGGTGCTGCCCAGCCTGTTCGCTCCTGCCATCTCCGGGTGGGTGGTCGCCACGTTCGGGTGGCGCTGGGTGTTCCTCGGCATCATCCCTCTCGCGATTGCCGTGGCGGCATTGGCCATCCGGCCCATGCGTCACTATGGCCAGTCGGCGTTCACGGACGCACCCAGCCGAATTCCCCACGCCGTGGCAGCAGCCGTTGGCGTCGGGGCGATGGCCACCGGGTTGCAGATGGCCAACCCCGTGGGCGCAGTGGTGCTCACGGTGGCGGGTGGGGCCACGGCGTGGTGGGCACTCGGCACATTGCTCCCTGCAGGCGTGGAGTTGGCTCGCACCGGCCTGGCCGCCCTGGTTGCGTGCCGGTTCCTGGCCACGGCCGCCTTCATGGGCGCCGACAGTTTCATTCCGCTCGCCGCCGACCGCATCCACAGGGTCAGCCCACTGTGGCAAGGCATGGTCATCATCGGCGCTGCGCTCAGCTGGACTGCCGGGCAGTGGATCCGCGCCCACAAGCCACCAACCGATGCAGCTCGCGCCGTTCGTGAAGGGTTCCTCGTGCTGGCGCTCGGCGTGGTGATGGTGATTCCCGTGCTGTGGGACAGCTGGCCGCTGTGGGCCGTGTTCCTCGGCTGGTCGGTGGGCGGCTTGGGTATGGGCTTGCTCTTCAACCCCACCACCGTGGCCGTAATGACCTACGCAAAGGACGGAGTCGAAGGCAAGGTGAGTAGTCAGGTCGCACTGGCTGATGCGCTCGGCTACTCGCTGATGGGCGCAGTCGGCGGTGCCACCGTCGCCGTCGCCGACCGCGGCTCCATGCCGATCTCCACAGCATTGGGCATCAACCTCGCCATCGCGTTCGGCCTGGCCATGGTCGGAGCCGCCGTAAGCCACCGCATCCGCTCCGCCACCTGACCCTCGCCGGCTCCCCCACCCGAGCGACGGTCAGGCGGGGGTGTCGCGTACGACCCGGCCGTCGCGCACTTCGAGGGTGCGGGTGCGGGCCACATTGCCGAGCAGGGATCGATCGTGGCTCACGAGCAGCACCGTGCCCTCGAAGGTCGCGAGCGCCTGCTCGAGTTGTTCGATAGCGGGAAGGTCGAGGTGGTTCGTGGGTTCGTCGAGCACCAAACAATTCGAACCCTTGGCCATCAGCAGGGCCAGCACCAGTCGGGTTCGTTCACCCGGCGACAGCGACTCGGCGGAGC
>CANHST010000012.1 GCA_947463235.1 Acidimicrobiaceae bacterium
GGGCGGGGGTTAGGGCGGGAGGGGTGGGACGTGGGCGCGGGCTTCGTGGCGGAGGAGCCAGTCCTTGGTGCCGAGGCCGCCAGCGAAGCCGGTGAGCTTGCCCGTACTGCCCAGCACCCGGTGGCACGGAACGATGATGCTGATCGGGTTGCGACCGTTCGCTGCGCCCACCGCGCGGCTCTTGTTCTTGTCGCCCAACCTGGCGGCCTGCTCACCGTACGAAATCGTGCGCCCGTAGGGAATGGTGCGCAGCACGCCCCACGCCTGCTGTTGGAACTCGGTGCCAACGGGGTCGAGCGGCAGATCGAACTCGGTGCGCTCACCGGCGAAGTACTCCTCGAGTTGGCGCATGGCGTCGACCAGGATGCCGTCGGCCACCGCTCCGGCGCCCGACACATCGCCCAGCGGCACCCGTCCGTCGCGTTCATCGGGCCACATCACGGCCCGCACGCCGCGCTCGCTCGCCACAAGCGTGAGCACGCCCACAGGCGTGTGCATGGTGGTGCTGCTGAGTGCTTCCATCGCTGTCTCCTTCACAAGCTTGCCCACAGATGGTGCAACGCGTACGAACGCCAGGGTCGCCAACGCTCCGCGAATACCGCAGCCGCGGCGGGCGAGCCATCGGCGCCCAATGCCACCAGCGCATTGCGAACCCCGATGTCGGTGGGAAGGAACACGTCGGGATCTCCGAGCGCACGCATCGCCACGTACCCGGCGGTCCACGGGCCGATTCCCTTCACCTGTTGCAGCGCCAGCGCAGTGGCCTCACGATCGCTTCCGGCGTCGAGCACGATCGAACCCTCGACCACTCGACCGCAGGCATCGATGAGCGCCGCGCCTCGGGCGCGCGGCATCGCGAAATCGGTGGGGCTCATGCCGGCAATCGTGGTCGCTGACGGAAACACGTGGGTGACCCCACCCACCGGGTTGGCGAGCGGTTCACCATGCGCCGCCACAAGGCGGGCCGCCAGCGTGCGCGCTCCGGCCACGCTGACCTGCTGACCCAACACCGCACGCACCAAGAGCTCGGTGCCGTCGGGATGTCCCGGTGCTCTGAGGCCCGGACGGGCTTGCACCAGCGGGGCGAGCAGTGGGTCGGCCTCGAGATGTTGGTCGATGCTGGCGGGGTCGGCGTCGAGGTCGAGCAGTCGGCGAGTTCGCTGCACGGCGGCCTGTACGTCGGCCACATCGTCGAGTACGAGCGAGCAGGACACCGCGTCGGCACCAACTGCGACCGACACCACGCCGTTGCCATGTGCCAGTCGCAACGAGCGGCGATAGATGCCATCCTCCACGCTCTCCGTGCACGGCACTGCCCGAGCGGCGAGGAACGCGAACATCGTGTCGCTGTCGAACGGGGATCGACACGCCAGGCGCACCGTCAGTGGCCCACTGGTGGCTGCTGGCGCCTTCGCCGTTCGCAGATCGGTGGGTGCCGCCGCGTAGACCTCACGGATGGTGTCGTTGAACTGGCGCACGCTCTGGAACCCGCTGGCGAACGCCACCTCGGTGATGGGCATCGAGGTGGTCTCGATGAGGATGCGTGCGGTCTGGGCACGTTGCGCGCGAGCCAGCGCGAGCGGGCCTGAACCCACTTCGGCGACGAGCAGGCGATGCACCTGCCGCTCGCTGTAACCCAGTCGTGCGGCGAGGGCGCCCACTCCTTCCCGATCCACGAGCCCGTCAGCGATGAGGCGCATGGCGCGGCCCACCACATCGGCCCGCGTGTTCCACTCGGGCGAACCGGGCGATGCGTCCGGCCGACACCGCTTACATGCCCGATACCCATGGGACTGCGCGGTGGCCGCAGCGAGGAAGAACTCCACGTTGGGGCGCTTCGGCGTGATCGCCGGGCACGAGGGGCGGCAATAGATGCCGGTGGTCCGCACGGCCGTGACGAACCATCCATCGAACCGCGAGTCGCGGCTCTGGATCATTCGATAGCACTGGTCGTGGTCGAGGAGCACGGGCACAGTCTGCCTCGCCAACCGCATCGCTACTAGCGGATTTCGGACATCACAGCGACCGACGTCGTCAGTGGCCAACCTGGTTCGTGAAGTCCGCAACGAAGATGCCCACCCCGAGCACCACGAAGATGCCCGAGATCAGCCAGAAACGGATGATCACCGTGGTCTCCGGCCAACCGACCATCTCGAAATGGTGGTGCACCGGCGACAACTTGAACAGCCGACGCCTGCCCTTGGTGGCCTTGAACGTGAGCATCTGCAACGCCACCGAACCGATCTCCATCACGTTCAATCCGGCAATGATCGGCAGGAGCAACTGCGTGTTGGTGGTGAGCGCCAACAATGCCAACGCGGAACCCAGGCCGAGCGCACCCACATCGCCCATGAAGATGCGCGCCGGCGCTGCGTTCCACCACAGGAAGCCACCGCACGCCCCGGCGAACGCCACCGCGAACACCGCAAGGTCGTACGGGTTCACGACTGTGCCATAGACCTCCGGCGTCCGGAAGGCGAGGAACGCAATGGCCGCGAATGCTGCGAACCCCAGCATCGCCGAGCCACCAGCAAGACCATCGAGCCCGTCCGTCACGTTCACGGCGTTCGTGGTGGCGAAGATGATGAGACCCGCCCACAGCACCCACGCCACCGGTCCGAGTTGCCAGCCCGGCAACTGCGCTCGCGTCAGCGACAAGCGTGTGTCGATGTCGGTGAACACGAGTAGCGCCGCAGCGATCCCGAACGCTGCCAGCAGGGTGATGACACCCTTCAACTTCCACAGCACACCACGGTTCTGTCTCTTGCGCACCTTGAGGTAGTCGTCCACGAAGCCGATCGCCGCCATCACCGCGACCCCGGCGAACACAATGAGCGTCTGGTTGGAGAACACCACGCCAACGCGAATGTGAGCCAGCAGATAGCCACCCGCCGCCGCCACAATCACTGCGATGCCGCCCATGGTGGGAGTGCCCTGCTTGTGCTGGTGCTGCGGCACCGCGATGTTGTCGGCGTTCAACTCGAGGATCGGTTGGCTGCGGCCGCGACCGCGCATGAACCGCTCTAGGAAACCGGTTCCCAGCAGGGAGATGGCGAAGGCCAAGGCACCGGCGATGAAGAGCGCGATCACGTGGTGAGCCGCCGTCGGGGATCGAAGGTCACGTTGCGACGATGACCCATGCGGCTCATCCGCTCAAGGGCCGAAAGTCACGCGAACAGGATCAGCCATTCGGGGCAGCGTTGCCTCGAACTTCGCGGAACGGCACCTCGCGGTCCACCTCCGGCTCCTTCGGAAGGCCCAGGATGCGCTCGCCGATGATGTTGCGCTGGATCTGGTCGGTGCCGCCGCCGATGGAGAAGAAGTACGCGTTGAGTTGCGAGTAGTTGTGGTCACGTACCCGCGGGAACGCGCCGTCATCGAGCGTCGCCGACATACCCAGCAGTTCGCCTTCGAGATGACCCGCCTCGTGCAGGATCATCGCCATCGCCAACTTGCCCAGGGATGCGAGCGGCGATGATCCGCCCGCCTTCGCCACGGCCTTGGCGCGCTCGGTGTTCAGGTCGTTCACCACACGCTTGCAGTGCAGCCGCATCAGCCGCTGACGGATGGCGGCGTCGTCGGCTTTGCCCATCTCGCGAGCCAACTTGGTGAGCACGATGTCGGGCGTGGGAATGCTGCCGTGTGCCGCAGCGGTGGCGCCAACCGGACCCTTGGCGGGGCCGCCTCGACGCGACACGCCCATCACCAGGCGCTCGTAGGCCAATGCTGTCTGCAGCACCCACCAGCCCTTGTTCAGATCACCGAGGCGGTTGAAATCGGGTACCCGCGCATCGGTGATGAACACCTCGTTGAAGCGGGCGTCGCCGGTGGCCTGGCGCAACGGGCGCACCTCCACCCCCTCCTGGCGCATGGGCAGCCAGAAGAACGTGATGCCGCGGTGCTTGGGCTGGTCCCAATCGGTGCGAGCGATGAGCATGCCGTAGTCGGCATCACGTGCGCCCGAGGTCCAGACCTTCTGACCGTTCACCACCCACTCGTCGCCGTCGCGCACGGCGGTGGTGCGAATGCCGGCCAGGTCGCTACCCGCCCCCGGCTCGCTGTACAGCAGGCACATCGCCACTTCGTCGAGCAGCAGTGGGCGCATGAACTGGGCCTTCAGTTCATCGCTGCCGTACGACAGCATGGTGCCGGCCCACAGGTTGCCGATGTCCTGCCCCGGCCCGGGTGCTCCGGCCTCGCGGAACACGTTCTCGACGATCTTCGCGTCGTCATCGGACAGGTCGCGACCGAACCACTGCGACGGCCACCGCAACGCCGCCCAGCGGTGGTCGATCACCAATGCTCGCCATTCGTTCGGGTCGACGTCGGATGACCAATGGGCGGCCAGGAACTCCTCGGCCTCGCGCACGACCTCGCTGATCGATTCACTCATGTGGCGAACGCTACGCAGCGTTGTGTTGGCGCAGGTCACCGGGAGACTTTGGCGTCTGACTCGTAACACAACCGCAATATATGTAAGGTGATCGACATGTTGAGGACGGGCGGGCATCGACGACGCAGCACCATCGGATCGGTGCTCGTGGTGATGTTGCTCGCCGTGCTCGGCGTTGCGTCATCCGGTCACGCCGATCCGTTGGGCGATCAGCAGCAGCAGATCGAACAGATCGCCGCCACCCTGGTGAGCCTCAACCACCGCATCGAAACACTCTCGGAGTCGTACGGCGCGGCGCAGGAGCGCAAGGCCGAACTCGACACGGAGATTGCGACGACGGCCGCGAGCGTGGCCGACCAGCAAGCCACCTACGACGCCCTCCAAGGCACCCTCACCGATCTGGCGGTGAACCGCTTCGTCGGCAACAACACTGCTGGCCTCAGCCCACTCTTCTCCTCGGCCGCACTCTTCAGCCAGGCACAACAGTTCGATGCACTCACCAGCGTGGCCATCGACGCCGGCGCCGGCACCGCCGACGACGTGCAAACCATCGTGCGCACGCTGCAGGCCGACAAGGATCGCCTGCAACGTCAACAGGCAGAGGCCGCCACGCTCATCGCCACGCTCGCCGCACAGCAGGCCGAGGGCGAACAACTCATCGCCGAGTACACCCAGCGCGCCGCCAACGCCAAGGCGAAGTACGGCGAGCTCGTGCAACAGGAGGCCGACCGCCAGGCTGCACTCGCCGCGGAGAAGGCAGCGGCAGCCGCCGAGAAGGCCGCAGCCGCCGCGCCACCCCCCGCTGCCACGCCCCGCGCTGCCACGCCCAGAGGTGGCGGCGCGCCGCACACGGTGGCCAATGTCGTCGCCCCCACCACCAACTCGGCGCCGCGGCCAACTGCCTCTGCCGGTGGCAATGCCTCCAGCAGTAACCCCGACACGCCCGACACGCCGTCGAGCGCGCCGTCGAGCGCACCGGCACCCACGACAGCGCCGCCGACCGCCCCTGTCGCCGACTCGCCGCCGCCGTCAGGCCGAGCGGGCATGGCCGTCGCTGCCGCCCGCAGCATGCTGGGCGTCCCCTACGTAGCGTTCCAGGCTTCGCCCTCACGCGGGTTCGACTGCTCAGGGCTCACCATGTGGGCGTGGGCCCAGGCCGGCGTCAGCCTTCCCCACCAGTCCGGCATGCAGTACGCCACCAACCCGCACGTGCCGAAGGACCAGGCCCAACCCGGCGACCTGATCTTCTTCTACTCCCCCATCAGCCATGTCGGCATGTACGCCGGTGGTGGGATGATGATCGACGCACCGCACACCGGCGCCGTGGTGCGCCTCGTACCGGTGCGATGGAACCGGGTGGTGGGCGTGGCCCGGCCCGGCTGACGATTGAGCCGATCGACCCAGTCCGGTCCGGCACCCCCGCTTCTAACGTTGGGAGCATGCATGCACTCCGCACGGTCACCGCAGCCCTGGCCTTCGGCACCCTCAGCCTCCTCGGACTCACCGGTAACGCAACGGCACACAAAGTGCCCCCGGCCATCTCCGCCACCGCGCTACTGACTGCGCAGGAGACCACCGTGCTCGGGCAGACCTTCGAGTACCCCACCAGCGGCGCGGCGCAGGTGTCGTCGTCATCGCTGGTCATTCCTCGCGGCGCCTCCACCGGCTGGCATCGCCACGATGCGCCGCTCTACGCCTACGTGCTCTCGGGCGACCTCACCGTGGACTACGACGGTGGCATCACCAAGCACTACACCAAGGGCATGGCGATCATGGAGGCCATCGGCACTCGCCACAACGGCCACAACGACGGCAAGGAGCCGGTGCGTTTGTTGGTGGTGAACATCGGCGCCGCCGGTGTCGCCAACACCGTGAAGCTGCCCTGAGGATCATTCGGGGCGGCGTGATTTCCGGTTTCCGGAAACCAACCCACCCAGAAGCCACTTTGGGAACGAGGCCGCCGAGAAGCCAACTGCTCAGGCGTCGATGATCTCGACGCGGACGCGCTTGTTGCCCTTGCCCTTGTTCTCCAGCTTCAGCACCTTCAGGCGGCCCACCTCGGCAGTGCTGCGCACGTGCGTACCGCCGTCGGCCTGCTTGTCGAGGCCCACGATGTCGACCACGCGAATCTCGGTGACCGACTCGGGAATGAGGCTCACCTTCGTGCGGATCAGATCGGCGTCCTGCACCGCGGTGTCGCGTGGCAGGAAGCCGACCGTGATGGGCCGATCGGCGGCGAACTCGGCATTCACCAGTTCCTCGATACGGGCGGCGAAGCCCTCGGGTACCGGGTCGAACTCGAAGTCCATCCGTGCCGACAGCGGTTCCATGTTGCCGCCCGTGACCGGCACGTGCCATTCATTCCAGATCACCCCGCACAGCACGTGCAGCGCCGTGTGCGTGCGCATGAGGTGGTGCCGGCGATCCCAGTCGATGTCGCCCTCCACCGTGGCCCCCACCTCCGGCAATGGCCCACCCTCCACGCTGTGCCACACCTGCTGGCCTTCCTTGCGCACCTCGGTGACCCGAAGCCCGGCCAGTACGCCGGTGTCGTGCGGCTGACCCCCACCGGTCGGGTAGAAGAGCGTCTGGTCGAGCGAAATGGCGCCCTCGCGTACCTCATCGACGGTGGCCGAAAAATGGGTGGCGTAGGCATCTCGCAAGTAGAGAAGTTCGGTCATGGAACAGAGTCTGCCGCCCCTATCGGGCCCCTGGCGAGCCTGATTAGGGTGAGCGCCATGTCGCACGCTCCCGTCGCCATGGCCCGCCGCGCGATCGCGCTGCTCGACCTCACCGAACTCGGCGATCATGCCACCGATGCCGATGCCGCGGCGCTCTGCGCCAGGGCGGTCGGGCCCCACGGCAACGTGGCGGCGGTGTGTGTATGGCCGCGCCACGTCGCTCTGGCCGTGGAGGCCCTGTGGGGCTCCAGCGTGCGCGTCGCCACCGTGGTGAACTTCCCCAGCGGCGAGGAATCCGCGGCTGATGTGGTGGCCACCACGCAGCAGGCAATCACCGACGGCGCCGATGAGATCGACCTCGTGCTGCCCTACCGCGCGTTGCTCGCTGGCGACACCACCGCAGCCGCCGCAATGACCGACGCCGTGCGCGCCGTCGTGCCGGCCGACAGTCATCGCCTGAAGGTGATCCTCGAGACCGGAGAACTGCAGTCGCCCGTGGCCATCCGAACCGCCGCCGAGTTGGCGGTGGCACACGGTGCCGACTTCATCAAGACCTCCACCGGCAAGACGCCCCACAGCGCGTCATTGGAAGCCACCGCCATCATGCTGGATGTCATCCAACGTGCCGACCGCACCGTGGGCCTGAAGCCCAGCGGCGGCATCCGCACACTCGACGACGCCATCCACTTCCTCACTCAAGCCGATGATCTGATGGGACCCGAGTGGGCCACTGCCACGACGTTCCGATTCGGAGCCAGCGGGCTGTTGACGGCACTCATCGCGGCAATCGAAGGCGACACCGACGTGCAGACTTCGGAGGCCTACTGATGCTGCCGCAGGAGATCATCCGCGCCAAGCGCGACGGCAAGGCGCTCAGCGCCGACGACATCGCCTCGTTCGTGCAGGGCATGGTCAGTGGCGCCGTCAGCGAAGGTCAGGTGGCCGCATTTGCGATGGCGGTGTACTTCAAGGGCATGACCACCGATGAAGCCGTGGCGCTCACCACCACCATGCGCGACAGCGGCGCGGTGCTGCACTGGGACCTGCCCGGCCCGGTGCTCGACAAGCACTCCACCGGCGGCGTGGGCGACACGGTGAGCCTGATGCTCGCCCCGATGGTGGCCGCGTGCGGCGGTTACGTGCCGATGATCAGTGGTCGCGGGCTGGGTCATACCGGCGGCACCTACGACAAGGTGGAGTCCATCCCCGGCTACGCGGCTGCGCCGACGATGGCAAAGTTCCGCAGCGTCACCGCGAAGGTGGGCTGCGCCATCATCGGCCAGACCGCCGACCTCGCCCCGGCCGACAAACGGCTGTACGGCGTACGCGACGTGACAGCCACCGTGGAGAGCGTGCCGCTGATCACGGCCAGCATCCTCTCCAAGAAACTCGCCGCGGGCCTACAGGGGCTCACCATGGACGTGAAGACGGGCAATGGAGCGTTCATGCCCACCTTGGCAAAGAGCCGCGAACTCGCCACCTCCATCACCAGCGTGGCCACCGGCGCCGGCCTTCCCACCGTCGCCCTCATCACCGACATGGATCGCCCGCTCACGAGCGTTGCGGGGAACGCGTTGGAGGTGGCCTACGCCGTCGATTACCTCACCGGGGTGCGGCGCGAACCGCGCCTTCACGAGGTGACGCTGGCGCTGTGTAGCGAGATGCTCGTGCTCGGCCGGTTGGCTCGCACCACGAAGGCCGCCCGCACGATGCTGCAGGCGGCACTCGACACGGGCGCTGCGGCGGAAAAGTTCCAGCAGATGGTGACGGCACTGGGCGGCCCGAAGAAGTTCGTCGAGAACCCCTGGGCACACATGGAGCGCGCCGGAGTTCGGATGTCGGTGTTCGCCGACCACAGCGGCCCGGTGACGCGCATCGACACCCGCGCCGTGGGCATGGTGGTGGTGGCACTGGGTGGCGGACGCACCCGCCCGCAGGACCCCGTGGACCACGCGGTAGGCCTTACCGACCTGGCCGATGTGGGTTCCGTGGTGGATGCCCACACACCCCTCGGAGTGGTGCACGCACGCACCGACCAGCAGGCTGTGCAGGCGGCGGCGCTGCTGCGAGCCGCCTACCGAGTGGGTGGTAAGCCGACGCCCACCACCGACCCGGTACTGGATCGCATCACCGTGTAACCCACGCAGTGCGGGCTCAGGCGAGCTTCTGTACTTCGAGTTCCCCGCGCTCGTTGGCGGCTCGGAGCACCTTCTTGTCGAACTTGCCCACGCTGGTCTTGGGTACTTCCGTGATAAACGTCCAGCGCTCGGGCAGCCAGAACTTGGCCGTGCGCTCGCTGAGCCACTGGCGCAGTTCCTCGGCAGTGAGCGTCTCGCCCTGCTTCAGCACCACGCACGCCATCGGGCGCTCGTCCCAACGATCGTCGGGCACGCCGATGACGGCGGCCTCGAGCACAGCGGGGTGACCCATGATGGTGTTCTCGAGGTCGACCGAGCTCACCCATTCGCCACCCGACTTGATGACGTCCTTGGCGCGGTCGCTGATCATCACGTAGCCGTTCGGCATGACGCTGGCCACATCGCCGGTGCGCAGCCAACCGTCGTGGAACTTCTCCGGGTCGTCGACGTTGTAGTACTCGCCGGTGATCCAACTGCCGCGCACTTCGATCTCACCGAGTGCTTCGCCATCCCACGGCTGCGGCTCGCCAACATCGTCGGTGATGCGCAACTCCACACCGGGGATGATGCGACCCGTCTTCACGCGCCAGTCGGTTTCGCTGAGGCCCTCCATGTCGAGCGGCGGGTGTCCGATGGCGCAGACCGGGCTGGTCTCGGTCATGCCCCAGCCCTGCACCACGGGCACGTTGAAGGTGTTGCGGAACCCGTCGATGAGGCCGCGGGGCACGGCCGACCCACCACACATCACCAGTCGGAAACTGCTCATGTCGGTGTCGGCGGCGTTGTTCAGCAGATCGTTCAACACGGTGGGCACCGCACCCGTGAGCGTGGGACGAGTGTCGTGGATGATGCGCTTGATGGGACCCGATTGCAGGTGCTGCTGCGGGAACACCAGGTCGGCACCGATCATCCATGCGGCGTACGGAGTGCCCCAGGCGTTGGCGTGGAACATCGGCACGATCACCAGCATGCGATCGCGCTCGCTGAGCGCGATGTTGGCGGTGGAGGTGACCATCAGCGAGTGCATGTACGTGCTGCGGTGGCTGTACATCACACCCTTGGGGTTACCGGTGGTGCCGCTGGTGTAGCACATGGCCATACCGGTGCTCTCGGTGACCTCGGGGTACTCGAAGCCGGGCTGCTCGGCGGCAAGCACGGTGTCGTAGTCGAGCAGGCCCTCACCGAGGCCGGCGGTGTCGCCCGTGCCCTTCACGATGATGTGCTGCACCGTGGTGAGCTGATCGCGCACCCGGGCCAGTAGCGGCGCAATGGATGCGTCGACGATGATGACCTTGTCTTCGGCGTGGTTGATGACATAGGCGAGCTGTTCGGGGAACAGACGAATGTTCAGCGTGTGCAGCACCGCTCCCATGCACGGGATGGCCAGGTAGGCCTCCATGTGGGTCTGGTTGTTCCACAGGAACGTGCCCACCCGATCGCCCTGCTGCACACCCAGACGAGTGAGCGCCGCAGCGAGTTGATCGGCGCGATCGGCCACTTCGGCGAACGTCGCCTCGGTATAACCCCCACCTTCTTCGGCGCCGGTGAACGTAATGATCTTGCGGTTGGCATGCACCTGACGACCGAACTTGAAGATCGGCGTCAGCGTGAGCTGGTAGTCGTCCATCATCGTGCTGGTGACCATGATTCAATTCCCCTCTTCGCGCCGGACACGGCGTTCAGGAAGAATAGGACACCGTGAGCACGACTACCGCCCCGCAGCAAACCATTGTCACCCTCGATCTGGAAGGGGTGCTGGTTCCCGAGATCTGGATCGCCGTTGCCGAACGCACCGGTATCGCCGACCTACGCCGCACCACGCGTGACGAACCCGACTACGACAAGCTGATGAAGTACCGGCTGGCCATCCTCGAGGAGAAGGGCCTCACGATGAGCCTGATCGCCGATGTCATCGCCAGCCTGGAGCCGATGCCGGGTGCCAAGCAGTTTCTCGACGCCCTCCGCGAACGCACGCAGGTGATCATCCTCAGCGACACGTTCGAACAGTTCGGTGCACCGCTGATGCGTCAGCTCGGTATGCCCACCATCTTGTGCCACCAATTGATCGTGCGCGACGACCGCATCGTCGACTATGCGCTGCGCATGCCCGACCAGAAGCGCCACGCCGTAAACGCACTGCGCGGCCTGAACTACCGCGTCATCGCTGCAGGCGACTCGTACAACGATGCCGCCATGTTGGGTGCCGCCGACAAGGGCTTCTGGTTCCACGCACCCGACACCATCACCGCGCAGTTCCCCGACTTCACGCCGAACCACACCTACGACGAGCTGTTCGCGTCCATCACGGGTGCACTGTGACCCTGCCCGACGGCTCGCACGAGACGCTCCACGAACTGGTCGCCGCCGAAGCAGTGGCCTGCCATGCGCCGGCGATCAGCTGGGGGCTGGTGGTGGACGGCCAACTCGCCACGAGCGGCGGCGTGGGCGCCCTCGACGACGGCAGCGCACCAAGCGCCGACACCGTGTTCCGCATCGCGTCGATGACCAAGAGTTTCACCGCCGCTGCGGTGCTGGCACTGCGCGATGAAGGCGTCTGGACATTGGACGACCCTGTGGCACGGCACGCACCGGAGTTGGCCGCCATGCGCGGCCCGGCGGGCTCTCCCCCGATCACGCTGCGCCACCTTCTCTCCATGACCGCCGGCCTGGCCACCGACGATGCCTGGGCCGACCGCCATCTCGACATGACGATGGATGAGATCGACGATGTCTATCGAGATGGAGGCCTGTTCGCTCATCGCACAAACGATGCGTTCGAGTACAGCAACCTCGGTTTCGGGATGCTGGGACGCTGCGTGCGGAGGGCAACCGGCCGCACCGTGCAGGAACACATCACCGAACGGTTCCATCACCCCCTGGGCATGTCCCGCACCACATGGGTGGAACCGCATCACGCCGAATGGGCGCGTCCCTACCGCTGGCAGGACGACGCCAGCATCCCCGATCTTCCGCATCCGATCGGCGATGGGGAGATCAGCCCGATGGGCGGCATCTGGACCACCGTGCGCGACCTGAGCGCGTGGGTCTCGTGGCTCGACGATGCCAACCGCATCGAACATCGAACGTCGGCCACCGGTCTTGCTCACGCCTCCCGGCGCGAACTGCAGCGCATGCAGACCTACGGGGGCGTCCGCACCCTCGCTGGCACCAGCGCCCCATGGGGCTACGGGTTCGGGTTGGTGGTCCGCGACGACCCCAGCCTCGGAAAGGTGGTGGACCACTCCGGTGGTCTACCCGGATACGGCACCAACATGCGCTGGGTGTGTGGGACGGGTGTCGGCGCAATCGCCTTGGCCAACACCACCTACGCCCCGATGTCGCAGGTCACCATGAGCATGCTCTACGCGTACGAGCGACTTGGCGGCGTTCGCAATGCGAGCATCGACGTGTCCGCAGCGTTGCAGGCATGCGGCGAACGGTTGGTGGAGTTACTCAACCATTGGTCCGACGATGCTGCCGGGCGCCTCTTTGCCGACAACGTGGACCCCGACGAATCATTGGCCCGGCGGGCGGACGAAGCCCGGCGAGTGCTGGCCGAGCACGATCACCTTCGCCTCGTCGCGGTGCATCCCCGGTCGTGGGCCAACGGGGAACTCGAAGTGGCCGGGTCGGGACCGACGTTCCGCATCGACATCGAACTGTCGCCGTTGGCCAACCCGCGAGTGCAGTCGTACGAGATCAAACGCTGAGTCGGACGACCCAATCTGTCGAATTGTCCACCGATTCGGGCGATTATCGACCACGATAGGTACATGTTTCGACATCGTGGAGGCGGTGCCAGTCCGACCCGGGCGACGCCCGATGGGTTCGTCGACCTCGGCGCGCCGCCGCCGCGGTCGTTGTGGCGGATGGTGCTACTCGTGTTGCTTGCCAGCCTGCTGGTGATCGTCAGCATCGGAGCGCTCCATGTGTGGGTGATGCAGACCAAGCTGCGCGAACACGAGCTGCAGCGAGCCGAAGCCGATGTGAAGCACCAGGTGGAGCTGTACATCGAGCATGGCGCCGATGCCGCATTGTTGGCGGGAGACCCGGACGCGATTGCTGCCTTCGATGCCCGCATGTACGAAGACTTCGTCCGCACCAACACCGTCGGTCTCGCCCTCTGGCGCCCCGATGGAACCGTGGTCTACGCACTCGACCAGTCGTACATCGGAAAGGTGTACCCGCTTCCGAATGGTGCCAGCGCAGCGCTTGCCACCGGCGTCGAGCAGTCGCAGATCGGTGGTGGCGATGCTGCCAACGCGGCACCTGGTTGGCGCTCGGACTCGGCCATCGAGGTGTTCGCTCCGCTGCGGTCGAACCGCACGGGAATTCCGCTGGTGTGGGAAGTGGGGCTGCGACGCGAGGAGCTCTCCAAGCAGGCCGACCGACTGGTGGTGTCGGTCGCCCTGTTGCTGGGACTGGGCGCCGGCATCCTGCTGCTCGCACAGGGCCTGCTGAGCTTCGCCCTCGTGCGGCGCAACGATCGCGAACGCGAGTACCGCCGTTGGCTCACCCAACGCGTCAGCGAGATGGCCGCCGTGGAGCGTCGCCAGATCGCTGCCGACCTTCACGATGGCGTGGTGCAGGAACTCGCCGGCATTGCGCTGGATCTGGAAGCACCGCTTCCGGGCATGGAGAGTGCGATCGAGAAGAGCGAACGCAAAGCCTTCGCGGCGCGGGTCCGCGACGCGGTGGCCACCTTGCGAGGCCAGACCGCCGAGTTGTACCCCACCGCAGCCGCCCTGATCGATGTGCCAACGGCATTGCAGTCCATGCTCGATCGCATGCCCCGCGGCATCGAGAAGCACCTCGAGGTCGACCCGGATGCCGATATCGAACCCGGTTATCGCTGGTTGGTGTTCCGCGTGGCCCAAGAAGCACTGCGCAACGTCACACAACACTCGAAAGCTCCACGGGTGAATGTCGCACTTCGGCGCACCGAGGTGGGTACCGTTCTCACTGTGACCGACAATGGCCGAGGGTTTTCCCCCGAGACCGATGCCGTCGAACCCGGTCACATGGGACTGTCTTTGATGAGCGACACCGCAACTGCAGCGGGCGCACACCTCACCATTCGTTCTGCGAAGGGTGAGGGCACCACGATTCGCCTGGAGGTACCGGAATGATTCGAGTCATCGTTGTCGACGACCATCCGGTGGTGTGCGCCGGCCTCGCCCGTCTCATCGGAGCCGAGGACGACATCGAGGTGCTCACCACCGCCCTCGATGGCGAGACAGCCATCGCGCTCGACGCCGAGCATCGCCCCGACGTGATGCTGATGGACCTCTCCATGCATCCGGTGGATGGCGTGGAGGCAACGCGACGCATCATGTCGAACCGCGCCGACGCGCATGTGCTGGTGCTCGCCGCCACTGCCGATCCGCCTCACGTGTTGGCAGCAATCGACGCCGGAGCGCTCGGCTTCCTCCTCAAGGACAGCGACCCCAACGCCATCGCCGAAGGGATTCGTTCCGCCGCCCGCGGCGAGTCGCCGATCGATCCGCGCCTCGCGCTCACACTGGTGCGCGATCGCCACGAACGGCGGTCCGGCCTGAAGCTCACCGACCGCGAGTCCGAGGTGCTGAAACTCGCCGTTCGCGGCCTACCTAACCGCCAGATCGGTGAGATTCTCGGCATCGGCGAGAAGACCGTGAAGGCACACCTCGGTCGCGTCTACGAACGAATCGGCGTCACCAATCGCGCCGATGCCGTGGCATGGGCACTCGACACCGACTTCGTGGAACCCAGCGCCGTGGGCGTTGGTACCGTCACCGACGACTGAACGCTGTCAGAGCGTGCGAGCGATCCGCTCGCCGATCATCATGGTCGGCAGGTTCGTGTTGGCGCGCGTGATCTTCGGCATCAGGCTGGCATCGGCCACCACCACCCCGGGCAGGCCGTGCACGCGGCCGTCCGCATCGCAGACCGCCATCGGGCCACTCCCCATCGCGCAACTACCCACAGGGTGGTAGTAGTGCGCGACGGTGTCGCGGATGGCTTGGTCGCTGCTCATGTCGGTGATGCGCGGACCGAGCACGCTGGCCAGTACCGGCTGATCGAGCAGCTGTTCCGCCAGCACCAAACCTTCCCGTAGCACCGCGAGGTCGTGCCCCGTAGGGTCGCTGAGATAACGGTGATCGATGATCGGGTGAGCGTCAGGGTCGGCCGAGGCGATGTGGATGAAGCCACGGCTGTGCACATCCACACACGACACCTCCACGTGCACTCGGCCATAGAGGAAACTCGTCTGGTCGCTGGCGCAGACCGGGAACACGTGCATGTCGTAGCGGCCGTCCAACGACTGGGACGACACGAACTTGCCGAGCGTCTGCTCTTCCGGCAGGAAGCCGGTGGCGGCTTGTTCGTCGAGCCAGGTCTGCAATTCCGCGCTCACCGCCCGATCGGCGTGCACCATCGGATGGTCGTGCAGGTTCGCTCCCACACCCGGAAGCGCCAAGTTCACCTGCACCCCGGCAGCACGCAGCACCTCGGGGTCGCCCACACCGGAACGCTCCAGCACCAGCGGCGTGCCATAGGCGCCACACGCCAACACCACCGTGTTGGCCTCCACCACCACGGCCTCACCGTTGCGAACGCCGAACACGCGCACGGCGCCGGCATCCGACACCAACCGATCAATCAGGAGATGGTCGACGATGCGGAGCGAACCGCTGCGCACCGGGTCGAGGTAGGCAAATGCGGTGTTCCACCGAACATCGCCCGCCACATTCACGGTCTCCAGGCCGAACGATGGGCCAGCATCGAGGTCGCAGAGGTCGCTGGCGATGGGCCATCCGAGCGCAGTCGCAGCCTCGAGGCAGCGGGCATGGAACGGACCAGCCTCATGGCTTTCATAGGCACGCACCCGAACGCGCTGCACGATGTCGGCGAACAACGGGGCCACGTCGTCACCTCGCCATCCGGGCAATCCCCAGTCGTCGTACTCCTCGCGCTGCCCGACAGCGGCGATGGCACCATTGTGCGAACTGCACCCGCCGATGACGCGAGCCCGCTCGAACACCCATCGACCCGAGGCGTAGCCCCAGTCGTGCGACGTCGCGAGCATGCGGGCGCTCATCAGGTCGAGCGGCCAACGACCCGAGTCGGCTGGGCCGTAGTCGGGCCCGGCCTCCAGCAGCAGCACATCGCGGCCGCGTTCTGCCAGACGGCCGGCCACCACGCACCCGCCCGAGCCTCCGCCCACCACCACCACATCGGCCTGCAAGGTGGTCATGAGCTTCCTCCATGATGTGGTGAGCTCAGCGCGGCAGCGCCAAGCGAACAGGTGGGGTCGACGAGATCGTCGACGATGTCGAAATGATGGCGCGCCAGGGATTCGAGTTCCACCACAGTGGCACCCGCCAACCGCAACCGAGCAGCCATCACGTGGCTCTGCGCCTTGAAGGAGTCGGTGTCGTTCTCCGCCCATGCCACCACGGTGTCGGGGATGGCATCCAACGGCAGCAACGCGGGGCTGAGGGCGGCGGCCGCCGCAAGGTCCAGACCCAACGGTTCGTTCACCGTGGTGTGCACCAGCGGCCGAAGGTCGAACACGCCGCTGATCAGCACCAGTCGGTCGATGCGAATGGGTGCCACTGCGCTCACGGCCACCATCGCCGCCAGGTGTGCGCCCGCCGAATGACCGGCGAGCACCACGCGGTTCCACGGGCCGCGCTGCGCCAGGTGCGCCAGCGCGGTTGCGCACTCGCCGACCATCTGCGCCAGCGTGCCGCCGGGAGCGATGGTGTACTCGACGGCAGCGAACGACCACCCCGCCGCCACCGCCCCAGGGGCTAGATACATCGAATCAGCGGCGCTCAGCGCCTGCCAGTAACCACCGTGGATGAAGACCAGCAACGGCGAGTCGGGACCGGGCCGAACCAATCGGCCACCGGCCGAGAAGCTCTCGACGCTTCCCTCGAACCGCGCTGCGGCCGCAGCACTGCGGGCCTGATAATCGGCCACGAACGGCGCTGCCGAACCACCGGCCCGCGAGCTGGGCGTGTACTCGAGCTCCAGGTCTGACACGACGGCCACTGTAGGCCGAGCTACGTAGGGTCTTTGGTCCCGTGCCCTACGGGCCGCGCGCCCCTGACTGCAACGAGCGACCGCCAGTACCGTCGTCTGCGTGTCCGTGAACCGTAAGCCAACCTCCCGTCGCCCTCTTCATCTCACCGTCGCTCTGGTCGGCCTGCTGGCCATCGGTGCCGCAGCGTGCTCCGAAGACCCCAACGACGCCGTGACCACCACGGCGGCCTCCACCGTGCCGGGTGATGCCACCACCACGACCGAGGTGCCCCTTCCCATGGGCGACATCGTCGGAACGGCACTCACCTCCCACGTGTTCACCGAACTCGCCGGTCTCGTGGTCGATCAGGGGCTCGTCGAGGCGCTGCGCGCCGGCCCGTACACGGTGTTCGCTCCCACCGACGATGCATTCGCCAAGCTGCCGCTCGATGTGCTGCACACGGTGCAGGACAACAGCGATGTGCTGAAGACGGTGCTGCTCCACCACGTGGTGGACGGTGCCATCACTCCCGAGGAGATGAAGGCGGGCGAACTGAAGACACTCGCTGGCGACATGCTGACCATCACCAAGGTGGGCGATGCGTTCTTCGTGGATGGCAACCCTGTCGGCGCTGGCGTGCAGGCCACGAACGGCTACGTGTACGTGATGAGCGATGTGCTCGTCCCCGCAGTGGGCACCGTGGTCGATGTTGCGGTCACCTTCAAGGACGCCGGCTTCGGCACCCTGGTAGATGCCGTCACTGCAGCCGGGTTGGTGGAAACCCTCCAGGGCGACGGGCCGTTCACGGTGTTCGCTCCCGTCGATGCGGCCTTCGCCGCCCTCGACAAGGCCACCCTCAATGCTGCGCTGAACGACCCGAAGGGTCTCCTCACCACGGTGCTCACCTACCACGTGGTGGCCGGCAAGATCACCAGCGATCAGTTCACCGATGGCGGCAAGCTCACCACGGTGCAGGGTGAAGAACTCACCACCACCAAGGACGACCAGGGGAACTGGCTGATCAACGGCAACCCGATCGCCGTGCAGAACATCCAGGCATCGAACGGCGTCATTCACGCCATGGGCGCCGTGCTGCTGCCGCCGTCACTCGGCTGATTCGCTCGGGCTGCGACCCTGCTCACTTGAGCGAGACGATGTAGTCGACGATCAGTTCCACATCGGCGGCGGGTACCCGGTTCACCGGCATCGGCACCGATGTTCCCTGCGGCACATCGGCTGACGGGTCGCTGATGGAACGCATGAGAAACGGTCGGTCCACCGTGACGATGCGACCGCCTTCCAGGGCGACCTCCGACTCGAACAGGCCCTTCCATGCGGGCCCCACCCCCACCGATCCATCGGTGCTGTGACAGGCCATGCATCCGTACTCGCGAGCCAGCTTCTTCCCCGGGAGTGCCGCCGGGTCCTTGTTCTCACCGCAGGCCCCGAGCGCCACCACCGCCACGGTGAGCACCGACGCCGGTACCAGCCGGAGCCAGCGGTTCGAATTGGTCAGGTGGGCCACAGGCCACATGGTGCCATGCTGGCAGTCGGTATGGAACACGTCGGTCTGCCCATCGATGCGCATCGCGATGAACTGATGGTCGCGATCCGCGACCATCAGGTGGTGATCGTGGCGGGCGAGACCGGTTCCGGCAAGAGCACACAACTCCCCCAGATCTGCCTTGCGTTGGGACGAGGCGACGGCACCCTCATCGGCCACACGCAGCCGCGACGTGTCGCGGCGCGCACCATCGCCGAACGCATCGCCGAGGAACTCGGCACAGAACTCGGCACCACAGTGGGCTACACCGTGCGGTTCACGGACAAGGTCGGTGAGCAGACGCGCGTGAAGGTGATGACCGACGGAATTCTTTTGGCCGAGATCCAGCGCGATCGCATGCTGCGTCGGTACGACACCCTGATCATCGATGAAGCGCACGAGCGCAGCCTCAACATCGATTTCCTGCTCGGCTACCTGAAGCAGTTGCTACCGAAGCGCCCGGACCTGAAGCTCGTGGTCACCTCGGCCACCATCGACACCGAGCGCTTCGCCGCGCACTTCGGCACTCCGGACGCACCGGCTCCGGTCATCTCGGTGAGCGGCCGCAGCTATCCGGTGGAAATGCGCTACCGCCCCTATGGCGCGCGCGACGAAGACCCCGATGACGATCGCGACCAGGTGCATGCGGTGCTCGACGCGGTCGACGAGTTGGCCGGCGATGGACGCGGTGACGTGCTGGTGTTCCTCAGCGGCGAACGCGAGATCCACGACGTGGCCGACGCGTTGCGCCGTCGCACACTGGAACAGGGCGATCGCCTCGAGGTGCTGCCGCTGTACGCCCGACTGTCGGCGCCAGAGCAGCACCGCATCTTCCAACCGCATCAGGGCCGACGCATCGTGCTGAGCACCAACGTGGCCGAGACCAGCCTCACCGTGCCCGGCGTGCGCTACGTGGTGGATGCTGGCACTGCGCGCATCAGCCGCTACAGCCACCGGTTGAAGGTGCAGCGATTGCCCATCGAACCGGTGTCGCAAGCCTCGGCGAACCAGCGCGCCGGCCGATGCGGTCGAGTGGCTCCCGGCATCTGCATTCGTCTCTATGCGGAAGACGACTTCGTCGACCGCGAGGAGTTCACCGAACCCGAGATCCTGCGCACGAACCTCGCCTCGGTGATCCTCCAGATGACAGCACTGGGCCTTGGCGACGTGAGTGCATTCCCGTTCCTCGACCCGCCCGACGAGCGCGCCGTGCGCGACGGCTACGCACTGCTCGAGGAACTTGGCGCCATCGCGTTGGAGGGCAACACCTCCGGCCGTCTCACCCCGTTGGGCAAGCGGCTGGCACGCCTGCCGGTCGATCCCCGGCTCGGCCGAATGGTGTTGGAGGCCGAGCGTCACGGGTGCGTGCGAGAGGTGCTGGTGATCGCTGCCGCGTTGAGCATTCAGGACCCACGCGAGCGGCCGGCGGAGAAGCGCGGCGAGGCCGACGAACTGCACGCCCGTTTCGTGGTGCCCGGTAGCGACTTCCTCACACTGGTGGCCTTGTGGGACCACCTGCGCGAGCAGCAGCAACTGCTCGGCAGCAGCCAGTTCCGCAAGCTGTGCCGCAACGAGTACCTGAACTACCTGCGCGTGCGCGAATGGCAAGACCTGTTCAGCCAACTTCGGCAGGTGGCCGGCCAGTTGGGGCTGCGACCCGGCACCGAGAAGGGCCACCCGGATCGCGTGCATCAGGCGCTGCTGGCCGGTCTGCTCAGCCACATCGGCATGCGCGACGACACGGGCGCACCAAAGGCCAACGACCCCAAGGGGCGGCCGATGAAGGGCCGCGAGTACCGCGGCGCACATGGTTCGCGTTTCGCCATCGGTCGGGAATCGGCGGTGGCGAAGGCGTCGCCGAAGTGGGTCATCGCCGCCGAACTGGTGGAGACCAACCGTCTGTGGGGCCGAGTGGTGGCCGACGTGCAGCCCGAATGGGCCGAGCGCCTCGGCGCCCACCTCACGAAGCGCTCGTACGGCGAACCGTGGTGGGACCAGCGGCGTGGCGGCGCAGTGTGCCGCGAGCAGGTGAGCCTCTACGGGTTGCCCATCGTGAACCGAACCGTCGGCTACGACCGCGTGGACCCCGTGGCGGCTCGCGAGTTCTTCATCCGCTGCGCGTTGGTGGAAGGTGACTGGCAGCCGAGCCATGCGTTCTGGAAGAAGAACCTGCGCTTCCTCGACGACCTCGTGGGCATGAGTGAACGCGTGCGCCGCATCGACCTGGTGGACGCTGAGGCCGTGTTCCGGTTCTACGACCGCCGGGTCGGGCCCGATGTGGTGACCACACGCCACTTCGACCGTTGGTGGAAGGACGCCCGCAGCAAGGAACCCGAACTGCTCACGATGCGGCTGGAGCACTTCGTGAGCGGGTCGGGGGTGTTGAACGCAGCCGACTTCCCCAGCACCTGGCAGCAGGACGACGTGACGCTGGCGCTCACCTACCGCTTCGACCCGGGCGCCCCCGACGACGGCGTCACCGTACACGTGCCCCTCGCGGCACTGAACCAGGTGCACCCCGACGGCTTCGACTGGCAGGTGCCGGGTTTCCGCGACGAGTTGGTGGAGGCACTGGTGCGCAACGTGGCCAAGGAGTACCGACGCGAACTCACGCCGATGAACGAAGTTGTTGCGAAGGTGTGCGCAGCGCTCGACGTGGACGAAGTGCCGTTGGCCCACGCGCTCAGTCGAACCGTGCAGCAGGTGACGGGCGTGACGGTGCCACCTCGCGAGTTCCAACCCACCAAGGCGCCCCTGCATCTGCGCGTCACGTTCTCGATCGACGACGAGCACGGGAACGCACTGGCCATCGGGAAGAACATCGATGCCCTGCGCGAACAACTCGCCACCAGGGTGCGTGCCGCCATCGCTCGCAGCACACCCATCGAGGAACGCAAGGGCATCGTGGCATGGGACTTCGACGATCTACCCGAGCTGGTGGAACGTCAGCATGACGGCATCACCGTGCGCGGCTACCCAGCCTTGCTCGACGATGGCGACAGCGTGAGCATTCGGGTGTTCACCAACCCCGAACTGCAGGCGAAGGTGATGCGCTCGGGCGTGCGACGACTGCTGCTGCTCGCCGTGCCGGTGAACAAGCGAGCGCTGGAGCGGGACCTCACGAATGCGGGCAAGCTCGCCGTAGCTCGGTCGGGAACCTCCACGCTCGACGAACTGGAGCAGGATTGTCTGGTCGCCGCAGCCGACGCGGTGATGGTTCACCATGGCGGCATCACGTTCACCGCCGACGGCTTTGCGGCGCTCGTCGTGGCCGCCAAGAACGAACTACCCGACCGCGCGGCTCGCCTGCTGCGCACCGCCACCGAGGTGTTGATCGCTGCGGGTTCAGTGCATGGGCGGCTGGACAAACTCGTGGCACCCGCCGTGGCAGCGAGCGCCAACGACGCCGAGGCCCAACTGGCCCGCTTGGTGCGCCCCGGCTTCGTGGCTGCCACCGGGCCCGCCCGCCTACCCGATTTGGTGCGCTACGTGAAGGCCATCGACCTGCGCATGTCGAAGGTGCCTGAAGCACCCCACAAGGACCAGGCGAACCTGCGCGAGGTGGTGGCGCTGGAGCGCCGCTACACCGAACTGCTGCGGCGCACGCCACGTGGCGACGTGACCCCGGAGATGGTGGAGATCGGCTGGATGCTGGAGGAACTGCGCGTCAGCGTGTTCGCCCAGACATTGGGGGCCGCCCGCGGCACCAGCCCCGCCCGCATCGTGAAGGCGCTCGCCGCGTTCGGCGGCTGACCGAACTCAGGAACGCAGCCAGGCCAGCGGCGGACGTTCCGACAGGTTCAAGGGCACCATCGAGCCATCGGCCCGCTGCAACGCCGGTTCGGCCTCGGCGAGCAGACTGCCCGAGGGCACCCGACCCAGCATCGTGGCCATCACCTCCGCCGCCTGCACCGACAGCGCATGCAGCGAGCGATGCCGATGCTCGCGGGTGCCGAGGTCGATCTGGGCGATGGCTTCGGGGCCGTACGTGCGGGCGATGTCGATGAGCATGGCAATCTCGACCCCCCACCCCTGCACGAACGGCAACTGTTCGAGCACGGTGCGTCGACCCGCATACTCGCCGGCCAGCGGCTGATGCAGCCCGGTGAGTTCGGGGTAGTAGAGCGACATCATGGGGCGGGCCACGAGCTCGGTCGTGCGGCCACCGCCTCCGAGACGGGTGGGACGATGCGAGAGGCTCTTCACCAACGCGACGGATTCGTCCTGCAGCATCGGGGCAGCCAAGCGCACCACCCAGCTGGGGGCGAAGCTGGTGATGTCGCCATCGATCCAGACCACGAAGTCGCCCTTGCTGGCCACCAGGCTGCACCACAGCACGTTGCCTTTGCCATGGCCGACGCCGTAGTGCTCGTGGATGTCGTTGATATCGACCACGGTGGCACCCGAGCCCGCTGCCACGATGGCGGTGTCGTCGGTGCTGCGATCGTCGATGACGATGAGCTCGTCGATGAACGGCACGGCCTCTTGCAGCTCACGCCGAATGGTGGTGATCAGCGGACCCACGGTGGCCGCTTCGTCGCGGCAGGGAATACACACCGAAATGGTGCGACCGGCCTTGGCTTCCACCATCGCGTCGAGCGCGCTGTCGTCGACGTCGACGAGACGAACACCCGTCATCGGAACTCCACCAGGAAGGTCTCCACCATGGGAGGCCGCACCATCGGCAAGTAGGCTCCGCGACCATGTTCATCTACGGCGTCGTGAACGCCAGCCCCGATTCGCTGAACCTCGACTCCATTGCCACCACGCCCGAGCAGGCGCTGGCACGAGCCCACCAACTGCTGGCCGACGGTGCCGATGGGCTGGATCTCGGCGGGCAGGGCAGCACCGATGCGGCCGAAGTGGTGCCGTGGGAAGCCGAATGGGATCGCCTGCGCGACCTGGTGCCGGCGCTGGCCACGCTGGGCGTGCCGATGAGCGTGGACACGTGGCGACCCGAGGTGCTGCGTCGCGCGCTGCAGGCGGGAGCCACGGTGATCAACGCCGCCGACGGCATGCAGAGCGATGCGATGTGGGAAGTGGCCGCCGAGTTCGATGTGCCCATCGTGGTGCCGTTTCTGAGCGGTCCCAACCCGCGGGCCATGGAGATGGTGGACCGAGATCCTGTCGACGCCATCGTGGAGTTCTTCGACGCCCGACTGCGCGACGCCGACCGCTACGGACTGCGCCACCGCTGCGTGCTCGACCCGGGCACCGGCTTCGCGCCGTCGAACTGGCCGTGGGAAGAGCGCTACGTCTACCAGAAGCGGGTGTACAGCAACCTCGACGCAATGCGCGTGTTCGACCTTCCGCTGTACATCGCCCTCCCGTGGAAGGAAACCGTGCAGCACGACGAACTGCTGGAAATCGTGTTGCGCGGCCGACCCGAGTTCGGGCGCGCTCACTACCCCGCCAAGGTGCGAATGTTCGAACGTCGCGTGACGGGCGACTGACCCAGGCATGGTCACACCACCAGCGGACCGCGTGCGTGGATCTCGCTGGGAGGCAGCATGTCGTCCCAACCGTCCGGGCAGCGCTCGGGGGCCACTTCGCTGAGTGGCGTGAGCACGAAGCGACGCTCGTTGATGCGCGGGTGCGGCACCGTAAGACGCTCGCTGTCGATCTGCACGTCGTCGTAGAAGAGCATGTCGACGTCGAGCGTGCGCGGACCCCAGCGCACGATGCGCTGGCGCAGGGCGTTGGCCTCGATGCGCTGACAACGACGGATGAACGCGTAGGGGTCGAGCGAGGTCTGCACCTTCACCACCATGTTCAGGTACGCGCCCTGGTCGTCGGGCCCGCCAACAGGTTCGGTCTCGAACACCTGACTCATGGCAACCACGTTGCCGAGTTCCTGGACTGCGAAACGGAGATACCCGAGGCGATCGCCGAGGTTCGAACCCAGTGCCACGATGACCTCATGGTCCTCCAGCGGAGGTGCGGCTGCTTCGGCGCGGCTGCGGTGGATGACCACCGAAGTGGTGCCCACTGCTTCGGGCACCGGAGGGCGAAGTTTGGTGAGCGTGACATCGACGGTCTCCACCAGATCGAACTCCAACACCACGTCGGCAACCTTGGCCGCCAGGCGCTCGAGCAGGATGTCCTTGGAGTCCTGCGCCATGGCCACCACGCGCTCGCAGACCAACCCGTAATGCACGGTGTCGGTGAGTTCGTCGCTCCGACCGGCGTTGTGCAGATCCACCCCGAGGCGGAGGTCGATACGCAGTGGTTGAGCGATCTCACGCTCGTGGGGCAACGCACCGATGATGGTGAGCACCCTCAGGTCGTCGATGAGGATGTGATCCATGGCGGACCTCCTTAGGGGACGGCCCAACCTATCCCCCTACAGTCGCGACATGGCCAACTATGCGGCAACGTTTCCCGACCTGTCATTCGATGTTCCCTCGCCCGGCGTGCTGCGCATCACGCTCGATGCACCGGGGTTGAACTCCGTTTCTCCTGCGTGCCACCAGCAACTCGCCGATGTGTGGCTCACCATCGATCGCGACCCAGAGGTACGGGTGGCGCTCATCCAGGGCGCCGGCAAGGCCTTCAGCGCCGGCGGCAGCTTCGAGCTGCTCGACGAACTCACGAACGACTATGCGGCTCGCACCCGGGCGATGCGCGAGGCCCGCGACATCGTGAACAACGTCATCAACTGCTCGAAGCCCATCGTGTCGGCCATCCACGGCCCTGCCGTGGGCGCCGGGTTGGTCTGCGGGTTGTTGGCCGACGTGTCAGTGGTGGGACGCACGGCGCGCATCATCGACGGCCACACCCGTCTCGGCGTTGCAGCGGGCGACCATGCCGCTATCTGCTGGCCGATGTTGTGCGGCATGGCCAAGGCGAAGTACTACCTGCTCACCTGCGACACGCTCATGGGCGAAGAGGCGGAGCGCATCGGTCTGGTGTCGATCTGCGTCGACGACGACCAGGTGCATGCACGCGCGCTGGAAGTCGCCGTGCAGTTGGCTGGCATGGCCCAGGCCGCCATCCGATTCACCAAGCACACGCTGAACCACTGGTACCGCCAGGCCGGACCCATCTTCGACGCCAGCCTTGCCTACGAGTTCTACGGCTTCGGCGGGCCCGATGCCGCCGAAGGCTTGGCAAGCCATCGCGAGAAGCGGCCCCCGAACTTCACCGGCCCCACCAGCGAGTAACCCGACCAGAAAACGAACGCGGGCATCGCTGCGGGCCGTGATGGCCCACTGCGATGCCCGCGATGCGTAACCGGGCGTCAGATGAGGCCGAGGTCCTTCACGGCGTCGCGCTCTTCGATGAGTTCGGCGACGCTGGCATCGATCTTGCCGCGGCTGAACTCATTGATGTCGAGGCCTTGCACGATGGAGTACTTGCCGTCCTTGCAGGTGCAGGGGAAGCTCGAGATGATGCCCTCGGGCACGCCGTAGCTGCCGTCGCTCGGGATGGCCATGCTCACCCAGTCGCCTTCGACGGTGCCGAGCGTCCAGCTACGGATGTGGTCGACCGCGGCATTCGCTGCGGAGGCAGCCGACGACGCGCCGCGGGCCTCGATGATGGCGGCGCCGCGCTTGGCCACGCTGGGCAGGTAGGTGTCGGCGTACCAGGCGTGGTCGTTCACCATGTCGTACGCGTTCTGGCCGTTCACCTTGGCGTGGTACAGGTCGGCGAACTGGGTGACCGAGTGGTTCCCCCAGATGGTCATGTTCGTGACGTCGTTCACCGTGGTGCCGGTGCGCTGTGCCAGCTGGCTGACCGCACGGTTGTGGTCGAGGCGGGTCATTGCGGTGAATCGACCCGGGTCGAGGTCGGGGGCGTTGTTCATGGCGATGAGGGCGTTGGTGTTCGCGGGGTTACCCACCACCAGGATCTTCACGTCCTTCTTCGCGCTGTCGCTGAGGGCCTTGCCCTGCGGCTTGAAGATGCCACCGTTGGCCGACAGCAGGTCGCTGCGTTCCATACCGGCCTTGCGCGGCATCGCGCCAACGAGCAGTGCCACGTCGGCATCGCCGAAGGCCACGTTGGCATCGTCGGTGCACACCACGTCGGCGAGCAGCGGGAATGCGCAGTCGTCGAGCTCCATCTTCACGCCGTTCAGCGCACCGAGGGCCGGTGTGATTTCCAGTAACTGGAGGATGACGGGGGTATCGGGTCCGAGCATGGAACCAGAGGCAATACGAAACAGGAGGCTGTAGCCGATCTGGCCGGCTGCACCGGTGACGGCGACACGTACAGGAGTGGTCATACTCCCGAGCGTACGCCCATTAGCGCCGCCGTGTGAAAGTCACTTGATAGCGGGAAGGCCGAATTCGGCGAGCAGCAGATTGGCGTAGAAGTTGGTGGCCTCGATGCTGCAGCTGATGTGTGTCTCGTCGGGACACAGCTTGATCTTCGCCGACTCGGCATCCCAGTCGATGATGTGGATTTCTGGGTGCGCCAATTGCAGCGCCCTGAGGTTGTCGTTGTTGCCCGAAATCCACTGCAGGGTCGAGTGCAGGGTCATGAACGCAATGGCCTTCACCGTGGTCGGCAACTCGGCGATGAGGGCCTCGTACTGCGCAACGCTGATGGGACCGTTGGTACCCACCTGCACGATGACCATGGTTCCCTTGGCAATCGTGCCGCGGTTGCGCATCTCCGCGATGGCCTCGCGTGTGCCGTTGAACCCGCGGTTCTCCGCGGCATCGACCACCACCCCGGCTGCCCGAAGTTGGGGTGCCGCACCGAGCATCACCGATTCGCCCACTGCCACGTAGGGCTCGGGCTGTGGCGGCAGGGTGGTGGTGGTGCTCGAGGGCGTGGTGGGCACGCCCGGCACCGTGGGCGTGACCGATGGCGTGGTTGCGGGCACCGTGGCCGTGGTGTTGTTGACGATGGAGCATTGCACCGCGCCGACGCACTGCGGGTCGGCCTTCGCCATGCTGAACACGCCCAGCACC
>CANHST010000013.1 GCA_947463235.1 Acidimicrobiaceae bacterium
GGTGTCGTACTGCTGTGCCCACCAGTCGTAGCGCTCCTGGAGTTCGTCCGGGTTCGTGGCGGCGTAGATCCAGGCCAAGCGCTCGTCGCTCATCGTCAGATCATCGCACAGCCGTCTGCCACTACGTTGTGGGCATGAGTGCCAGCTATTCGCACCTCGCGCAGCCGCTGCAATTGCGCCACCTCACGTTGCGTAACCGTGTGGTGTTCGGTGCCCATACGGCCAACATGTCGGAACTGGGTCTGCCCGCAGCGCGGCACCTCGGCTACTACCTCGAGCGGGCCCGGGGTGGAGCAGCGATGATCGTGGTGGAACCCGTGCCGGTGCACCCGACGGCGGTGCTCACCAGAGGCAACTTCCTCACCGGCGACGACGCCGTGATCCCCGGATTCCGGGCCATCACCGACGCCGTGCACGCCGAAGGATCGGTGATCCTGCAGCAGCTCTATCACGTGGGCCAGCACGGCGACTTCGACAACAGCTACCAGCCATCGTGGTCGCCATCGGGGCTGCCGTCGTACCACGACGCCGAAGGAAGCCACGCGATGAGCGAGGCGGAGATCGAAGAGACCATCGAGAGCTTCGTCGATGCTGCCGACCGAGCAAAACGGTGCGGTTTCGACGGTGTGGAACTATTCGCCGCCTATCACGCCATCATCGACCAGTTCTGGTTGCCATGGAGCAACCGGCGAACTGATCAGTGGGGTGGCTCGCTGGAGAATCGGCTGCGTTTCGGCCGCGAGATCATGGAGCGCATCCGCGTTCGTGTGGGCGACGAGTTCGTGATCGGGCTCGCCGTCAGCATCGATCCCACCAGCGCGGTGGCGATGAGCATCGACGACCTGTGCGAAGTGGTCGCCTGGTACGACGACCGCCACCTCATGGACTACGTCACCTGCGGCACCGGCAGCTACTTCGACTCCGACAAGATCATCCCCACGTTCCAGTACGCCGACAAGCTCGGGGTGGAGTACGCAGAGCGACTGAAGGGCGCGGTGCGTCACGCCAAGGTGCAGGCCGAGAGCCAGGTGCGCACGCCGGAGAACGCCGACTATGTGATCGCCAGCGGGCAGGCCGACATGGTGAGCATCGTGCGCGGTCAGATCGCCGACCCGTACCTCGTGAACAAGACCCTCACCGGTCGCGCCGACGAGGTCCGTGGCTGCATCTCGTGCAACCAGATGTGCTGGGGGCGGCGCTCCCGCGACTACTGGATCTCCTGTCTCGTGAACCCGTCGGTGGGCCGCGAGTGGGAGTGGGGCGGCGACACCTTCGAACCTGCCTCGAAGCCCAAGACGGTGCTGGTGGTGGGCGGTGGGCCCGGCGGGATGGAGACCGCACGCGTCGCTGCCGAACGGGGGCATCGCGTCACGTTGGCCGAGGCAGGGCCGGAGCTCGGCGGCGCCTTTCGCCTTGCGGGCCTGCAACCCCGTCGGTCGCAGATCACCGAACTCATCGAGTGGTACGAACGCGAACTCGAACGGCTCGATGTCCATGTGCAGGTGAACACACCGATGTTCGCCGACGACATCACGGCTTTCGGTGCCGACGCCGTGGTGATGGCCACCGGATCGCAGCCCTCCGACACGGGCTTCCAACGCCAACTGCCTCTGCAGACCACGCTGCCCGGGGTGACGTTGCCGAACGTCGCCAGCATCGACGACGTGCTGGCGAGCCGCGCTCATCTCGGCCATCGGGTGGTCGTCGTCGACGACCTCGGCGACTGGCGAGGCGGCGGCACCGCATGGTTCCTTGCAGAACGCGGTCACGATGTGGTCATCGTCACGTCGTACCCGATGGTGGGCCACACGATTCAGCGGACAAGTGGCGACTGGAAGCTGCGCGCCCGCCTCGGCGAACTGGGCGTGACGTGGCACACCGAAAGCGTCGTCACCGAGTGGACCGGAACGGGCGCCACGGTGCACAGCTTCGCCGGCCGCACCGACACCTTCGTGGAAGCCGACTCGTTGGTGCTCGCCACCATCAACACACCGGTGCGCGATGTCATCGACGAGCTCGCTGGCCAGCACCCCGATGTTCGAGCCGTGGGCGATGCCGTGGCAGCGCGCCTCGCGGTGCACGCCATCTACGAGGGTCGTGTGGCGGGTCAAGCGTTGTGAACGAGGCCATCGACCAGGTCGAGACCATGCTGGCCCGAGGGGGCAGACTGCTGGGTATCGCCGGACCTCCCGGCAGCGGCAAGAGCACCCTGGCCGACCGGCTGCTGACCCACTTCGGCGACCGTGCTGCGCTGCTGCCGATGGATGGTTTCCACTTCGCCAACGAGGAACTACATCGGCTGGGGCTTGCCCATCGGAAGGGGGCACCGGAGACCTTCGATGTGGACGGTTATCTGGCTGCGCTCCATCGAGTTCGGGCACGCGAGCACGACGTGCTGGTGCCCCGATTCCACCGCGATATCGAGGAGCCGATCGCCTGCGCCATCCGTATCGCCACCACGGCCGAACTGGTGATCACCGAAGGCAACTACCTCCTGCTGCCCATCGGCAACTGGGCCCTCGTGCAGCAGCAACTCGACGAGCGTTGGCTGCTGCGACCCGATGATGGCGTTCGGCGCGCCCGACTGGTCGCTCGCCACGAAGCCCACGGCCGCAGCAGCACGGAGGCGCTGTCGTGGGTGGACGATGTCGACGAGCCGAACGCTCACCTAGTGGCCACTCGCAGCATTCGGGCGACCTGGGAGTACGACCCCGGCTAGAGCAGCTGCCGCAGACGACTTTCGACGTCTTCGCGGTTCAGGTATCCGCCGCACATGCGGCGGACCCCGTGGTAGGCGGCACGGCCGTGCAAGAGACGCCAGTTGTCGAACAGCATCGCCTCGCCGGGCTGCAGCACATGCCTCCACTGCAGATGCGGGTCGTTGGCGAGCTCGTCGAACATCCGAATGGCGTCGTAGAACGCCAGCATGTCGCCTTCCTCCAGCAGGAATGGCGCCCGGTCGTAGTTGTTGAAGCTCACCTGCGCCAACCGGCCGGTGTGATCGTGTCGGAACACCGGGCGGGCCGACAACAGATGCGAGCCATCCCCGATGTACTGCCCGGGCACCGCGACGCTGCTCAACACCTCGAACAACTCCGGTGCATCCGCCTCGATACGGCGGGCAATGGCGAACGCGTCCACCAGCGTGCTCTCGCCGCCCGTGGCATCGAGTTCCAGGCAGTGCAGCAACTGGAAGCCCGGCGCGTCGTGCGAGTAGGTGCCGTCGGTGTGACCGCGCAACTCCATCGTCGTGTAGGCGGTGTCGGCCTTGGCGAGGTCGGCGCTGAACTCCCAGAAACCGCCGAAGATGGTCTCGCGGATGTAGCTCACGCGACGCAGCAGCGCCTCGGTTGCCGCACCCGTCGCGGGCGTGCCGGTGACGATGCAGAATCCGTACTGCAGGGTGCGGCCCAGCCACTGCGCCACCCCAGCGTCGGTGTTCATCACGTCGGCATAGTTCACCGTCGGTGTCGTGATCGACTGACCGTTCCAGAGCGTCACCGGCACGTCGATGGCGGCTCGAGCCACACGCGGATGGCGGTACTTGGCGAGAAACTCCACCGGCAACCGAGACATCGGTTCCAGCACATCCCACGTCACCTCGAGGGTGTCGCCCACCACCTCGGACGACAGACCACGAAGACCCTTCGGCACGGTCGCGGTGAACAGTTGCCGCTGCTGTGTGACGGGGTGCAGGGTGTCGTCGTCGTGGGCGTGGTCGCGCAGCCACAGCCACGGAAATCGGCTGGTGACCCCGTCGGCCCAGGTGACCTCCAGCGAGATGTCGGTGGGGTGCAACGCAGCGATGGCGACCATGAGTAGTCAGCGTAGATCAGCCCCTCCGGGCGCTCCCACTCCCCGATCGCCGTCAGCGCGGATCGAGCACGAACACCACCACGGTGCCGGTGCCACCGAGCGCCACGCCGTCATCGGTCTCGACCGCATCGCCAACCATCAGCAAGGTGCCATCGGACAAGGTGGGAGCGCCAGCCGCGACGAACACCAACATGCGGCGCCCGACCGGGTCGTACCCGACCGGCACTTCGAGCATGCGCAGCGAGGCGTCGTAGCGGTCTCGACGCCACATCAGGTTCAGGTCGGTGGTGGGGCCATCGGGCAACGTGGCGTGCACCACCGACTCACCCGCGAATCGGTACCAGCCGAGCTCGGGGCGCAGCCGCACCGAGCTCGCCTCATCGACGAACTCGAGGTCCATGCCGGCACCATCGAGCAACACGATCAGGCGATCAACGCCCGGGAACTCCGAGAAGGGGCCATCGCTGGCCACCTCTGCCACCGACAGGCGCCAGTCGAAGGCATCGTTGGCCGGATGGCTCGCCAGCTCTCGTGTCAGGCCACCGCCGTTCTTCCACGGCACCGCACGAGTCGCGGACCAACGGTGAATCGTCAGCACGGCGCGGTGGGCAGGCAGGCCACGCTCAGCCTTCGATCAGGATGGCTCGCTCCGGACAGTTCCCTTCGGCCCGACGCACCTTGGCCTCGAGGTCTGCGGGGATCTCGTCGGTGATCAGCACGACGGCATTGCCGTAATCGTCGGACCCGAACACCTCCGGGGCCGCAATGGCACAGCTCTGATGCCCATGGCATGCATCTTCGTCGACCCTGACCTTCATGCAGATTCCCTTCGCAGCGCACCCCGAGGGGCTATCCCATCACCGTACCGCTGGTGACAGCCTTGTCGCGGCGCCGCGAGAACGCACCCAGGTTGATGGTGCGGCCGGTGCGAGGACCTACGTACTGCACCGGTTCCTCGTCGTGGTCGTGGCCTGCAGCCTCGGCATCGATGATCGCTGCCATGAACTTGCCGGCCAATGGAGCGTTCTTGAACTGGTTTCCGCTGGTGGCGCACGCCATGAAGAAACCGGGCAGATCGCTCTTGTCGTAGATCGGCACCCAGTCGTCGGCCACGTCGTACAGCGCAGCCAAGCCGACAGGTCGATGCGGCACGCCGAAGGCGGGCACACGCCGAGCAGCTCGCATCATGGTCACTTCGAACTGCTCCACAGTGGGGTACGGGTCGTATGCATCCGGGTCGTCCACCCAGTGCAGTTCGTCGCATTCGGGTTCGGTGCCACCCAACATCCAGGTGCCACCGAGTTGGGGCCGGATGTACTGCCCCAGGTCGAGGTCTGCCGTGGCCGGGAACCCGTCTTCCAGACGCATGCCAGCGGGTGCTTCCACCGTGAAGACTTCCTGACGTAGAGGGCGGTGCTGGATGCGCATGCCCTCGGTGACCCCGGCCAGACGATTGATGCCCCCGGAGTGCGGTCCGCCGACGTTCACGACCACTGGCGCGTGCAGCGTGGTGCCGTCGGCCAACAGCACGCCCGACACCCGACCGTCGGTCTGCTCGAACCCCACGACCTCCTGGTGGAAGCGGAAGTCGGCGCCATGCTGACGGGCGGCAAAGGCCAGGTTGTGCGCCGACAGCATCGGGTCGTCGATGAACCCCGACTCGGGTTCATAGATCGCGGTCATGCGGGATGTGGCCTCATCGGCGAAGGCCGGGTCGTCGATGCGCTTGGGAGGGAAGTACTGGCCGGTGTCGAGGCCGGGCATCCGCGCTGCGAGAGCCGGCGCATCGAGCAACTCGTAGGCGATGCCCACCTCGTCCCACAGTGCTTCCACTCGGTTCGTGTTGTTGCCGGGCGTGTGAAAGATCAGCATGCCCGTGCGAACGAACCGCACCATGCCATCCGGGTCGACGGTTCCGAGGTGCCCCTCCCAGTCGTTCCATAGCGCCGCGCTCTCCCATGCAGCGAGCACGGCATCGAGCGTGGAATAGCTGAAGCGGATGATGGACGCCGATGAACTCGTGGAGCCCGTGCCGGGCCCGGCACCTTTGTCCACCACGATCACCGAACGGCCACCCCGAGCGAGTTCGAAGGCGACGGCGGAACCGATCACTCCGGCACCGATCACGATGGCATCTGCACGATCAGTCATGGCGTCACGCTACTCATTCCCGGTACACCCGTACCATGGACCTTGGTCCCAGAACGAGACCGATCAGGCAATGGCCGCGCCGAAGAGCTTGCCGACCGCCATCGTGACCGCCATCGCGATGATGCCGCCGATCACCACGCGTGCGATCGGCCGAGCGGGCGGAGCGCCGCCGAGCCGAGCACCGGTGTACCCAAGCGCGAAGAGCGCCACGATCGTGACCGCGATGATGGTGGCGACGCGTACCGACGCTCCCGCCAATGCTGTGGCCACCAACGGCACAGCGGCCCCGATACTGAACGCCGCGGTGCTGCTCCATGCAGCCTGGAACGGCTTGGCCAGCTCGTCGTCGCTGATGCCGAGTTCGTCGCGCAGATGCGCGCCGAGGGCGTCGTGCGCCGTCAGTTCCACGGCCACCTGATGCGCGAGATCACGGTCGAGACCCTTGCTCTGGTAAATCGCCGTGAGCTCTTCGAGTTCGTGGTCTGCCTGGTGCTCCAGCTCCCAGGTCTCCTTCGCGATGTCGCTGCGCTCGGAGTCGCGCTGGGAACTCACCGACACGTACTCGCCCAAGCCCATCGAGACGGCACCCGCCACCAAACCGGCGATACCCGCAGTGAGGATCGCCGATCGCGATGCATCAGCCGCGGCAACACCCAGCAGCAGCGCTGCGGTGGAGATGATGCCGTCGTTGGCACCCAGCACCATGGCTCGCAGCCAACCGACGCGGTGTCCGAAATGGCCCTCGCTGTGTCGCATGACTGCAGGCTACCGAACGGTCCGCTGTCGCCAGCTGTGGATGACCTGGTAGTAGTTCGATCGCTCGTACACCTGCGGATCGGGCACGTTCTCGCGGCTGACGCTGCCGCGCAGTTCGTTCACCGAGACATAGTCGCGGGCGACCATCCACTCGCGGAGGAACCGCTCCATCACCACCAGGTGCTCAGGCCCGTGGCGCAGCAGCGCGCTCGTGGCCATCACCACATCGGCGCCCGCGAGCAGCAGCTTCATCGCGTCGGCGCCGTCGTACACACCGGAGCTCGCCGCCAACGAACCCTTCACGGAACCGCGCAGATTCGCGATCCAGTGGAGCGGCAACCGACTCTCCGCAGGGGTGCTCAGCGCAAGACGCGGCACCACGGTGAGCGTGTCCAGATCGATGTCGGGTTGATACAGGCGGTTGAAGAGCACCAAACCGTCTGCGCCAGCGACCTCCATTCGCATGGCCAGATTGCCGAGAGCGGTGAACCACGGACTCAGCTTCACCGCCAGGGGAATGCTGATCTCCGCCTTCACCTCCTCGACCAACTCCACGTAGCGGTGCTCCACCTCCACCGACGTGATGGTGGGGTCCACCACCACGTCGTACAGGTTCAGTTCGATGGCATGTGCGCCCGCATCGGCAAGGTGCTTGGCGTAGCGAACCCACCCGCCCGGGCTGGTGCCGTTCAAGCTGGCGATCACCGGAATAGTGAGAAGTTCGCGAGCCTTCTCCACGAGCGCGAGGTGCCGTGCCGGCCCCACTTCGGCCACCGGTAACTCCGGCAGGAACGTGAGTGCTTCGCCAAACTGGTCGGTGCCATGCTGGGCGGCGAAGTCGACGGCGAAGGCTTCGTGCTCGATCTCCTCCTCGAAGAGCGACGGCAGCACGATGGCCCCTGCCCCGGCATCCTCGAGACGCCGCCACATGGCGATGTCGCCGGTGACGGGTCCGGCCGACGCCACCAGCGGACTGCGGAGGGTCAACCCGAGATACCTGGTGGTCAAGTCGGTCATGATTCGTCCTCGCTCTCTGCGATCGCTGCGTTGTCCGCATGGCCCGGCGCAGTCCGATGCACCTCCACGAGCTGTTGGTAGTAGCCGTGCCGGGTGGTCACGTCGGCCTGCGCCAACGCCACCAATTCCTTCGCACGCTCCGGATTGGAACGAGCGAGCATGGCGAAGCGGGCCTCGCTGTCCGCGAACTCGGCGTACGGCACCGACGGCTCGGCACTGTCGAGTTGGAAGGGTTGGGCATCGGCATCGCCGGACGGTCGGTAGCGATACAGCGGCCAGTGACCGCTCTGCACCGCCAGCTTCTGTTGGGTCATCGACTTGCTCATGTCGAAGCCGTGCGCGATGCAGGTGCTGTAGGCGATCACCAGGCTCACGCCGGGCCACGCCTCTGCCTCGAGCAGCGCCTTGACGGTCTGCACATCGCTTGCGCCCAGCGCCACCTTGGCTACGTATACGTCGCCGTAGGTCATGGCTTCGAGCCCGAGGTCCTTCTTCATGATGTTCTTGCCGCCAGCGGCGAACTTCGCCACGGCTCCGCGCGGTGTGGCCTTCGATGCCTGGCCGCCGGTGTTGGAGTAGACCTCGGTGTCGAGCACCAGGATGTTTACGTTGCGGCCGCTACCGAGCACGTGGTCGAGGCCTCCGGCACCGATGTCGTACGCCCAGCCGTCGCCGCCAACGATCCAGACGCTCTTGCGCACGAGCGTGCCCGAGAGGTCCTCCAACCGGCGTGCGTCGGAATGTTCGACCGCCACGAGCGCGGCACGAAGGGCATCCACCCGCACGCGTTGCTGGCGGATGGCCAGCTCGCCGTTGTCGTCGACTCCAGCCACGATGGCGTCGATATCGGCTTCGCCGAGATACTCGGCCAACTCGGGTCGCAGCCGATCCAGCATGCTCAGGGCGGTGCGGCGCTGGGCCTCGAACGCGAGGCGGATACCGAGTCCGAACTCCGCATTGTCCTCGAACAGGCTGTTCGCCCACGCCGGCCCGCGACCGTCGTCATCCACGGCGTACGGCGTGGTGGGCAGATTGCCTCCGTAGATGCTGCTGCACCCGGTGGCGTTGGCAATGAGGCTGTGGTCGCCGAACAGCTGTGTGAGCAGCTTCAGATATGGCGTCTCGCCGCAACCCGAGCATGCGCCGGAGAACTCGAACAGCGGACGGCGCAACTGGCTGGTCTTCACCGATGCAGGGTCCCACTGGGCGGGGTCGGCCGACGTCAATGCCAGGAACGCATCCCATGCCACGCGCTCGCGCTCGAGGTGGTCGCCGATGGGCCGCATATTGATGCTCTTGCGCTTCACCGAGGTCTTGTCGTGCGACGGGCACGCCTGCACACACACCCCACACCCCGTGCAGTCGTCGGGCGCCACCTGGACGGTGAGGCTCATGCCCGGCACCTCGCGGCTACGGAAGTCCTTGCTCTTCAGATCCACACCCGCGGCGGCGAGCGCATCGGGTTCGTAGACCTTCATCCGGATCGCAGCGTGCGGGCAGACGATGGCGCACTTGCCGCAGTCGATGCACAGGTCGGGCTCCCAGATGGGAATCTCCGCTGCGATCGTGCGCTTCTCCCATTGCGATGTCGCCGTGGCGAACGCTCCATCGGGAGGCAGGGCGCTCACCGGCAGCAGATCGCCTTCTCCCGCCAGCATCCGCGCCGTGACACGCTGCACGAAGTCGGGGGCCGCTGCTGGGACAGCAGGGCTTCGGTGCCGAGCGGAGGTGACCGCAGCACCGAGGGGAAGCTCGTGGAGATGCATCAGCGACTGGTCCACCGCCGCCACGTTGTGCTGCACGATCACATCGCCGCGCGCGCCGTAGCTGTGTGCGATGGCTGCTTTCAGTTCGGCCAGCGCCTCGTCCTGCGGGAGCACCCCGGCGAGCGCGAAGAAGCACGCCTGCATCACCGTGTTGATGCGTCCGCCGAGGCCAGCCGTGCGCGCCACGTAGCCGGCATCGATCACGAAGAGGCGAACCTGTTTGGCGAGGGCCTGTGCCTGCACTTCGGCGGACAGGTGGTCCCACACCTGGTCGGCGGGGTACGGCGCGTTCACCAGCACCGTCGCTCCCCTCGCGGCCAGCGACAGCACATCCAGCGTCTCCATCAGGCTCCATTGATGAACCCCCACGAAGGTGGCTTCATCGATGAGGTAACTGCTGTCGATGTCGTGGTCGTCCACGCGGACGTGGCTGATCGTGGTGCTCCCCGACTTCTTGGAGTCGTACACGAAATACGCCTGCACCTTCATGTCGGTGTTGCCACCGATGATCTTGGCGGTGTTCTTGTTGGCCCCCACCGTGCCGTCGGAGCCCAGGCCGTAGAACACGGCCCGCACCTTGGCGCGGTCGGTTCGAAAGTCCGGATCCCACACCAGGCTGGAATGGCTGACGTCGTCGTGGATGCCCACGGTGAACGGGTTCTTCGGATTCGCCTCGGCGGCCTCGTCGAAGATGGCCTGCACCATTGCCGGAGTGAACTCCTTGCTGCTCAGTCCGTAGCGGCCGCCAATCACTCGCGGCCGTTCCTCATCGGCCCAGTGCCCCGCGTCGCTGTGCCACATGGCCGACAGCACGTCGAGATGAAGCGGCTCGAACGGAGCGCCCGGTTCCTTGCAGCGGTCGAGCACCACCACCGTGCGGACCGTGGGAGGCAATGCGGCGAGTAACTGCGCTGTGGGGAAAGGGCGGAACAGGCGAAGCGCCAACACACCCACCCGTTCACCTCTGGCGTTCAGGGCATCCACCGCCTCGCGAGCTGCTCCAGCACCCGAGCCCATCACGACGATCACCCGGTCCGCATCGGGAGCACCGTGGTAATCGGCCAAGTGATACTGCCGCCCCGTGAGTTCGGCGAAGTGATCCATCGCCTTCTGTACCGCTGCAGGGACGGCAGCATGGAACGGCGAGCACGCCTCACGCGCCTGGAAGAACACGTCGGGGTTCTGGGCGCTGCCCCGCAGCATCGGGCGGTCGGGGTCGAGACCGCGAAGGCGATGCTCACTGATGCGCCCGTCGCTCACCATCGAACGCACCACGTCGGCATCCGGCACGTACACGGTGTTCAGTTCGTGGCTGGTGCGAAAGCCATCGAAGAAGTGGAGCACCGGCACTCGGGTTTCCAACGTGGCGGCGTGCGCCACCACCGCCATGTCCGCCGCTTCCTGCACACTGCCGGCACACAGCATGGTGAAACCCGTGCTGCGCGCCGCCATCACGTCGCTGTGGTCGCCGAAGATGCTCAGCGCGTGGGTCGCCAGCGAACGCGCTGCCACGTGGATGACGGCAGGCGTGAGTTCGCCCGCCATCTTGAACATCTCGGGCAACATCAGCAGCAGACCCTGGCTGGCGGTGAAGGTGGTGGCGAGGGCACCGCGGAGTACCGCACCATGTAGGGCACCGGCCGCGCCCGCCTCGCTCTGCATCTCGATCACTTCGGGGACCGCGCCCCAGAGGTTCTCGCGACCGCTCGCACTCCATTGATCGGCGTGCTCGCCCATTGGGGAAGCGGGGGTGATGGGATAGATGGCGATCACCTCGGAGAGCAGGTGCGCCACAGCCGCGACTGCCTCGTTGGCGTCGACGATGTCGGGGTTCACACCAGCACCCTACGAACGCTCCCGCTGCCGCCAGTAGGGCCTTTCGACCCGCTACGAGGCCGCATATGACGCCATTCGTCCGCCCGCCATCTACGTGCTGCGATCCGATGGTCGAAGAAGTCGGGACCACCGACGCCCACTGACTACCGTCGGGGCATGCCCAAGGCCTTTCTGCACCCGTTCGCCAAGCCAACTCGCGAATCGTTCATCCGCATCGTCCGCGGCGAAGGTGCCCTGCTGTGGGACGCCGATGGACGCGAGTTCGTCGACGGCATGTCCAGCCTCTGGTACTGCGCCATCGGCCACGGACGCAGAGAAATGGCCGATGCCATCGCCGCCCAGGTCTCCACGCTCGAGGCCTACTCCTGCTTCGACCCCTTCACCACCGACCCGGCCGAAGCACTGGCAGAGGAACTGGTGGGCATCGGGCCGATGCCCGATGCCCGAGTGTTCCTCACCGGGTCCGGCAGCGAGTCCGTCGATACGGCAATGAAGTTGGCCCGCATCGCTCACGTGCAGGCCGGCCAAGGACATCGCAAGCTCATCATCTCCCGGGTCCGCGGCTATCACGGCACCGCCTACGGCGGCACCAGCGCGCAGGGCATCGCCCCGAACAAGGAGAACTTCGGCCCGTTCGTCGACGAGGTGGTGCAGGTTCCCGCCGACGACATCGAGGCGCTGGCGTCGTTGATGGCCCAACGTGGCAACGACGTTGCCGCCGTGCTGGTCGAACCGGTGCAGGGCGCTGGCGGCATCTTTCCCTCCACGGAGGGGTACCTCGAAGGCGTGCGACGGCTGTGCGATCAGCACGGCGCCTATCTCATCTTCGACGAGGTCATCACCGGCTACGGCCGCCTCGGTAGTTGGTTCGCCGCACATCACTACGGCGTCCGACCCGACATGGTGACGTTCGCCAAGGCCGTCACCTCTGGCTACCAACCGCTCGGCGGTGTGTTCGTCGGGCCGGCCCCACTGGCGGCCCTTCAGTCCGACGAGAACTTCTTCCTGCGCCATGGCTTCACCTATTCCGGACACGCCACGGCGTGCGCTGCGGCCATCAAGAACCTGGAGATCATTCGTCGCGAAGACCTGGTGGCTCGCGCCACGCACGTCGGTGATCGCCTCTCGAGCGGCTTCCGCTCGCTGGCCGACGACGGTGCCGTCCATCACGTGCGCGGCCTCGGAGCCATGTGGGCCATCGGCCTGCACCCGGACCAGAACGCGATGCAGCTGCGCGATCACATGCTGGATCACGGCGGCGTGGTGTGTCGGGCGCTCAACGCCGACTCGCTGCTGTTCTGCCCGCCGCTCGTCACCACCGACGCGCAGATCGACCGCATCGTCGACGCCGTCGCCGCCGCAGTGAAGTGACAGTTCCCCTCGAACGGGGGACAACAGCCCGCGAGGTGGCACCATGGATGCATGGGACAACTCGACGGACAGCACGTATTGGTCACCGGTGGATCCAGCGGCATCGGCAAGGCGTGTGCGCAGCGGTACCGGGCTGAAGGCGCCACGGTGTACGTGGCCGACATCCGGCCGCAGTCGAGTGACGAGATCCAGCTCGACGTCAGCGACTCTGCCGCGTGGGTGGCACTCATCTCATCGCTGCCGCCGCTCGACATGGTGCACCTCAACGCCGGCATCACCACCCCCGGGCGCTCCATGTCCGACGACCCGACCGCTCCCCTGTCGGATGTGACCGACGACGCCTACCGGACCATCGTGGGTGTGAACCTCGACGGCGTGTACTTCGGCGCTCGGGCGGTGCTGCCGGGCATGGTGGAGCGCGGCAGCGGCCACCTCATCGTCACGGCATCCATGGCCGGGCTCGGCGGCATGCCGGGCGACATCGCCTACACCGCCACCAAGCACGCCGTGGTGGGCCTGGTGAAGTCGCTCGGCGCCACCCTCGAACAGGGCGGCAACGGCGGCGTGTGCGTGAGCGCGCTGTGCCCCGGTTTCGTCGATACGCCACTGGTGGCGAGGGAAGCCCAGGAGTTCATCGCTGCAATGGGCATGCCGGTCATCGAGCCGAGCCGAGTGGCCGAGGCGGCGATGCAGGCAATGGAGGCCAAGGTGAACGGGTCGCAATGGATCGTGTGGGGCGACATCATCCGTCAGAACGAGCAGTCCGACTTCGGTCTGTCGTGACGGACGCAGTCTTCAACCCCTTCGACCCGTCGTTTCGGGCGAACCCGTACCCGTTCTACGACGCGCTGCGCGAACGCGATCCTGTGCATCGCTCGCCGCTGGGCTTCACCGTGCTCACGCGCTACGACGATGTGGCCCGCACCCTGCGCGGCGCGGAGTTCGCCCGCGACATCGAAGCCCACATCACTCCCCGAGCCGACGATCCGCGCAACGCCAGGCGTGAGCGTTTCCGCCAACGGGTGGAGGACGGCGTCGCCGCCAAGAGCATTCTCAACCTCGATCCTCCGGATCACACCAGGCTGCGGCGTCTGGTGTCGCAGGCCTTCACGCCCACCTCGATCGAGCGACTCCGCCCTCGGGTGCAGCAACTCGTCGACGACATCCTCGACACCGCCCAGGAGCGCGGGTCGATGGAGGTGGTGGAGGAACTCGCATTCCCCGTGCCGTTCCAAGTGATCAGCGACATGCTGGACATTCCCACCGATCGCAGCGACGACGTGCGTGAGTGGTCGCAGGTGCTCACCGCATCGCTCGAGCCGACCGTGGATGAAGCCGGCCTCGATGCGGCAGAGGCAGCGGGCATGCAGATGGCCGCCTATCTCACCGAGATCATCGAGCATCGTCGCCATCACCTCGGCGACGACCTGCTGTCGGCACTGATCCAGGTGGAGGAAGCAGGCGACCGCCTCTCCCCTGTCGAACTCCGTACGTTCGTCACCCTGCTGTACGTGGCTGGCCACGAAACCACCGTGAACCTCGTCGGCAACGGCATGCTGGCGCTGCTGCGTCACCCCGATCAACTGCAACGCTGGGCCACCGACCCGTCGCTCGATGCCACCGCCATCGACGAACTCTTGCGCTACGACGGACCCGTGCAGCAGACGGTGCGAGTGCCCATGGTCGACGTGACCTACACCGGCCTCGACGGCGCCGACATCGTGGTGCCGAAGGGGCAGATGGTGATGACCGTCCTTGGCGCAGCGAGCCACGACCCCGAGGTGTTCGAGCGTCCGAACGACCTGATGCTGGATCGACCGAACTCGAACCGCCATCTGGGCTTTGCGGGCGGCATCCACTACTGCCTGGGTGCGTCACTGGCGAAGCTCGAGGCCAACGTGGCCATCACGTCGCTGATCCGGCGCTTCCCCGCAGCTCAGTTGGCAGGCGAACCGAGCTGGCGAGATCGTCTCACCATCCGCGGCGTCGACCACCTCCCGCTCACCCTCACCTAGTCGGCGAGCCGGGGGTACGCCTCAGTCGTTCGCGAGGAGATGAATGAGGCTGCTGGTGTCCCAGCGCTTGCCGCCGCGGGCTATGACCTGCGCATAGAACTGATCGATGAGCGCGGTGGTGGGCAGGCGTGCGCCGTTGCGGTTGGCTTCATCGAGCACGATGCCGAGGTCTTTGCGCATCCACTCCACGGCGAAGCCGAAGTCGAACTCGCCCTTCACCATCGTGTGACCACGGTTCTCGAGCTGCCAACTCTGCGCCGCGCCGTACTTGATCACCTCGGTGACCTGCTCGGGGTCGAGCCCGGCCCGCATCGCGAAGTTCAGACCCTCGGCGAGACTCTGCACGAGACCGGCGATGAGAATCTGGTTCACCATCTTGGTGAGCTGACCCGAACCCGCCTTGCCCATCAGTGCGCTGGCCTTCGCGTACGACGCCATCACCGGCTGCGACAGTTGGTAGAAGGCCTCGTCGTCGGCGCCACACATGATGGTGAGCTGCCCGTTCTCTGCACCGGCCTGACCACCCGACACGGGCGCGTCCACGAAACCGACGCCGAACTCGGTACACGCCTCGGCCAACTCCTTGGCCACCTCTGCCGACGCCGTGGTGTGATCCACGAGCACGGCACCGGCCTCGGCGCCGGCCAACGCACCGTCGGGTCCGTACACCACCTCGCGGACGTCGTTGTCGTTGCCCACGCACATGAACACGAACTCGGCGCCCTCTGCGGCTTCCTTCGGAGTCGGTGCCGCACGATGGCCGTACAGCGCCACCCAGGCCAACGCCTTCTCGGGGGTGCGGTTGTACACGGTGACCTTGTGGCCAGCGGCCGCCAAGTGACGCGCCATCGGCGCACCCATCACGCCCAGACCGAGGAATGCAACGTTGCTCATGTACACAGTCTTGCCGGTCACGAGGGCACAAGAGAGCAGACTGTCGGAATGATCGATCATCTCGTTGTCGCAACCCCGGATGTCGAGGGAACCGCCGCTGTTCTGGGCAGGGATTGGGGCCTTCGACTCAGCCCCGGCGGCAGCCATGTGGGTAGAGGCACCCGCAACGAACTGACCGGGCTCGGTGGAGCCACCTACCTCGAGGTCGTGGGCCCCGACGACGATCAGCCCACGCCCATGCATCCCCGACCATTCGGCGTGGACGACCTGGATGCTCCAGCGCTGGTGGCCTGGTGTGCTCGACCCGTGCGACCGCTGCCCGACGTGATCGCATCGTGTCGGGCACTGGGCATCGACTTCGGCGACGCGGCCCCCATGTCGCGGGCCAGGCCCGATGGTGTGCTGCTGCAGTGGCACCTCACCGTGCCACTGCTGGGCCCGCCTCACCACGGCACGGTGCCGTTCCTCATCGACTGGCTGGATTCCCCACACCCGGCAGCCACGCTGCCGCATCACTGCGAGCTCACGATGTTGCGCATCACCCACCCGCAGGCCGACACGCTGGCGGCAGTGTTGGCCGAACTCGGCGGTACGCCCAAGCTGGAGATCGCCACGGGTGACGCGACGCTGAGCGCAACCATCGCCACACCGAACGGCGTGCGGGAGCTCAGCTCACGTCGCTGAGTGATGCGACGATCTCGTCGATCAGCGTCGTCGGCGTGCGCGGGTGCATGAACACCAACCGGCCCACCGGCTCGCCTTTCCAGGTGGATGCAGCCACGAAGGCAACACCGTCGCGGAGCAGACCATCGCCCCACGCCTTCCACTCGGCAGCACCCCAACCCTCGCGCCGGAACATCACCACACCGAGCATCGGCTCCATCACCAACGACACACCCGGCGTGGCAGCCAACTTCGCCGCAGCAGCGGTTGCCAGTTCCACTCCGACGCGCACAGCCTGCACATGGGCATCTACTCCGTGGACCGCCAGCGCGAACCAGAGCGGCAAACCGGTGGCGCGCCGCGTGAGTTGGTAACCGAAGTCGCTGGGGTTCCACAGTGGCTCGTCACCGTGCAGCACATCGATGTACGGGCCATGCTGCGTGTGCACCGCCCGCGCTAGATTAGGGTCGCGGTACAGCAGTGCGCACGAGCCCTCCGGAGCGAACAACCACTTGTGCGGATCCACGATGATCGAGTTCACGCGCTCGACACCGTCGAACAACGCACGACGTTCGGGAAGCAGCAGCGCCGCACCTCCGTAGGCGGCATCGACGTGCAGCCATGCGCCGAGCCGTTCACACACATCCGCCAGACCAGCCAGATCGTCGACCACGCCGGCATTGGTGGACCCGCCTGCCGCCACCACGATGCCGATGTCGGTGCGTTCGCCGATCGCCGCAGCCAACGCCACACCGGTGAAACGGCCGTCGGAACCGGTGGGCACGACCACGACGTCGGTGAGGCCCAGCATGTGCATGGAGTTGAACACCGAGGCATGGGCGGTGTCGGCGCACGCCACGGTGCGCCTCCCCGGCGCGCACTGATCGCGCGCCACGGTGAGCGCCGAGAGGTTGCCGATGGAACCGCCACTCATGAAGCAGCCGCCGGCTCCGGCCGGCAGCCCCATGAGATCGGCGAGCCACCTCAGCGTCTGGTTCTCGGCTGCGACCGGGCCGGCGGCCTCCAGCCAGCTTTCTGCGCTGAACGTGGCGGCGCCTACCGCCGCCTCCATCCACACCCCCGCCGCCGATGGCGACACCGGGATGAAGGCGAGGAACCGCTCGCTGTCGAGACCGATGCTGTTCGGCGCCACGGCATCGGTGAATCGACGCCACGCCGACTCCACGCCCAGCCCATCGGCCGTGATGACGCCATCCAACAACGGATACATCTCCGACGCAGCGACGGTTCGTCCGAGCGGGGCCTGCGCGATCCGCGCATCGATCCATTCGGCGACGCGAGCCGACCAACCCGCCGGCAGCGCCGTCGGGCCGTGCAGCGGCGGCGGCGACATCACTCGGGGGTGACGTAGGCGGCGGTGATGCCGCCGTCGATGATGAGCGACTGGCCGGTCATCCAGCTGCTCTCGTCGCTCGCAAGGAAGAGTGCGCCATTCGCGATCTCGGTGGGCTCACCGAAGCGGCCCATCGGAATGTGCACGAGACGCCGGTTGCGCTTGGCGTCGTCGCTGAGGAACTTGGCGAGCAGCGGCGTCATGATCGGCCCTGGGCAGAGTGCGTTGCAGCGGATGCCCTGCCGGGCATAGATGACCGCGATCTCGCGGGTCATCGCCAGCACGGCACCCTTCGACGCGGTGTAGGCCACCTGGGGGGTGGCCGCACCCATGTGCGCCACGAACGACGCAACGTTCACGATGCTGCCGCCACCGGATTCCTGCATGGCGGGGATGGCGTACTTGCAGCCGAGCAGCGTGCCGAGCACATTGATGTCCATCGTCTTTTGGTAGGTCTCGACGCTGGTGGTGACGGGGTTGTCGTCGTCGCCCAGCATCACGCCGGCGTTGTTATAGAGCACGTGCAGGCCGCCATAGGTCTCCACTGCGAAGTCGATGGCGTTCTTCACGCTCGCCTCGTCGGTGACATCGCACCGCACGAAACTCGCCTCGCCACCAGCGGCGTCGATGGCTTCGACCACGTCGTCGCCATCGGTGACGTCGGCGATGACGACCTTGGCTCCTTCTGCGGCGAAGCGCTCTGCGCCCACTCGACCGAGACCCGATGATGCACCAGTGATGAGGGCAACCTTGCCCGACAGACGACTCATGACCGTGAACGGTAGTGGACGCGACAGACTGTGTATCAATGACAGACCATCCGAGCGCCCGCTGGCGGTTACTGACCTGGAACATCCACGGCTCGCACCACCCAAACCTGGAGCAAGTCGCCGAGGTGGTGGAGGGTTACGGCCCCGACGTACTGGTACTACAGGAGGTGCAGCGCCGACAGGCGCGCCGCCTCGCCAAGCGTCTCGGGTGGCGCGCCATCTGGGCCCGCAAGCACTACCCGTACTCCCCGTTGGTGTGGTGGAGGGCGGAGGGCCTGGCCGTGCTCACCAACCTGCACACCTCGCACGTGGTGCGCCTTCCCATCTCGCGGGGCGCCAGCACCTGGACCCACCGGCACCGCGTCGTGCTGGCGGTCACGGTCACGCGCGGCACATCGGCACTGCGGGTGTACGACACGCACCTTGCCACCTCGGTCGACGAGCGCATCGACCAGGCTCGTCGTGTTGCCGAACTGGTGGTGCAGGAAGGTGCCCCCGTTGCCGTGGTGGCCGGCGACCTGAACACCCACACCTCCGACCTCGCCGAAGTGGTGCGCGAGTTCCACCCCGCGGGCCTCCACGACGTGGGCGGCAACAGCACCAGCCCGGTCGAGGCGCCACAGCAACGACTCGACATGGTGCTGATTCCAAGGGATGCGGTGGTGATCGACCAACACGTGCCGGACGGCGACGAAGAATGGGCACACATCAGCGACCATCTACCGGTGCTGATGGAGTTCGAACGCTAGATGCGCTCCCAGTAACGGCGCAGTTCCCAATCGGTGACCGTGTGGTTGAACGCCTCCCACTCGGCCTTGGCCATCGTGAGAATGTGGTGGTGCACCTCATCGCCGAAGCATTCGCGCGCGATCGTGCTGTTCTCCCACAGTGAGATCGCATCGACGATGTTCCACGGGATACGCGGGATCTCGGGGGCGTCGTAGCCATTACCCACGAAGGGGGCCGGCAGTTCCATCTTGTTGCGGATGCCGTACAAGCCGCCAGCGAGCGTGCCGGCGAACGCGAAGTAGCTGTTCGCGTCGCTACCGGGGATGCGGCACTCCACCCGGGTGCCCTTCCCGTGGCCCACCTTGCGGAAACCGAGGGTGCGATTATCGATACCCCAGCCCACACCGGTGGGGGCCCACGAGCCCAACTGGAATCGCTTGTAACTGTTGATGGTGGGCGCCCACAGCAGGCTGAACTCGCGAGCAGTGGCGATCTGACCGGCGAGGTAGTGCTGGAAGGTCTCGCTCATGCCGTGCGGGCCGTGATGGTCGTCGAAGACGGCGGTCTTTCCGTCGAGCGTCCAGAGGCTGGAGTGGATGTGGCACGACGAGCCGGTGTCGTTGAAGTCGTACTTCGCCATGAAGCTCACCGAGCGACCATGGAAGTGGGCGATCTCCTTCGCAGCCAGCTTGTACACGCTGTTGCGGTCGGCCATCTCGACGGCAGTGGTGTAGTCGAGGTTGATCTCGTGCTGACCCCTGCCGGCCTCGCCCTTGCTGAACTCCACCGGCACACCGGCGGCCTCGAGGCCACGGCGAATGGCACCGAGGATGTACTCGTCCTTGGTGGTCTGGAGGATGTGGTAGTCCTCCAGCCAGGGTGAGTGCGGCTTCAGATCGCGATAGCCCTTGTCGTGGGCCTCGTCGTAGGTGTCGCGGAACAGGTAGAACTCGATCTCGCTGGCCACCATCGGCAGGAAGCCCATCGCTGCAGCGGCATCCACCTGATGCTGCAGGATGCTGCGCGGTGCCACCTCGATGAGATCGTGGGTGTTCACGTTCAGCAGGTCGCACATGATCATCGCCGTCTTCTCCACCCACGGAATGACCCGCACGGTGTTCCAGTCGGCCTTGGCCAGCATGTCGCCGTAACCCTGCTCGTAGCTGGTGAACCGATAGCCGGACACCGGGTTGTTGTCGATGTCGCAGGCGATGAGATAGTCGCAGTTCTCCGTGCCGGCGTCGGCGACGCTCTGAAGGAAGAAGCGGCCTGTGGTTCGCTTGCCGACGAGCCGACCTTGCAGGTCGGGGAACACCATGAGCACGGTGTCGATATCGCCGTTGCGGATGAGCCCCTCGAGGTCGTCGCGTGAGATGTGACCAGACATGAGCCGGACACTAATGCGGTGGCGGGCAGCACCCGCGACCGAGGCTCAGGCCTTCTTCTTCGCCGTTTCCTTGGCGGGCTTCAGCACGCCCTTGGCCAACGCATCGTCGAGGTACTTCTCGGCCTCTTCCGCGCTCACCTTCAATGCCGGTGCGATCTCGCTGATGAGGTTGATGCGAGCACGGTCGTACATGGTGCGCTCGGCGGCCGACAGCGAGGCGTCGCGGTTGCGGGCGGCGAGGTTACGAACCACTTCGGCCACCTGGTACACGTCGCCGCTCTTCAACTTCTCCTGGTGGTTCTTGAACCGCCGGCTCCAGTTGGAGGGCACGCGCGGGTCGGGCTTGCTGAGCACCGCCACGAGATCTTCGAGTTCGTCGGCGCTCACCGGCGGGCGCACGCCCACTTCTTCGGCCTTCAGCGTGGGCACGGACAGCGTCATCTCGTTGATGACGGTCTTCAAGATCAGGTACTCCTGCAGCGCCCCGAAGGCCTCGATCTTCTTGGTGCCCTGAACAATGCAGGCACCATGCTGCGGATAGATGACGGTGTCGCCCTTCTTGAACTTCACTTCGACCTCACGCTTCGGGGGGAGTCGCCGCCCTTTGGGAACGCTTCAGGGTAGGCCGAAAAGTGCCGAATTCCGACGCTGACAGGCCGTTCCGGCTCAAGCTTGAGTCGGTCCGCCGCCCACCGCGCTTCTCAATACCTCGATCACGGCACGCATCCGGTCGGCGTCGGCCATCATCCCGCCGCGCACCGACGAGACGATGAGCGAGAAGAAGATCGTTTCGAGACCTCTCGCCAGCACCTCCGGATCGGCGTCAGGGGCGAGCACACCCGCAGCCTTTCGAGCAACGAACGTTTCGATGAGTCGTTCGGTGGTGTCGGCGAACAGGCGATGATCGAGCACCAAGCGCAGATCGGCGAGGTCGCCTTCGGCCAGCACCCGCCGCGCCAACGGATGCCGATCGAGACCCTGCACCAACCCCCTCAAAAGGGCGAAGATCGGTTGAGGATCGGCCATCGCAATGTCCACGATCTCGTCGCTCAACTCGTCGAGATCTGCCTGGACCGCTGCCGCCCACACGGCATCTTTGTCCTCGAAGTATGCATAGGCCGCCGCCGGTGTGAGCCCCGCATCGCGACTCAGTTGGCTCACCGACGTGGCGCGATAGCCGTCTTCGCCGAAGCGCGCCACGGCCGCATTCAGCAAGCGCTCGCGGGTTCGCTGCCCCTTGGTGAGGGCATGGCGACTGGCAGGCGCGGCTTCCATGACCATGACCGTAGTCGCATGCATGAATGACCCGTTGTCGGGTGGCGCCTCGGGCAGGACTTGAACCCACAACCAACGGGGTAGAAACCCGCTGCTCTATCCATTGAGCTACCGAGGCCGTTGCCGCCCGAGCCTACTGCTGCGATCACAGGCTGGACCGCCCATCGCGGTCACCGATCTGGGCCACCGAGGCCCACTTCGATGCCCACGATCACCCCATCGGTTCAGCGACGGTCAGGGCCCGGCGCAGCAGGTCGAGTGCGCTGATGACGCTCATCTGACGCATCTGGTCGCGCAGCCCGGGCATGCGCAGGGTGCGGGTGCTCACCTCGTCGCCGATGGCGATGCCCACGCACAGGGTGCCCACGGGCATACCGTCCTGCTCTGTCGGGCCCGCCACGCCAGTGAGCGACAGCGCCACGTCGGCGCCGAGCACTCGCTGGGCGCCCACGGCCATGGCCGCAGCTGCCGCCTCGCTGACCACAGGCCCTTCGGGCACGCCCAGCACGTCGAACTTCACCTCGCTGGCGTAACTCACCACGCAGCCGCGGAACACGTCGCTGGCACCGGGCACGTTCGTGATCCGACCGGCAACCAGGCCACCCGTGACCGACTCGGCGAGGCCCAGCGACAGGCCGCGCTCGCGCAGCATCTGCAGCACCACGCTCTCCATGGTGTCGTCGTCCACGCCGAACACGACGTCGTCGACCAGCGCCCGCACCTCGGCGTCCCATCGGTCGATCACTGCTGTGGCCTCGGCATGTGTGGCTGCTTTGGCGGTGAGGCGCACCTTGATGCCCTCCCAGCCGCTCGCAAGAAACGCAAGCGTGGGGTTGCCCTCCGCCTCGAGTCGCTCGATCACCGGATCGAGTCGTTCGTTCAGACCGCTCTCGCTCTCACCCCATGTGCGCAGGGTGCGGCTGACGATGACGCTGGCCTCACCCGAACGCTGCAGCAGATCGGGTAACACCGCGCGCTGGAGCATGTCTTTCATCTCGTGCGGTACACCGGGCACGGCATAGATCACCTTGCTCACGCCGTCGATGACGACGGGGCAGATCAGCCCGGGCGCGGTGCCCCGCGTTTGCGGAATGACGGTGGCCCCCAACGGCACCTGCGCCTGGCGAAGGTTGTTCTCCGCCATGCGACGGCCACGGGCAGCAAAGAGTTCGCGGATCACGTCGGCCACTGCCTCGTCGTGCTGCAACTCCGCACCCATCACCGCAGCGATGGCGTCGCGGGTGAGGTCGTCGTGCGTGGGCCCGAGGCCGCCGCACATGATGACCGCATCGGCGTCGAGGAGCATGCGGCGCAGCACGGTCTCCACGCGAGCGAGGTTGTCGCCCACCTTCGCCTGGAAGAGCGAGTCGATACCGGCCGCAGCGAGTTGCTCGCCGATCCACTGGCTATTGGTGTCGGTGATCTGCCCGAGCAGCAGTTCGGTACCCACCGCAAGAACATCGCAACGCATGTGGGTCAGGTTGCCAGGTCGGCGACCGGCGTGTGCTGCCGAGCGCGATACACGTACTGGCCGAAACTGATGAGCGCCAGCGCCACCGAGATCCAGAGCAGTCCGTTCCACAGCCACTTCGCATCGAGCGCCGTGGGCGGCATGATGGCGAAGCCCACCGCCAACTGCTGTACGAAGGTCTTCCACTTGGCAATTTTGCTGGCCGGCACGCTGACACCCTTGGCGCCCACGAACGTGCGGTAGAGCGAGATCATGATCTCTCGGGCCGTGACGATCACGACGGGCACGATCCAGAACGTGTCGTTGGCGACCAGGATGAACATGGCGCCGAGCACCAGCACCTTGTCGGCCAACGGATCGAGGAAGGCGCCCAGCGTGGTGGCGCCATGCCGACGGGCCAGATAGCCGTCGATGCCGTCACTGGAGCACAGTGCGAACCACAGCAGGAACGCCGGCCACGAACCGCCAGGCGTGTCGGGGATGAGCACCAGCATGAACGGCGCCACCAGAATGCGGGCAACCGTGACGAGGTTCGCCCAGGTCTTGATAGCGCTCGGATCGACGGGCATCAGAGCGATTCTGCCACGCGGTCGGGGCCCATGGCATCGACCACGCGCACCTCATGGAATCTGCCCACTGCCAGATCGGTGGGCACCTCCACGATGCCGTCGATCTCCGGCGCCTCGCGCGTGCTGCGCGCCACGCCGGGTTCGTCGACCAACACCCGGATGGTGCTGCCGATGGTGGCATCACTGCGCGACGCAGTGATGTCGTCCTGCAACTCGCGCAACTCGGCGAGGCGCTCGTTCATGAGATGCGTGTCGACTGCGCCATCGAGGTTCATGGCGTAGGTGCCCTCTTCGGGGCTGTAGGCGAAGAATCCGCACCAGTCGAGCTGTGCTTCCTCCACGAACGCCAGCAGTTGATCGTGGTCTTCTTCGGTCTCGCCCGGGTAGCCGACGATGAAGTTGCTCCGGAACGCAGCGTGCGCGTCGCGGGCACGAATGTCGGCGATACGACGCAGGTAGCGCTCGCCGTCGCCCCAGCGACGCATACGGCGCAGCAGTGGCTTGCTGACGTGCTGCAGCGACAGGTCGAAGTACGGCACCGTGGTGGCCAGAATGGCATCGATGAGTTCGTCGGTGAGGTCGCTCGGGTACAGGTACAGCAGCCGAGTCCAGGGCGACATGGCGCTCACCGCCTGCACCAGCGGCACGATCGAACCGGCACCGAGTTCGTCGGGACGGTCCTTGCCATAGCTGGCGAGGTCTTGCGCGATGAGCACGATTTCCTGTGCCTCGAGCTGCTCCACCTCGGTGAGGATCGAGGCCACGTCGCGACTGCGCTGCGGACCCCGGAACGACGGGATCGCGCAGAACCCGCACGTGCGGTCGCAACCCTCGGCGATCTTCACGTATGCCCATGGCGACGAACTCTTCGGTCGAGGCAGGTTCAAGAGATCCAGCGTGGGCACCTGCACCGCCGACACCGGGATGCTCTTCTTCTTTGACTTCCCCGACGCGCTCGGCATGGGCAGGTTCACCGGCACGCCGAAGCCGGCCACCTGATCCACCTCGGGGAGTGCCTCGGCGAGTTCGGCCCCGTAGCGCTCGGCCATGCAGCCCGTCACCACGATCCGTGCCCCACTCTTGCGCTGTTCCTCCAGCGCCAGGATGGTGTCGATGCTCTCCTTGCGCGCCTCTTCGATGAACGCGCAGGTGTTCACCACCACCAGGTCGGCCTTCGACGGGTCGTCGGTGGCGGCCATGCCGTCGGCGAGCAAGGTGCCGACGAGCTTGTCGCTGTCCACCTGGTTCTTGGGGCATCCCAAGGTCTCGACGTAGAAGCGCTGGCCCATGGATCGCTCAGGCTATCGGCGGGTGCGCCGCGCCGGGGCTACAGGTAGTTGAGGCGCAGACCCTTGTTCGGCCAGCGCATGTGCAGCAGCCGACCGGTGCCCGAGCAGGTGATGTACGCGTCGCGGTACTCGCCGCTGCCGTCGTTGTCGCCGAAGCAGATGTTGGTGGTGAGCAGGTCGCCGGTGGCCACGTGGGTGAGGCTGCCGTCGGTGGGCGACACCAGCGTGATGCCGCCGTTCACCAGTGTGGCCACGCACACGTTGCCATCGCCATCCACCGCCAGCGAGTCGAGCAACTGGTAGCCGGGCAGGCCGGCCAGGCATGCCGTCGTGTCGAGCGGGATGGCGGCTGCCACGACGCCCGGCGAGACGATGGCACGCTGGAACACGCGACCGGTGTGCGTCTCGGCCCAGTACAGCGTGTTGCCGTCGGGCGACAGGCCGATGCCGTTCGGGCCTTCCACCGGGAACACCTGCTCGCTGATGTGGCTGCCATCCGCCTTGGCGTAGTAGATGCCCGTGAAGTCGGCGGTGCGGGCATGCTCGTTGCGAATGCCGTGGTCGGTGAACCAGAAGCCACCGTGGGCATCGAACACGAGGTCGTTCGGAGCCCGAAGCGGGCGGCCATCGCACTCGGTGTAGAGATCGGTCACCTCACCCGTGTCGAGATCGACTCGCTGGATGCGGCCGCCGATGTAGCGCTCGGGGTCGAACGGCCCGGGCAGCAGCAGATCGCCCAGGTCGACGGGCGTGAACACGCCACCGTTGTTGCACAGGTACAGCGCCCCGTCGGGGCCGATTGCGGCGCCGTTGGGGCCACCCACGATTTCGGCCACGGTCTGCTTGGTGCCATCGGGCAGCACGCGGGTGATGCGCGGGCCGAACATCTCCACCAGGATCACGCTGCCGTCGGGCATCGCGATCGGTCCCTCGGGGAAACGCAGGCCGGACGTGATCTCGGTGAACTCGCTCATGGCGGGCATTGTGCCAGCGTCACTCCCCCACGAACGAGGTGAGCGTCACGTGACGGGTAGCGCCGCCAAACGCCGTACCTCATCGACATGGGGCCCTGTCACCCAGAACCTCGCGCCGCCCACCGTCACCGCGTTGCGGCCACCCGGATCGGGCACGATCGCGTCGAGCGGCAGACGCTCTGCCGACGCTGGCACATGCAGACGCCGACGACGACCGTTCTCCACCAGCAGCACCTGCTTCGTGGTGCGAGCGATGATGGCGTAGCGACGCAGCACCCAGATCACTGCGAACACCAGCGCCGACGTTCCGACCGCCAACACATGGTTGTCGGTGAGCACCAACAGCAACGGGTACGGCAACAGCACCAACACCTCGCTGCCGGGGCGCGGGCCGCGAATGCCGAGCACCGCACCCAACACCTCTTCGGAGCCATCCACCAGCATTCGCACGTCGCGGATCAAGCGTTCGTCACCCTGCATCGGTGCAGCCTGACCGACATCGGCGCTTCGTGTCCAGCGCCGTCAGTCGAGCGTCACCTCCACCTTGTCGAGCATCGTGGTGCCGTCGGCTTCGCTGTAGTCGAAGACCCGCA
>CANHST010000014.1 GCA_947463235.1 Acidimicrobiaceae bacterium
AACCCGTCTGCTGCGCCAGGACGATCAAGAGTTCGCGAAGTTCCTCAAGGTCGTCGGCTGAGTCCCGATAGCAGGGCGTGACTGCTCGCACGGAACACTTCGAGGGAGCGATGCTCCCCATCCGGCCCGTCAGGGCCGCAATCCTCGCCTTCGTCGGTGCGCTTGCCATCGTGCAGGCCGCAGCCGGTCTGGTGGTGGCTCAGGCATGGCGGCTGAATCGGTCGGCTGCCGGGTTGAGTGTTGATGATCGGTGGCAACTGCACCAGTACCTCGAACGACTTCGCGTGATGGAGGACGTCGTGATCGCGGGTGCCGTGGCGACCACGCTGCTGTGGACACTCCTCGCCGTCCACAACGCCACACGCGCAGCTCACGGCGATCGTCGCGCTGCGTATCTGGCGGTTGCAGCGTGCATCGCCTGCCCCATCGGGTTCGTGGTCTTGCGCAGCGTGGAACCGGCGTCGCAGTCTGGCGGTAGGGCCATCGTGATCGCCGCGCAGGCGCTCGCGCTGTACCTGCCATTCGGAGCTGTGTCGAAGGCCTGCGCCGGAGTGGGCGGCCCGCGCATGCCGTTCGTGCGCTGGTATCTGGCGCTCGCAGCGTCGTTCGTGGTGCACGACGTGTTCACCATGGGTCTCAACCTCGCCGACCCGACCGCAGCGAACGACCTCGGTCGCACGGCCACCATGTTCCTCGTGAATGCCGTGCTGGTGGCGCTGATGATGGTGATGGCCGCTGAGGCCACCGATGCCATGGCGCAAGCAACAACGGATCGATCGCAGCACTACCGCCATCTTCACAAGGACGCTCAGAACCGCCGTCGTGGCCCGATCACGGTGGATGCGACACCGACGAGCCTGCCTAGACCGGTATCGCTTCCGGCAGCGGCTTCGGATTCCGAGCAGGTGCCTGCGCTCACCTCGGCGGTGTTCGCCCCGCCGGTCATTCCCGAGTCTTGACCTCGTCCCACAGGGCATCGAGGGCCGGGAGTCCTGCGGTGTGCAGGTCGATGCCTCGATCGCGTGCAAGGCGTTCCACGCTCTCGAAACGAGTGCGGAACTTCTGAGTGGCGGCGCGCAGGGCGGCCTCGGGTTCCACCTGCAGATGGCGCGCCACGTTCACCACAGCGAACAGCAGGTCGCCGAGTTCCTCGTGCACGTGCAATTCGTCGCCGGACTCCGCTGCTTCGGCGAGCTCGGCGGCTTCCTCCCCGATCTTGGGGAGCGCCCCGTGAACGTCGGGCCAGTCGAAGCCGAGCTTCGCGGCCTTCCGCTGTACCGCATCGGCGTATGACAACGAGGGCGACGACGACGGGATGCCTTCGAAGATGGAAGTGCGCTGCTTCTCTTCGCGCTTGATGGCGTCCCAGTTGCGCAACACGGTGGTGGTGTCGTCGGCCACGGTGTCGCCGAACACGTGCGGATGTCGACGCACCAGCTTGTCGTGCACACCCTGTGCCACATCGGCCATCGTGAAGCGGCCTTCCTGCTCGGCGATCGTTGCGTGGAACTCGATCTGGTACAGAAGATCGCCGAGCTCCTCCACCAGGGCGTCGTCGGTGCTGGGGTCGTCGGGGTCGAGCGCTTCGAGGGCATCCACCACCTCGTACGTCTCCTCCAAGAGATACCGCACGAGGGATCGGTGCGTCTGCTCCTGGTCCCATGGGCACTGCTCGCGCAGCGTGCGTGCCAACTGGTGGAAGCGCAGCAGTTCGGCCCCGACCGGAGCACCGAGATGGGGGATGTAGATGCAGGTGAGGTGGTCGGCTTCCACCGTTCGATCGAGCTCAGCCCACGTGGTGTGCGTGATCAGTTCGTCGGGGGTGCCGAGTCGTTGGAGCACCACCACCGGTTCGTCGCCCGTCGCGTTTTCCGCGGCGAGTTTGATGTCGCTCAGTACCCAGTTGGCGTGCGTGTGCGCAACCAGCAGCGGGCCGACCAGTCCGGCAGCAGCCGTGGCGAACTCGTGGCCATCCACCAGCGTGAGACGAGCCTCCACCGGGTCGATGCCGAGACGACCGTACGCGATGTCGAGAAACGACATCGCCGGGTGCGCGGTGCACACGATGCGCTCGTCGGCCATCAGGGTTCGCACGGTGCGCTCGAGCACCAATGGTGAACCCGGCACGGCGTACACGACCTCACCATGCTCGGTGGCTGCGGCCACGAGACGCTCGGCGATGTCGGCGTAGACATCGTCGAAGGTGTCGGCTCGTTCGTACACGTCATCGAACGAGGTCGCATCCGAAATCAACGACGCCGATGGGTGCCGTGCCGTTCGCAGAAAGCGATGCGGCGTGCGCGCGATGATGCTGAGCGTGTGCTCGGTGACGTACTCAGGGCCGCCCGGACCAAGGCCCACGACGACGACCGAGGGAAGACTCACCCCTGGACCATCGGCACCACGGCGCCGGAGGCAGCATCCCAGCGTCCGTAGCGCGGGTTCACGGTGACGCTGGCGTCGGCGAGGAGCTTGCTGAACTCCTTGGCCACATCGTTCTGCACCACCGACACCTGCTCGCGCTGGCTCAGGTCGTCGAACGGTCGGATCAGAACGATCGCTGCTCCACTGCCGAGCGAGAGCAGCACGGGCTTGCCGGGTACGGCGCCCGCAGCGGTCATCTGGCTGGTGACGTCTTCGTTCAGCGGCGTGTCGATGCAGGTTTTGCCATTCGCATCGGTGACGATGCCACCCGACGACTTCTGGTTCTCGTCGGCGGAGTACTTCACGGCAGCATCGGCCAGTGACAGGCCGCCGGTCATCGCAGCGATCACTTCCTGCGGATCAGTCGTCTCGGCCAGCGGAATAGCGCCGAGGCACACGACCGGACTGCCGTCGAGGCCCTTCGCATAGGTCTCGCCTGCGGCGGGCAGGAACGGCGTAGCGAGGTCGGTAGCGGCCTGCTGGCCGGCAGCCTGCAGATCGGCCATGGATGCCACCTCGGTGAGGTCGCCGCCGACAGCGGCTACCTGCAGCCATTGGCCGATGGCGCTGCGGGCCTCATCGCCGTTGGTGGCGCCGGACGTGAGGGCGGACAACTGGGTGCGGCTGAGCGTCTGGCCGTTCGCCGTGGCGACGGTGCCGGTTTCCGAGTCGGTTGATGAGCAGGAGGAAAGTGCCAATGCACCGAGGAGGGTGGCGGCGAGCAGCGTGCGACGGATCACAGCCGAAGACCCTACCTCTCAGGGAGTGCGGTCTTCCCAGTCAACCCAGTGCACTTCGTGCGAGCGGATGTAGGCCTTCACGGCCTCGCCCGTGGTGCGTGCGGTGTGGTCCGGCATGTACCCGGCGAACACTTCGTAGCGATCCACGCGCTCGTGCACGGTGCCCTTCAGTTCGGCGAATCGAAGTTCGATGTGGCGTTCTCGGAGGTCGGCGAGGAGGTCGCGGAGCATTTCGGCGGCCGTGGCATCCACGTCGGTGATCGGTTCGGCGGTGATGATCACGCATCGCACCGGGTCGGTCTCGGCCCGATCGCCGATGCGGTTCATCAGGTCGTCGGCGAAGAAGCGTGCGTTGGCGAAGAACAGTGGCGCATCGAAGCGGTAGAGCAGCAGGCCGGGCACTCGGTGGCCTTCGGGATGGCGAGACCGATCGTGGTACCCCTTCAACCCGTCGACACGAACCAACTCGGCCGTGTAGGGCTTCCATGCCAGCCGAAGGAAGTTCAGCACCGACAACGCCACCGCAGCCACGGCACCGCTGACGGGCCCGAGGATGGCGACAGCCAAGGTGGCTGCGACGGCGAGCGCGAACTCGCTGCGCCGAACCCGATACAGCTTGGCCATGGTGGGCACGTCGATCAGAGAGAACGCCGCTGCCATCACGATGGCCGCCAAGGTGGCCTGTGGCATGTGGCGGAACACGCTCGGAGCGGCCACGGCGACCACGATCATCGCCACGCCTGCCACCACACCGGTGAATTGGGTGCGCGCGCCTGCCGACTCGGCGACGGGTGTGCGCGAGCTGCTGGAACTGATGGGGATGCCCTGGAACAGACCGGAGCCGATGTTGGCCAACCCGAGCGCCACGAGTTCGTGATTCGTGTCCACTGGCTCGCGTCGCCGAATCGACATGGTGCGCGAGAGCACACTCGTGTCGGCGAAGGCCACGAACGCCACGCCGAGCGCGGCGCCGACGAGGTCGCGAATGTGGAGCCAGTCGAGGTGCGGCCACTTCGGCACCGGGAGACCGCTGGGGAGGTCTCCCACCACCGGCACGCCCTTGGACTCCAGGCTGAGCACGAGCGAGATCGCGATACCGAGGATTACCGCGATCAACGTTCCCGGCACCTTTCGCGAGACCGCGCGCAGCACCAGGATGACGGCGAGGCAGAGCAGGCCGATGAACAGAGCCCAGCCGTTGAACTTGCCGTCTTGCAGCCCGCGGCCGAAGGCCCTCAGTTGCCCGAACAGCGACTCGCCGGGAACCGAGAAGCCGCAGAGGCGGGCGGCCTGGCTGACGATGATGGTGATCGCGATGCCGTGCAGGTAGCCGTAGCGAACAGGAGCGGACAGCAACTCGGCGAGAAATCCGAACCGTGCAAGGCCCGCCACCACGCACACGATGCCGGCGAGAATGGCCAGCATCGCCGCCGTTGCCACTGCATCGGCAGGATGCTGCACCACGGTGGGAAGGACCGCAGCAGCGATCAGCGGGGTGAGGGCAGAGTCGGGTCCCAGCACCATGATGCGCGACGGTCCGAACAGCGCATAGACGAACAGGGGGATGATGGAGGCGTAGAGGCCATTCACGGGAGGGAGGCCGGCTGCCGCGGCGTAGGCCATGCCCGCCGGCGCCAGAAGGCCGGTGAGCACCAGTCCTGCAACGAGGTCGCGGCTGAGGAACGAGCGCTGATACCGGCGGGCCTGTTCGACCCCTGGCATCCACTGCAGGATCCGTGCGGCGTTCATCTGCCGCACAGCCTGACACGGAGGGTCAGTTGCCCGTGCGAATGGGAAGTTCGCCCACCGACTGCACCTCGGACATCAGCGCTCCCAATGCGGCGAACACGGGGTGGGTGGGGTCGAACTGCAGCTTCGTGCTGTCGAGCACCACGGGCCCGCCGGGCAACTCGATGGTGACGGTGATGTCGGCGCCATCGACACACGAGTTGCACGTGCCGGGGCCCACTTCGCTCGACAGGGCGGCGACATCAAGGTCCTGCACCGAGCGAAACCACTGGGCCACTCGGTCAGCCGAGATGGTGCCGGAGATCTCAGCAGGGCCCTCCACGTGCGTGCGACGGAGTTCCACCTTGCCGTCGCTCCAGACGGTGAAGGTGGGGCAGTTCGGGCCGAGCACCACACAGCCACCGTCAGTGGCGTAGGTCAGCACCACCACGGGCTCCGGAGCGGTGGTGGTGGGAGCAGTCGTGTCGGGTGCGATCGTGCTGCTGCTGCTGCTGCCGCCGCTGATGACAGTGTCGTCGCCGCACGCAACCGCGACAAGAGTGATGGTGGCGGCCACTGCGAACAGGACGGTGCGGTGCTGCGTCATGCCTGTACGACGTCGGGCGAACGGCATGGAGTTCCGAGCCATCGAGCGCCCCCGGAAGGATTCGAACCTCCGACACACGGTTCCGGAAACCGTTGCTCTATCCCCTGAGCTACGAGGGCGGGGGTGCGCCACCCGGGGGTGGCAACGACTCGTCCACCTTACCGACGAATCGCGTCGGGCAGCACCACGCCATCGGTCCGCCCGGCGGCGTGGCCAGCGAAAGCGGTACGGCGGCTGAAGGAGGTGCCGGGTACGATCGGACGACCATGGCTGATCCGCTGCACACCATCGCCGGAACCTTGCGCGACGCCCTCGCTCAGGCAACCGCACTGCCCGCCGACTCCATCGACCCGGTGGTGCGGCCCAGCGACCGCGCCGACGCCCAGGCGAACGGTGCGCTGGCGTTGGGCAAGCAACTCGGTCGCAACCCTCGAGAAGTGGCCGAGGCAGCGGTGGCCACCGGGCTGCTCGACTCGGTCTGTACCAACGTGGAAGTAGCCGGCCCCGGCTTCATCAACCTCACCTTCAAGCCCGAGTTCTTGGCCGCACAGCTGGCGGAGGCGTCGTCCGACGATCACCTTGGCGTTCGTTCTGCCGGTCTGGCGGAGATCGCCGTGGTCGACTACTCGGCTCCGAACGTCGCCAAGGAGATGCACGTCGGCCACCTGCGCACCACGCTCATCGGCGACGCGCTGGTGCGAATGCTGGAGTTCGTTGGCCACACCGTCATCCGCGAGAACCACATCGGCGACTGGGGCACCCCGTTCGGGATGCTCATCGAGCACGTGGTGGATCTCGGCGGCGCCGACGCCGAACTGAACCTCGACCTTGCTGATCCGGGCTCGTTCTACAAGCAGGCCCGCGCCAAGTTCGATGCCAGTGATGAGTTCAAGGAGCGCGCCCGCGCTCGCGTCACGCTGCTCCAGAGTCGCACCGACGGGCCCACGATGGCGCTGTGGCAGAAGCTCGTCGATCAGTCGGCGGATTACTTCGATGTGGTCTACGGCAGCCTCGGCGTGTTGCTTCGGCGCGACGACATCGTGGGCGAGAGCTTCTACCAACCGATGATGCCGGCGATGCTGGATCGACTGGACCACGCCGGGCTGCTCGACGAGAGCGATGGCGCCAAAGTGGTGTGGGTGCCCGGCTTCACCAACCGCGAGGGTGATCCTCTGCCGCTCATCGTGCAAGCACGCACCGGTGGGTTCAACTACGCCACCAGCGACATCACCTGTGTGCTCGATCGCGTCGAGCGCCTGCATGCGACCTTGCTGGTGTATTGCATCGGTACGCCGCAGAGCCAGCACCTGCAGATGGTGTTCAAGGCCGCCGAGATGCTGGGGGTGCTGGTGCCACCGGCTCGTGCGGTGCACGTGAACAACGGCAGCGTGTTGGGCGCGGACCGCAAGATGTTGAAGAGTCGAAGTGGCGAACCCGAGATGCTCCTCGATCTGGTGGATGGTGCGATCGAGCGCGGTGTTGCGCTGGTTGCCGAACGCAGCCCCGAACTGTCGGCCGACGATGCAGCGCTACTCGGGCGTCAACTGGGCCTCGGCGCGCTGAAGTACGCCGAACTCAGCACCGACCGCATCAAGGACTACGTGTTCGACTGGGACCGCATGCTCTCGTTCGAGGGCAACACGGCCCCGTACCTGCAGTACGCCCATGCGCGCATCTGCAGCATCTTCCGTCGCGCCGAGGTGCAGCGCGCCAGCGTGAGCGACGTGGTGGCTGCCATCGGTGAGCCGCAGGAACGGGCGCTGGCGCTGCAGTTGCTGCAGTTCGATGCTGCGGTGCACGACGCCCTGGAGAAGTTCAGCCCGCACAAGCTGTGCACCTATCTGTTCGAACTTGCGCAGACCTTCACCGCGTTCTACGAGGCCTGCCCGGTGTTGAAGGACGGCTTCGAGGCAACCCGCGAGTCGCGTCTCGCGCTGTGCGATCTCACCGCTCGCGTGTTGCAACAGGGCCTTGCGCTGCTGGGCATCGACGCCCCGGAACGGATGTGAGATGAATCCCGTTTCCATGTCGCTGCTGCCCGACAGCGCCGCAGTGTTGCCCGACGGGTCGCTGTCCATCGGCGGATGCTCGGTGCCCGATCTGGCCGCGGAGTACGGCACCCCGGTTTTCGTCTACGACGAGGGTCATCTCCGTGCTCGATGCCGGGAGGCGGTCGCCACGTTCGGACGCGATCGCGCCTACTACGCCACCAAGGCGTTCCTGTGCGGGGCCATGGCCCGACTGGCGCACGAGGAGGGCATGTTGCTCGACGTGGCCAGCGGCGGGGAGATGTACACGGTGCTGAACGCTGGCGTTCCTGCCGATGCCCTCGCACTCCATGGCAACAACAAGAGCCTGGCCGAGTTGCGCATGGCCATCACGGCAGGCGTTCGCCACATCGTGGTCGACAGCTTCGACGAACTCGACCGACTCGACGCGTTGCACGCCGAAGGCTTGCCCGCACCTCGGGTGTTGGCACGCATCACCCCCGGCGTTCATGCCCACACACACGAGTTCATCGCGACGGGCCAGGACGACAGCAAGTTCGGGTTCAACCTCGGCAACGGCGACGCACACCGCGCCATCGATCGCATGCGCCGATCCAGCAGCGTGCGCCTCGATGGTGTGCACTGTCACATCGGCAGCAACGTGTTCGAGGCGTCGAGCTTTGCCAAAGCTGCGGAAGTGATGGCGGCGTTCGCCATCCCGCTCGACCTGCCCGAGTTGGTGCTCGGCGGCGGTCTCGGCGTGGCGTATGTGGAGGGCGAGGAAGCGCCGTCCATCACCCAGTGGGGGAATGTGTTGCTGGATGCGTGCCAGGCGTTGGGCGTGCGAAGCCATGTGTGCGTGGAGCCCGGCCGCAGCATTGTCGCTCAGGCGGCGATCACGGTCTATGAGGTCGGCACCGTGAAACACATTCCCGGTATCCGCACCTACGTGTCCGTCGACGGCGGCATGAGCGACAACCCGCGCCCGGTGCTGTACGGCAGTGGCTACGAAGCGTTCCTCCCGCGAGCGGTCGCAGCGCCGCGCACGCAGCACGCTCGCCTCGTGGGCAAGCACTGTGAGAGCGGCGATGTGCTCATCCGCGAGGCGGCACTGCCCGCGAACGTGCGAGTGGGCGACCTGTTGGCTACGCCAGTCACGGGTGCCTATGGCCTCAGCATGGCGAGCAACTACAACAAACTGACGCGCCCTCCCGTGGTGTTTGCCCACGAGGGCAACCATCGTCTGGTGGTACGGCGCGAGACCTTCGAGGATCTGGTTCGATGCGACGTTCTCTGACCGACTCGATCATCGAGATCCTCAAGCAGTTACTCCGATCGAGCAAGAAACCGCCCACCTCGAAGGGCCGGCCCACAGCGCCGCCGAAGGGCGGCGCTGCCACCTCCGATGTGCACGACAAGAACCTGCACTTCGAGTACTCGCCGTGCCTCGATGGCGATCCCGACCCCGGCGAGGTGGTGTGGGCCTGGGTGCCCTACGAGGAAGATCCCAGTCAGGGCAAGGACCGCCCGGTGGCCATCATCGGCCGGCGTGGCGACCATCTGCTGGGTGTTCCCCTCACCTCCAAGGTGAAGCACAACGAGTTGCAGGTTTCTGTCGGCACCGGCAAGTGGGACCGCGAGGGGCGCGAGAGTTTCGCCAAGGTGGAACGGCTGCTCGACGTGGTGCCGAACAAGGTGCGACGCGAAGGCGATGTGCTCTCCCGGCAGCACTTCGATGCCATCGTCGCCGGAGTGCAGACCGCGCAACGTCGCGGTCGCTGACACCGCCCGTTCACCAAAGTGTTTCCCGGGTGGCCCGCTGAACTCGTAGCCTGCAATCCGTGACACGGCAGATCAGGCTTGGTGTACTGGGGTGCGGCAACGTTGGGGCCGCACTGATCGAACTCATCGGCGCACAAGCCGATGCCATCGAGGCGCGCACAGGGGTGCGCCTGGAGGTGGCTCGCGTGGCGGTGCGGAACCTCAGCGCCCCGCGTGAGGTGGCGCTTCCCGACGGGGTGCTCACGCGCGATGCGCACGAGGTGGTTGCCGACCCCACGATCGATGTCGTGGTGGAGGTGATCGGTGGCATCGAGCCTGCTCGCGAGCTGATCACCACGGCGCTGCGGAACGGCAAGCCCGTCGTCACGGCCAACAAGGAACTGCTGGCGAACGTCGGCGCCGAGCTCTATGCAACCGCCGACGAGGCTGGCGTGGACCTGTTGTTCGAGGCGGCAGTGGCTGGTGGCATTCCCGTGATCCGGGCACTGCGCGAGAGCCTTCGCGGTGAGCCGATTTCCCGTGTGATGGGCATCATCAACGGCACCACCAACTTCATCCTCACCAAGATGACCGAGGAAGGCACCGATTACGCGGTGGCGCTCGCCGAGGCACAGGCGCTGGGCTTTGCCGAGCGCGACCCAACTGCCGACGTGGAGGGTTTCGATGCCGGGGCCAAGGCTGCCATCATCGCCACCATCGCGTTCGGGTCGAAGGTGGTTGCCGGCGACGTGTATCACGAGGGCATCAGCCGCGTGTCGTCGCATGACATCGCGATGGCCACCCGTCTCGGCTACGTCGTGAAGCTGCTGGGTATTGCCGAAGCCGACGCCTCCAGCGGTGAGGTGGCCGTGCGCGTGCACCCCACGTTGGTCCCCACGACGCACCCACTCGCCAGTGTGCGCGAGAGCTACAACGCCGTGTTCGTCGAAGGCAGGGCCGTGGGCTCGCTGATGTTCTACGGCCGCGGTGCCGGTGGTTCGCCCACCGCCAGCGCGGTGCTTGGCGATGTCATCGACGCATCGCTCAATCTCACCAACGGCACCCATGGTTCGCTCGGTACCTTCACCCGGGCCAAGATCCGTCCGATCGACGAGACCTCGGCCGAGTACCTGCTGTCGATGGAGGTGGCCGATCGGCCTGGCGTGTTGCACGCCGTCACCGGGGTGTTCGCCCGGCACGACGTGAGCATCCGAGCAGCCGAGCAGGAAGGCATCAACCCGGATGCACGCCTGGTGTTCATCACCCACACCGCCCGCGAAGCTGCCATGCAGGCCACGGTGCGCGAGCTTCGTAGCCTGCCCGAGGTGCGCAACGTGGGCAGTCTCCTTCGAGTGATCGGCGGTTGATCGTGCGGTACGTGTCCACCCGAGGAAGCGCGCCCGAATTGGGCTTCACCGATGCTTTGCTGGCTGGTTTGGCCACCGATGGCGGCCTGTATGTGCCGGCCGAATGGCCGTCGCTGCCGCCGCGGGCACCGGGAGCCACCTATGCGCAACGTGCCGCGCAGATCATCCAGTTGTTCGTCGGCGACGAGTTGCCCTCTGCCACCGTGCAACGTCTGTGCGACGAGGCGTACGCAACGTTCGCTCACCCGTCGGTGGTGCCGTTGGTGCAGTTGCACGACCACCACTTCATCGAAGAACTGTTCCATGGCCCCACCCTGGCGTTCAAGGACGTGGCGCTGCAGTTGGTGGGTCGCATGTTCGACGAGGTGCTGCGTGCTCGTGGGCAACGCGTCACCATCGTCGGTGCCACCAGTGGCGACACTGGTTCGGCAGCCATCGACGGGGTGAAGGCCTGCGCCAACGTCGACATCGTCATCCTGTACCCGCACGGCCGCACCAGCGACGTGCAGCGCAAGCAGATGACCACCGTGGATTCGTCGAACGTGCGCGTCGTTGCCGTGGACGGCACCTTCGACGACTGCCAAGACATGGTGAAAGCCATGTTCAACGACGCCCCGTTCCGGGAGCGCATGGGTCTGTCGGCGGTCAACAGCATCAACTGGGCGCGCGTGATGGCGCAGATCGTCTACTACGTCAACGCCTGCGATCTCTTGGCGGGTCCCATCAACGTGTGCGTGCCCAGCGGCAACTTCGGCAACGTGTTCGCCGGCTGGATCGCGAAGCGCATGGGCGCCGACATCAACCAGCTCATCGTGGCCTCGAACGCCAACGACATCCTCACCCGCTTCTTCAATGCGAACGACATGAGCGCTTCGCCGGTGGTGCCCTCGCTGAGTCCCAGCATGGACATCCAGGTGTCATCGAACTTCGAGCGCCTCCTCTTCGAGATGAACGGCCGCGACGGCGGAGCCACTGCCGAGCAACTGACAGCGTTCCGTGCCACCGGGAAACTCTCCATCGAGTCCGACCAGCGTGCCGAGTTCCTCGACGGGCAGTTCATGGCCGAACGGTGCGACGACGCAGAGACACTCGATGTCATCGGGCGCACCTACCGCGAAGCGGGCATGCTGCTGGACCCGCACACCGCGGTGGGCGTCGGTTCGGTGGCGAAGTTGAGGGCTGCGGGAGCGCTGCAGGGCACCACGGTCACGCTGGCCACGGCCCACCCGGCCAAGTTCCCCGATGCGGTGGAACGTGCCACGGGTGTGCGTCCGCCGCTGCCAGCGCACCTGGCCGATCTGTTCGACCTGCCCGAGCACGTCACCCGACTGCCCAACGACCTGGCCGCCGTCCAGGCCTTCGTCAGCTCCACCTTCGCCCACTGACCCACGTCGGTGGCACCCGGCATGCGTTGCTGGAGGGGGTACGGGTCGCTACAGTTCGGCCTGTTCGGGTTTCCCGAACTGCTCACTTGCATCCGGCCCAGGGCCGACGGCGGTGGGCGATCCCTCTGCCCGTGCGGTGGGGACGGCGGCGCAGTCACCCGTCGGGCTGCACGGGTGTCTCGTTCTCACCCATGAAAGCAGGTGGCCGGTGGCCGCAGAAGCGCTGGAGCAGTCGATGCTCGACGGCAAGGACAAGGACCAGTTGCTGGCGATCGCCCAGGCGCTGGGCATCAAGACGACGGCCCGCGCCTCGAAAGCGACGCTGATCGACAAGATCCTCGAGACCACCGGCGCCGGTTCGGCCGCACCGTCGGCCGCACCGCCTGCCCCGGCCGAGGAGCCGGCCCCCGTTGCCGAGGCTGCTCCGGCGCCTGCCGCTGAGCCTGAAGTGGTACTCGGTCCCGACGGCGAGCCGCTCGCCCTGTGGGAGATCGAATTGCTCCGCAAGGGCGAACTCGAACTGTCGGCCGCTGCACCGAAGGCGGCCGCGAAGCCGGCGCCAGCAAGGCCTGCGCCTGTGTCGAAGCCGGCGGCTGAGTCCGATGACGATGACGACGACGACGATGACGACGACGACCAGCAGCCGGGGGAGGGTGAAGGCGAGAGCCGCAATGCCCGTCGGCGCCGTCGTCGGCGGAACAAGAACCGTGGCGGCGAAGGCCAGCCCGGCCAGCCCGGCCAGCCGGCGCAGCCTGGCAACGAAGCACCGGCACCGCGACCGGAGATCCGCGACGAACCCGCTCGCGAGCAGCGTGGCAACGACCTGGTGTCGCACGATCCGGTGGAGGTGAGCGGCTATCTCGACCTACGCGAAGAGGGCTACGGCTTCCTGCGCATCAACGGCTATCTCTCCAGCCGTGACGATGCCTATGTGCCGGTGCGTCTCACCCGTCAGTTCGGCCTGCGCAAGGGCGATCACATCACCGGCCTCAGCCGGCCTGCGGGCCGCAACGAGAAGAACCCGGCGCTGCTGGAGATCCACTCGGTGAACGGGGGCGACCCGGAGGCCGCACGCGACCGCAAGAAGTTCGAAGACCTCACGGCGTTGTTCCCCGACAGCCGTCTGCGCTTGGAGTACAGCCGTCACGACATGGCGTCGCGCATCATCGATCTGCTGTCGCCCATCGGCAAGGGCCAGCGCGGCATCATCGTGTCGCCGCCCAAGGCCGGCAAGACGACGATCATGAAGACGATCGCCACGTGCATCGAGCAGAACCATCCCGAAGTGGTGATGATGGTGCTGTTGCTCGACGAGCGTCCCGAAGAGGTCACCGACATGCGTCGCAGCGTGAAGGGCGAAGTGGTGGCCTCCACGTTCGACCGTCCGAGCGAAGAGCACGTGCAGGTGGCCGAGATGGTCATCGAGAAGGCCAAGCGGCTGGTGGAGATGGGCAAGGACGTCGTGATGATCGTCGACGGCATCACCCGACTCAGCCGTGCCTACAACCTGGCGGCGCCCCCCAGCGGTCGCATCCTGTCGGGTGGCATCGACGCTGGCGCCCTGTACCCGCCCAAGCGATTCTTCGGTGCAGCCCGCAACACCGAAGAAGGTGGCTCACTCACCATCCTCGCCACGGCGTTGGTCGACACCAACAGCCGTATGGACGACGCGATCTTCGAAGAGTTCAAGGGCACTGGCAACATGGAGCTCAAGCTCGATCGCCGCCTCGCCGAGCGCCGGATCTTCCCCGCCATCGACGTAGACGCCAGCAGCACCCGTCATGAGGAGTTGCTGTACGACCGTAAGCAACTGCAGCAGGTGTGGAAGCTGCGTCGCGTGCTCAGCGGTCTCGCTGCCGACGGCAACAGCGCTGCTGGCATCGAGTTGCTGGTGGATCGTCTGTCGTCGTTCGCCACAAACGCCGACTTCCTCAACGAACTGGCCAAGCAGCCCAGCACCTGATCAGGCCCCGAGGGCCTTTTCTCGGCGTGTTGGTTCCCGGAAACCGGGAACCAACCCACCGAGAAGCCACTTTGGGAAGGATTCCGCCCAGAAACCGGGGCGGGTGCCGAGTGCGAATCGGGCCGATACACTGCCCCGTCTACTTGTTTCGGAGATTGCCATGAAGACTCAGACCCACCCCAACTACACCGACATGACGGTGCGTTGCAGCTGCGGCAACACCTTCACCACGGGTTCCACCCGCGGTGGCGACCTTCCCGTGGAACTCTGCAACGAGTGCCACCCGTTCTTCACCGGCAAGCAGAAGCTGGTCGACACCGGTGGCCGCGTCGAGCGCTTCAACAAGCGCTACGGCGAGCGCAAGTCCAAGTGATCGCCGGCGCTTCGGCGCCGAACCGCAATTCGTCAACTGCCCGGTCCTCACGGACCGGGCGGTTCTCGTTGGGACCCCACTTCTTGCAAGTCCGTTGACTCCAGCGCCGCCCACTCGGTACCGATGAACGTCCATGGATCTGGTGGAGCTGGCGCATTTGCTGCGCCGCACCGAGTACGTGGCGAAGGCCGACCGCATGACGGCGTTGGCCAGCGCCACACGCGCCGAAGCGGTCGCCGATGTGCTCGCCGTGCCGGCTGACCCGGTGGTGCTGCCCGCCTTCATCGATCACGACATCTCCGGCCAGCGCTACGACCAGTGGGCGTTCGCCGTCCAATGGTGGCTCGACCGTATGACCGATGTCGCCCGGCCCATGCAGGAGCGCATGGCGTTCTTCTGGCACGGCCACTTCTGCTCGAGTTGGGACAAGGTGAACCGGGCCCCGGCGATGATGGCCCAGAACCAACTGTTCCGGTCGCAGGGGTTGGGGAACTTTCGTGCTCTTACCCAGGTGATGGCCGTGCAGCCGGCGATGCTGTACTACCTCGACAACGTGCAGAACGTGGCCTCATCGCCCAATCAGAACTTCGCACGGGAGTTGATGGAGCTCTTCACCCTGGGCGTGGGCAACTACACCGAGGCCGACGTGACGGCGGCGGCGAGGGCCTGGACCGGCCACACCATCGACGAAGTGACCGAGGAGTACGTGTTCGTGGCTGCCAACCACGACATCGGCCCGACGACGTTCATGGGTGTCACCCGCAACTGGGATGGTCCCGGCATCATCGACCACCTGCTGCTCGAGAACACCACCACCAAGCTCGTCGCTTGCAGGTTCCTCACCCGGAAACTGTGGGAGCACTTCGGTTGTCAGAACCCATCGGTGTCGCTGGTGAACGAACTGGCGCAGGTGCTCTTCGATCACGACATGGAGATGCTCCCGTGGGTGACGGCGATGCTGATGCACGACGAGTTCTACACGTCGGCCACCCGTCAGGGTTTGGTGCGGTCGCCGGTGGAGTTCGTGGTGGCGTTGCAGCACCACACCGGGTTGCGGGGCGCCGACTTGAACCCGCAGTGGTACGTGGAGGGCATGGGGCAGGTGCCGTTCGCTCCACCGAACGTGGCTGGCTGGAAGACCAACGCCTACTGGACCAACAGCAGCCTGTTCGGCGGCCGGGCAGAGTTCGCTCGCGACATCACCTGGAAGTTGCGACACAACGACGCCAACGCCATCGCCAAGAACCACACGCCTGCGGAGGCCGTGGCGGCCCTGGAGTCAATGTTCGGGCTGACCTTTACCACCGCCACGCGTCAGGCATTGCTGGGCTACATCGCCGTGCAGCGCACCAACGAGCCGTGGATCGGCTGGTGGGAGAGCACGAATCTGCTGACCATGGCGATGATGACACCCGAGATGCACCTGGCCTGAAGGACGTACCGTGCTCGACCCCGACATCTCCACCTCCGATGCGCTTCGACTGCTCACCGTGCCCGATCGCGACCCCATGCGCATGGGCCGCCGACGGTTCCTGCAACTGCTCGGTATGGGCGTGGGGGCCGGGGCCTTGACCGGATCATTCGCCGGCATGGGCGACGGTTGGGCGGCGCCCATCGGCCCGACCGACGGCATCTTGGTGCTCATCGGCATGTTTGGTGGCAGTGACGGACTGAACGTGGTGGTGCCGTACACGAATCCGGATTACTACGCGCAGCACGGCAGCTTGGCCATCGCCCCCTCGCAGGCGCTGCACCTGAATGGTGCGGTGGGTTTGCACCCGAAGCTCACGTTCTTGAAGTCGCTCTACGACCAGGGCGATGTGGCCGTCGTGCAGGGCGTGGGCTACCCGAACCCCGACCTCAGCCACTTCAGTTCGATGGCCACCTGGATGCACGGCAAAGTGGGCGTGGAATCGCCCACCACCGGGTGGATCGGGCGGTGGATGGATGGGCTGGCGAGCGACGACCTGCTCCGCGCCGTCACAGTGGGCCAAGGCTTGCCGCTCCACCTGGTCGGTGCGGCTCGGCGCGGTATCGCCGTGCCCGAGTGGGGCGTCGGCTTCGGTGGCAGCACCGACCAGCACGATCGCTGGATGCAGACGGCGCTGCGTTCGTTCGCCGGTGCGCCGGGGGTGAGCGGCACCTGGCACGACCGGGTGGCCAGCACCGTGCGCGACGTCATCGACGTGAGCCAGAAGGTGTCGCCCGCATTCGACCGGCCGCTGCCCGAGGGTGAACTACAGAAGAAGATGATGATCGCCGCCCGGCTGATCAATGCGAACCTCGGCCTACGCGTGCTCGACGTGGGGTTCGACGGGTTCGACACGCACGCCAACCAACCCACCGGTCTCGCCGATCTGATGACCGATCTCGACAGTGGCGTGCGAGCGTTCTTCACCACGCTCGATGATCGCTTTCGGTCGAGAGTGACGATCATGACGTACAGCGAGTTCGGCCGCACCAGTTGGTCGAACGACTCGTTGGGCACCGACCATGGCACGGTGAACCATCACTTCGTCATCGGGCGGGGGGTGAAGGGCGGGCTGTACGGCCAGCAGCCCAGCCTTGCCGGGTTGCACCGCTGGGACCGGATGGATTTCCACGTGGATTTCCGTTCGCTGTACGCCACCGTGCTGGATGGGTGGATGGGTGGAGGTGCCTCCACGGTGCTCGGCGGTTCGTTCCCGAAACTCGGCCTGTTCGACCAGGCCCCCGGTGTGGGGGTGCCCACCGGCGCGGTACCGGCCCGCGCTGCTGGCGACTGGGTGGCGGTCGCCCCCGTGCGTCTCTACGACACCCGAACGGCCCCACGTCGGTTGCCGCTGGGGCCGGGAGCGACGGGTGAGTGTCGCGTGACCGGAGTGGGCGGTGTGCCCGCCACCGGGGTCACCTCGGTCACCCTGAACGTGACGGCGTTGGGCGGCAGCGACGTCAGCCACCTCACCGTGTGGCCGCTGGGAGCTGCCCGTCCCGAGGTGGCCAACGTTGCCGTACCGAAGGGCGCCGCGGCGTCGGCGCTCGTGACGGTGAACCCAGGCCGCGGCGGTCGGGTGCAGGTGATGAACGACCTCGGCAACGCCCACTGCACGGTTGATGTGGTGGGCTACTTCCGCAGCAGCACCGGCCCGCGCCTGGCCACCTTGCAGCCGTTCCGGTTGATGGACACGCGCAAGGGCACGGGTGGCCACCTTGGTGCGCTGGCTGCGGGGGCCTCGGTGCGCGTGCGTGCCCGCGGCGTTGGCGCAGTGCCAGCATCGGCCGACTCCGTGGTGCTGAGCGTGACGGCGGCGGCGCCCACCATCGCGGGCAATCTCACGGTGTGGACCTCGGGCAAGCCCCAGCCACCGGTGCCCACGCTGTCGTTCCCGGCCGGCGCCGCTGCTACCAACCTCGCCATCGTGAAGGTGGGGGCAGATGGATTCGTGCAGGTACGCAACGCCACCGGTAACGCCCATGTGTCCATCGACGTTGTGGGTCATTTCTCGAGTGGCGCGCCGGGGCGGTTCACCCCGGTGCCGGCGGGGCGGGTGCTCGACACCACCGCCGACGCGGTGGCGCCGTTGGGTCCCGGCGCGGCGCGGACGGTGAGTGTGCTCGGGGCGCATGGAGTGCCGACCACGAAAGTGAGTGCCGTGTTGTTGAACCTCTCTGCGCATACACCTACGGCAGACACCTCGATCGTTGCCTTTCCCTACGCAGGCACACGGCCGGCCGTCACCAACTTGAGCGTGCGCAAGGACGGGCATGCTGCAGTGCTTGCTCTGGTGCGCGTCGGGGCGGGTGGCAAGGTGACCCTGCGGAACGCTGTCGGCACGGTGGACCTAGTGGTCGACGTGTTGGGCTGGTTCACGTCGTAGGCGAGCGCATGGGCCGTAACGTGGCCGGGATGAACGACCCCTCCCGTCTGGCGCGGCTGAACGCCATCAAGCTCGCCGCGCTGGTGCGCGATCACGTGGGCGGCGAGCCCACCTTCGCCCCAGGCGAGTTCACCGGCGGTGCTGCGCTGATGCTCGACGATGCTGCCTGGGTGTTGCTGGACGAACGGCCCGAGCGAGGACTTGGTGGTGCGGTGGCCTGGGGTCTACGCCGTGGCGCCGCCCGCGTGCACGTGATCGCCGAGGCAGCCACCGGGCTGCTGGCCCGCCGCGCCGAAGGGTTCACCGTGCCCATCTCGGTGTGGCATGCCGAGGGCCGTGTGCTGCTGCCGGCGGTGGCCGAGGCTCTACCGGTGTCACCGCCCGTGCCAGAGGCCCATCGGGAGTTCGCTGCGGTCATCGAGGCGGCTGGCGCCGTACCTCGCGAAGAGTTCGGCGTGTTGTTCGGCGAGGTGGCGGGTCTGGAGGTCTGTCGCGTGGTCGACGACCCCTACAACCATGTCACCCGTCTGGAAGTGGGCGTCGGCGCACACGACCGCGAGGCCTTCCTTGCGTTGCACGGCGATCGTCCGTCAGCCCCGGCGCTCGCGGAAGTGGTGCACTCCGTCTCCTATCACCGCCTGCACGGGCCGTCGGGTCACCCACTGTCGCGGCTCACCCAGGAGCGCCTGCTGCGATCGCGGTTGGCCGACGACCCCGCCCTCATCGGCGCCACCGAGTTCCATCTGGCTGCGCCGCCCGTGCCGCGCCCGAACCTGAAGGACGCGGTGCCTTGCGTGGGCGTGGCCGAGATCGGCGGGGTCCGCACCACGGTGGTGTGCACCACGGGTGTCGACCTCGATGCGGTGCCCTACGCAGTGGATGCGCGCGCCGCAACGGGCGCCACGCCATGCCTGCTCGTCATGCCACGTCGCGACGCCCTGCCGGTGCAGGAACTGCTCGCTGGTGCAGTGCACCCGCCGATCACCATCGTTCCGGTCGACTGACCCCGTAACCTGCCCAACGGTGTTCGATCGCTTGCAGGCCGTGGAGGATGAGTTCGTCTCGTTGGAGGCGAGCCTCTCCGACCCTGAGATCGGCAACGATCAGGCACGCCTGCGAGAAGTGACCCGGCGGTACAAGGACCTCACGCCGGTGGTGGACTGCGTGCGCCGTTATCGCGTGCGGACGGCCGACGCCGAAGCAGCGCGGGAACTGCTGGGCATGGCCAGCGAGGACGAGCGTGAACTGCTGCGCGACGAACTGTCGTCGGCCGAAGCCGACCTATCCGCCATGACGGAAGAACTTCGCCTGCTCATGCTGCCCAAGGACCCCAACGACGGCCGAGCCGTCATCATGGAGATCCGCGGCGCCGAGGGCGGTGAGGAGGCCAACCTGTTCGCTGGCGACCTCTACGACATGTACCGCGCCTACGCCTCGTCGAAGGGCTGGCAGGTGGAGGTGCTGTCGGAGGACCGCAGCGACCTCGGTGGCATCAACCTCGTGGTGATGGTGGTGCGCGGCGACACCGTGTGGAGCCACATGAAGTTCGAGGGCGGCACCCATCGTGTGCAGCGGGTGCCCGTCACCGAGAGCCAGGGTCGCATTCACACGTCGTCGGCCACGGTGCTGGTGTTGCCCGAGGCGGAGGAGGTGGAGGTCGACATCGACGACAAGGACCTCGAGGTGGATGTGTATCGCGCCAGTGGCGCAGGCGGCCAGCACGTGAACACCACCGACTCGGCGGTGCGCATCACCCACAAGCCAACGGGCATCGTGGTCACCATGCAGGACGAGCGCAGCCAGTTGCAGAACCGAGCACGGGCCATGACCGTGCTGCGGGCCCGACTGCTGCAGGCGGCACAGGACGAGCAGAACGCAGCCATGTCGGCCGAGCGCCGCTCGCAGGTGGGTGGCGGTGGGCGCGGCGAAAAGATCCGCACCTACAACTTCAAGGAGAACCGCCTCACCGATCACCGCATCGGCTTCACCATCTACCGGTTGCAGGATGTGCTGTCGGGCGACCTCGACGAGGCGGTGGAGGCACTGGCAGCGGACGAGCGCGCCAAGCAGCTTGCGGGGCAGCAATGAGCGACACGATCTCGTGGCGCGAGATGTGGGACGACACCGCCCGGCTACACGGCCGGGTGCATGCCCGCTGGCTGTGCGAAGAGGCGTCGAGCGCGTGGGGTGAGGAGTTCGACGATGTACTCGAACATCCCGTCACCGAGCGGAGCGTCGCGCACCTCGATGCCATGCTGGCCCGGCTGCGCAAGGGCGAGCCGTTGCAGTACGTGCTGGGGCATTGGTCGTTCCGTCATCTGGATCTGCTGGTGGACGCTCGTGTCTTGATCCCGCGTCCGGAGACCGAGTGGGTTGCGGGGGTAGCGATCGATGCGGCTCGTCAGCAACCTCGTCCGGTGCGGTGCGCTGATCTCGGAACGGGCAGCGGGGCCATCGGCCTGTCACTGCTGCATGAGTTGCCTCGAGGCAGCGCCGAGGTGTGGCTCACCGATGCCTCGATCGATGCGCTGGATGTGGCCCGGGCGAACAACGCCGGTATCGGCATCAACGGTGCTGGCGCCAGGTTCGCCCAGGGGTCGTGGTACGACGCGCTTCCTCCCGACCTCGCCGGCACGTTCGGCGTGATTGCCGCCAACCCGCCCTACATCGCCGATGGCGACCCAGCAGTGGACCCATCGGTGCACGACTGGGAACCCGGCATGGCGCTGTACTCGGGTGCCGACGGCCTTTCCGCGTTGCGGGTGATCGCGCACGGTGCTCCCGTGTGGCTGCAGCCCGGCGGCTGGCTGGTGCTGGAGATCGGCACGGGTCAGGGCGTCGCGGTTGCCGCGCTGCTCGAGGATGCGGGTCTGGTGGATGTGCAGGTGCAACCCGACCTGGCCGGCCACGACCGGGTGGTCATCGGCCGCCGTCCCTGACGGGGTCCGCGTCAGCCGAAACGGGCGGCGATCTGCCCGAGTAGCGACGTCTCTTCTGCCACGAGTTCGTGATCGGCACCAGCTACGTCGCGTGCGGCGCTGAAGAGCGCGGCGCGAAGCAGGTGGTTGCTGACTCGTTCGTCGATGTCGTCGAGCAGCGCGTCGACCGCGCCATCGGCCTTCGCGGCACGAACCTTGGCCATGGCCTCGCCGAGATACTGATCGAACGAGAAGGTGTCGGTTTCCCAACCCGAGTCGTCGCTGATCTTGCGGATCTCGTCGATTTCCTCCTGGCTGATGTGTCGATCGCTCGTCATCACCAAGAGGAGGAGCTCGATGGCAGCCTCGTGTTCGAGGTCGGCGGTGGCGTGCACCGACACATGGCTGTAGAGATCGAGCAGTCGCTGATGCATGGTGAACTCAACCTAGTGGAGTGGGAGACGCCAGTGAACGGCGCAGGAACTCCAGCTGGTGCAACAGCAGATTCTCGGCCACCTGTTCCTGCGGCGTCATGTGGGTGACGCCCACGAGGGGTAGCACCTCGTGAGGTTTGCCCGCCGCCAGCAGGGCGCTGGATAGCTGCAGCGTGTGGGCCGCCACCACGTTGTCGTCGGCCAGACCGTGCACCAACAGCAACGGTCGCCGCAGCTGATCGGCGAGCGGTAGCAGGCTGGTGGCGTCGTACGGGCCGGCATCCTCGCCGGGGTCACCGAGATAGCGCTCGGTGTAGTGCGTGTCGTACAGGCGCCACTCGGTGACCGGGGCACCGGCGATGGCGGCGTGGAAGATGTCGGGCCGGCGCAGCACGGCGAGTGCAGCGAGATAGCCGCCGAAGCTCCACCCGCGAACGGCGACGCGGGTGAGGTCGAGCGGGTACTCCAACGATGCAGCGTCGAGTGCGGCGATCTGGTCGTCGAGCACGGGCGTGGCCAGGTCGTGCAGCACCGCACGCTCCCAGTCGGTGCCGCGCCCCGGGGTGCCGCGTCCGTCGGTGACGATGACGGCGTAACCCTGATCGGCGAACCACTGCGAGACGAGGTGGCTGTTGTGCGCCTTCAGCACCCGCTGGGCATGCGGCCCACCGTAGGGATCCAGCAACACCGGCAATGGTGATCCGTCGTGATCGTGTGGCAGCAGCACAGCCGACGCCAGCCGGCTTGGGCCGAAGCGATGAATGGTGGGGTTCGCATGGATCAGTGGGATCTGAGCGAACGACTGGATCGCAGGGCCATTCACTACTGCGGTGACAGCACCCGGCTGGTCGAGGGTGGCGCTGCGCACCACGACCGTGGAACCACCCACCGATGCCGTGTGTACCCCTGCGTCGGTGGTGATGGCACGCACCTCACCGTCGCTGGTCCATTTCCACACGTGCAGCTCGGTCGGCTCTTCCAACCAGTTCGCAGCGAACCACACCTCGTCGTCCTGCGCGGCGATCACGGAGCGGACCTGGAGGTCGATGGGAGTGACGGGGGTGCCATCGACCATCAGGCGTCGGCAGCCGTCGCGATCGGCGCACAGCACCACCGTTCCGTCGCCCAGCAACGCCGGGGTACCGGATACCAACTCGAGCCATGCCGGATCGCCATCGGCGAACAGCGCCTCGGTGACGCCGCTGCGCGGGTTGGCCGCCAGCAACATCAGGGACTGTTGGTCGCGTGACTGCACCATCAGCAGCAGACGGTCGGGCCGCTGCCACAACACCTGCGCGAGATAGGGATACGTCTGGCGGTCCCACACCACTTCGGTGCCACCGCCGTTCAGTGCCAGCACGTGCAGCGTGACATCGGGGTTGTTCGTTCCGGCGGCGGGATAGCGAATCTCCTGCGGGGTCCGGTCCGGGTGGGCCGGGTCGGCAATGTGCCACTTCGGCACGCCGCCCACATCGACGCGGCATGCGGCAATGGCGGCGCCGTCGGGGCTCCACCAATAGCCGCGTTGGCGTCCCATCTCCTCGGCTGCCACGAAGTCGGCGCTACCCCACGTGATGTCGGGGATACCGCTTTCACCGGCCAACTCCCAGCTGCTGCCGTCGAGTTCGGCGATGCGCAATGAGGCGCCACTCACGTAGGCCACACGAGTGGCCACCGGGTCTGGCCGGGGGTCGAACACGGGGCCGTCCACCGCCAGCTCACGCACCTGGCCGCTGAGAAGACCGCCCACGAACAGTCGTCCCGAGAGAGCCAACGCCACCACCGACGCGCTGCGATCGGTAGCGAACGACGTGACGCCCGATGCGCCTTCGCGCATTCGTTCGCGCCGCGCTCGTTCCTCTGCCGGAAGGTCGTCGTCGTCGTTTGCCCCGAGCAATACGAGCGGGTCGGCCACCAGTCGTTCCTCGCCAGTAGCGGGGTCGAGGACCCACAGGCAGTTCACCGGGTCGTCGCCAGCTCGGCTGCGAGCGAACACCACCCGCGATCCGTCGGGTGACACCACCAGGTTGCGAGGCTCGCCGAGTGTGAGTCGTTGCGTGCGGGCGTGCTGACGCGGGAACGTGTCGCTCATGGTGCCTGAGCCTACGGGGGTGGGTCAGGAGCCGGGAACGACGAGGATCTTGGCGTGCGCTTCGGGGTTGGCGAGGTCGGCAAACGCCTGCGGCACACCATCCACCGGCACGGTGCCGGTGAGCCACGGCGACAGGTCGACCTTGCCTTCGGCGATGGCGGTGAGCGAGTTGGCGAACTCGTGCGGCTCGTAGCCCAGCACGAACTGCAACGAGAGTTCCTTCCCGATGCCCAGCATCGGGAAGATGGTGTCCTGCTGCATGCACACGCCGACGATCAAAATGCGCGCGCCTCGCGGCGCCACCCTCATCGTTTCGTGGATCATGCCGGGCACGCCGACGGCGTCGAAGATGACGAGCGGCTTGGAACCGTCGATTCGCTTCCACGCGTCGACGGCGGTCTCGATGCGCGGGTCCACCACTTCGTCGGCACCGAGCAGCGCAGCGAGTTCGCGGCGCTTCGCTGAGAAGTCGGCCACCACGATGGGGCCGATGCCCTGCATGCGCAACTCCGCCACACAGGCCAGGCCCACCGGGCCGGCGCCGATGACGATGGCCGCATCGCCCTTGGCAATGCGGCTCTTGTTGACGGCATGGATGCCGACGGCGAGGGGCTCGGTGAGTGCGGCCAGATGTGCGGGCAGCCCGTTGGGCACCTTCATGCCGAGCATCTCGTTCAGCACCATCAGTTCGGCGTAGCCGCCGTTGTACTGGTTCGAGTAGCCGACGGCGTGCAGCCCTGAGGCATCGAATGCCACCGGCATGCTCACCACCACGTCGCCCACCTTCAGGTTCTGCACGCCGGCGCCGAGTTCGACCACTTCGCAGCAGAACTCGTGGCCCATCACGGTGGGGTGCTCGGGCTCGAAGCTCTTGGGCGCCATGGGGTCCGGAGGGGCGTCGCCGTTGATCTCCTTCATCCGCTCACGAAGCTCAGCGCCGTGCTGCAGCATGTGCAGGTCGCTCCCGCAGATGCCGCAGGCGAGCACCTTGGTGAGCACCTGGCCGGGGCCGGGGGTGGGGTCGGGCAGGTCGTCGACCCGCATCTGCCAGTTCTGCATCACCGCTGCGCGCATGGTCGGCAGCGTAGGGGAGTGCCGTCGGCGCGGCCGATGCGGAGCAGGCCGTGTTACCTCAGGCCGTGTTGCCTCAGGCCGTGTTACCTCAAGCCGTGCTACCTCAGGCCTTGTACGAGAGCGACGCGGTGCAGGCGTTGCTGCCGTCGAGTGCCGTTGCCGTCACGAGGATCGTGCGCTGCCCCTTGGGCGACGTGTAGTTGCGCACCATCGACCAGTCGGAACCAAGCGCGGGCACCGTGCTCGCCACCAGGGTCTGGCCGGCGTCGCTGACGTTCACGGTCCAGCCAGCAGTGCTGGTGTCGTTGTGGGCCCCGAACACGAAGGTCACCTTGTCGCCGCTCTTGTTGTACAGCACGTAGCCGGTGTCGGCCGTGGTGCAGTTGGCCGGCGTGTACACGTTCTGCGGAGCATCGCCGCCGCCCGTCGCTGCACCGCCGGTGCCGTTGGCGCCGCCCTTTGCATCGACGCCACCAACGGCGGCGAGGGCGCCGGCGAGCATGATGGCCGAGGCGACGACGTTGCGGGTGATGCGTGAGTTGATGTTCATGGCCCAGTGCTTCGGCGTGGTGCCGCGGGGTCATGAGCGAAATGTTGACGATCGAGACCAATGTCCAGGGTGCGGGTCGGCAGGGGTCGTACCTGGTGGAGCCGTATGTCGTCCGCGGGCCGTACGACCCACCACGGGTGGTGGTAAGACCGCCGTCAGCGCGAGAAGTGGGCGATGGCCTCGACGACGACATCCCAGGCGGCATCCGCCTGCACGTGCGTGAGCCACTCGCAGTTACCGGGCGGCACCTCGCGCAGATCGCGCTGGTCGATGATGGTCATCCCCATCGTGCGCGGGTCGCCCATGGCGATGTCGACGTGAGCGTTCTTCACGGTGAACAACTCAGGGTGCGTGAGGGCCATGACGGCCAGTGGGTCGTGCACGGCTGCCCCGCCGATGCCGTAATGGCGTGATGTGTACGTGCCGCTGAAGAAGTCGAGCAGGTCGGCCAATACTCGGGCCAATACGCCGGGCAATGCCCGCACCATCTCGATGCGATGGGGGAGCGCCTGGAACTGATGGGTGACATCGAGTCCGGCCATGATCAGCGGGCCGCCGAACGAGAACACGATGTGTGCGGCCTCCGGGTCGCACCACAGGTTGAACTCCGCGGCGGCAGTGCGGTTGCCGAACAGCCCGCCACCCATCAGGGAGATGCCGGCGATGCGGTCTTTCAGGTCGGGTGCGGCCCGCAGCGCGAGTGCGATGTTGGTCATCGGCCCGGTGGGTACCAGCCAAGTGCCCTCGTTCGCCCGGCAGGTTTCGATGATGAACCCCACGGCATCCGTGCTTGCGGGCGGGCCGCTGGGCTCGGGAAGGTCGGCGCCGTCCATACCGCTCTTGCCGTGCACATAGTCGGCGTGCTTGG
>CANHST010000015.1 GCA_947463235.1 Acidimicrobiaceae bacterium
CGACAGCACGCTCTCGACCGCCTGCACCAGCGCATCCTGCCCATCCGAGGCGTAGGCATCGGCCAGTGACGCCCGCTGGTCGGCGAGACCACCCGTAGTGTCGCTGCTGATGGGGACCGAGACAATGCTGCCACCGGGAGTGTTGTTCGGACGTTCCACGAACACCGTGAGACCCGTGAGCGTGTTCTTCGAGTCCACCGTGGCGAGCAGACCAACACCCGTGGAAGGGATCGGTTCCGTCGGCACCGCGGCGTCCTTGGCCCCCTGATAGCGGGCCAACGCGAGGCCACCCACGGCGAGCAGTCCCGTGAGGGCGATCACCACGAGCAGGCTGCTGGCCAGCATCACCGCCGTGCGCCGACGTCGAACCGACGCGATCGAACTCACATCGACTCCGAATACAGCGCACGCGTGCGAATCACGTCGAGCACCGGGTCGGTTACCAGGTAGTCCAACGGCCGGCCGTCACGAGCTCGAGCGCGCAGGTCGGTGCTGGAGACGTCGAGGTGCGGCACTTCGACGCGGATCCAGTCGAACCCGGCGGGCAGTTCCATCGGCTCGCCCGGGCGGTCGACGACCACGAGCGATGACCGGGCCGCCACTTCTTCATGGCGCTGCCACGTACGGATGCCGGCTGCAGCATCGTCGCCGACGATCGTGAACAGGTGGGAGTCGGGGTATTCGCGCGACAAGGCCGTCAATGTATCGGCGGTGTAGCTGGGGCCGCCATGTCGGATCTCGGTGTCGCCGGCAACGAGGCCATCCACATCGGCCACGGCGGCGCGAACCATCGCCAAACGGTCCTGAGCAGGGGTGATAGGGCGGGTCCCCTCCTTCTGCCACGGCACGTTCGCCACCATCAGCACGACCAGGTCGAGCGAGAGGGCATACCGCACGTTCACGGCCGTGACGAGGTGTCCTACGTGCGGCGGATCGAACGTGCCACCGAACAGTCCGATTCGCAGAGGCATCAGTTCACCATTCTACGGGTCGATCGGCCCAGGTCAGGGACAGCACAAATTGTTCACACAGTGTCAAGAACGCTTTGAGCACGACAAACCTTGACCGATGTAGTACTGTGACGCGTCCCCCCATACACCGACCCCCCATCGGGATACGGGACACGAGTCATTGCGATGTAGCACGCGCATGTGCCAGATGACACGTAACCCCGCGGAATTCGACGACGAACCCACAAGTTGAGAGCCATTGCCATGAACGACTCCATCGGACTCTATCTGAACGACATCGGAAAAGTTTCCCTCCTCAATGCTGAGGAGGAGCGCGAACTTTCCCGCGTCATCGAGGCCGGCCGCGAGGCCGCAGAGCGCCTCGCCAACGGCGAGAAGGGCGTTGCCCTCAAGACGCAGGTGGCCAAGGCCGCCGAGGCAAAGGACCGCTTCATTCGCGCCAACCTGCGCCTCGTGGTGAGCATCGCTCGCCGCTATCCCCTGCCCCAGGGCATGGATCTGCTCGACCTCATCCAGGAGGGCAACCTCGGCCTCGAGCACGCGGTCGACAAGTTCGACTGGCGCCGTGGCTTCAAGTTCTCCACCTACGCCACGTTCTGGATCCGCCAGGCCATCGGCCGTGCGCTCGACCAGAAGGCCAGCCTCATCCGCATCCCGGGCGACCGCTCAGCCAGCCTGCGCGCTGCACTGCGTCAGGCCAGCGGCGACGGCGAGACACTGGATGTCGGCAACGCCGAACTGCACCGCCTCACCACGCCGGTGTCGCTCGACAAGACCATCGGCGACGATGGCGATGCCACCCTCGGCGACCTGATGGCCAACGGCGAAGGCACCCCGGAAGATGCCGTCATGCAGATGGTCGACACCGATCTGCTCGACGAACTGCTCGGCACCCTCGACAAGCGTGCCCGCTACGCCGTGGAAGCTCGCTTTGGCCTGCTCGACGGCGAGCGCAAGAGCTTCCGCGAAGTGGGCGAGAACCTCGGCGTCACCGCCGAAGCCGCCCGCCGTCTCGTCAGCCGTGCCGTGGCCGGTCTGAAGGACGACGCGGTTCGCATCCTCGCCGTCTGACCACAACGTCACGCCGTTAGGCTGGCCAACGTGGCAAAAGCGTGGTCCCCGACTTCCTGGCAGGCGTTGCCTGCCCAGCAGCAACCCGAGTGGCCGGATGCCGGCCATCTTGATCGTGCACTGAAGCAGATCACGTCCTATCCCCCGTTGGTGTTCGCGGGCGAGGCCCGTTCGCTGCAGAATTCGCTCGCCCAGGTAGCGGCCGGCAACGCCTTTCTGTTGCAGGCCGGCGACTGTGCCGAGAGTTTCGAAGAGTTCTCTGCGGTCAACATCCGCGAGAAACTGCGCGTCATCCTGCAGATGTCGGTAGTGCTCACCTACTCCCTCGGCGTGCCGGTGGTGAAGGTCGGGCGCATCGCCGGACAGTTCGCCAAGCCTCGCTCGAGCAACACCGAGACGATCGACGGCAAGGAACTGCCCAGTTTCCGCGGCCACATCGTCAACGGCGACGCGTTCACCGACTCGGCGCGAGTGCCCGACCCGGAGCGCTTGGTGCAGGCATACAACCAATCGGCGAGCACCCTGAACCTGCTGCGTGCCTTCACCAAGGGCGGGTTCGCCGACTTGGGTCGCGTGCATACCTGGACCCAGGAGTTCGTGGCGAGCAGCCCGGAGGGCCAGCGCTACGAGCAACTCGCCGGCGAGATCGACCGGGCGTTGCGATTCATGCGGGCCTGCGGCGTGGATACCGAGGCCACCCACGACCTCCACGAGACCAACGTCTACACCAGCCACGAAGCCCTGCTATTGGGCTACGAGGAAGCGCTCACTCGCCAGGACAGCCTCACCGGCGGATGGTACGACTGCTCGGCGCACATGCTCTGGATCGGTGAGCGCACCCGGCAACTCGACGGGGCCCACGTGGAGTTCCTCCGCGGGGTCGGCAACCCCCTTGGCTGCAAGGTCGGCAACACCACCGACGCTGCGTACGTGCTGGAACTGTGCGAGAAGCTCAACCCGGCCCGTATCCCCGGTCGCCTCACGCTGATCAGCCGAATGGGTGCCAACAAGGTGGAAGAGTCGCTACGGCCGCTGCTGCGCGCGGTACGCGATGCCGGCCACCCGGTGGTGTGGGCGTGCGACCCGATGCACGGCAACACCATCACCAGCGCCGGCGGGCGAAAGACTCGCGACTTCGACGCCATCTGCGCCGAGATCGACGGCTTCGTGAAGGCGCACCACGCCGAGGGCACCTGGCCGGGCGGCATCCACGTGGAGCTCACCGGCGACAACGTCACCGAATGCACCGGTGGCGCCGACAAGATTCTCGACAGCCAGCTCGACGATCGCTACCAGACGGTGTGCGACCCCAGGCTCAACGGCCGTCAAAGCCTCGATCTCGCGTTCCATGTGGCCGAGATGCTCCGCAGCACCGGCCTCGCCTGACCACTGATGGAGGCGCTGCGGCTCACCACGAGTTGGCCAGTGCCGAACGTGGCTGCTGCCGTCATGCTCCATGACGGCGCTGTAGCGACCGTTGGCGACACCAACCGGGTGTTCCGCATCGCCTCGCTTTCGAAAATGCTCACCGGTTGGGCGACGTTGATCGCCTGCGAAGAGGGCATCGTGCATCTCGACGACGACGTCGGACAGCCGGGCTGCACCCTTCGGCATCTTCTGGCTCACGCCGGTGGCTACCCCTTCGATGGCCCGACGCCCATCGCCCCGCCTGGCACACGTCGTATCTACAGCAACACCGGCATCGAGTTGGCTGCCGCACACGTGGCCGACGCCGCCGAGATGCCGTTCGCTCAATACCTCCACGAGGCGGTCTTCGCTCCGCTCGACATGCACTCCAGTTCGCTGCGCAACTCGCCGGCGCACGCCGTCCACAGCACGGTGGCCGACCTACTGCGGTTCATCGCCGAACTACGCGAACCACGCCTCCTGTCCGCCCAATCCGCACTCGAGTTTCGCACGGCGCAGTTCCCCGACCTCGCCGGCCTCGTACCGGGAGTCGGTCGATTCGAACCATGCCCCTGGGGCCTCGGCACCGAGTTGCGGGGCCACAAGCAGCCCCACTGGACCGGCGCGCTCAACTCCCCCGACACGTACGGACACTTCGGTGGAGCCGGTACCCTCCTGTGGGTGGATCCGGGGGTGAAGATCGCTGCTGTTGCTCTCACCGACCGCCCGTTCGATGAATGGTCGGCGGAGGCGCTCGCATTGTGGCCCGCGTTCGCCGACGAACTACTGGCTCGGGCGCCGCGATGATGTTCGGACCCGGCGATCGAATCCGCTACGAGTGCACCGGCGACGACGGCTTGCCCTTGGTGCGCTACGGCTTCGTCGGCGATCTCGCCGCCCACGGCGACGTCGTGACGGTGATGTTCGACGGTGAGCTTGTGGGAGTGGTCGTGGCCCTCGGTGAAGTACAGCCCGTCACCGTCACCACGGTGGAGTTGATCCTGCACGGCACCGACCTCGTGGATGAACCGGAGTTGCGTCGTGGGCTGGTGCGCCTGTGGCACGCCGAGGCCGACACCGCCGGTCTCGATATCGATGCGCTCCACCCGATGGGCGACGGCGAATGCGACGCCCCGGGCGGATGGTGCCTTGCCGACCTCCACGCAGGCGGCGAGCGCTATGTGCTGCGTGCAGTACAGCATGAGATCGAAACCGTGCGCGTCCGCGCCGAGTCTCCGTGGTGACGCAGCAGCGAGCAGTCGGCTGGTATCCCCTCCTCATTGCCACGGCAAGTATCGGGATCGCCAACAGCGTGGTGTTCACGCTGCTCAGCGACCTTCAAGACGCATACGGCTTCTCCGATACGGGACTCGGTCTGATCGCCGGCACCGGATTCCTCGTCGGCCTCATCGGACAACTGTTGCTGGCCCCGTTTGCGGATCGCGGTCACTCCAAGCTGTTGCTCATCGCCGGCCTGGGAATGGCGGTTGCGGGCAGCGTGCTCTTCGCGTTCTCCACCTCGTTGGCCATGCTCGTGCTCTCTCGCGCAGTGGTCGGCTTCTCCAACAGCCTCTTCCTTCCCGCCTCGCGTGCCATCACGATCAGCATCAGCGACCACGACGTTGCGAAGCGGTTGGGCACGATCAGCGGAGTCGAGCTGGCTGGCTTCGTCACCGGACCGGTGATCGGCGGCCTGCTGGTGGGCCCTTTCGGGTTGAAGGTGCCCTTCCTCGTCGCCGGCTGTTTCGCCCTTGCCGCCGCGCTCATGCTGGCCCCTCGGGAGTTGCCGCAACCGCCCATCGACGAACACCACCAACTTGCCTTCGACCTGCTGCGGTTGCCTCGAGTACGTGCCGGGGTGCTGATAAGCATTGCGTTGTTCCTGCCGGTGGGCTTCTACGACGCCACCCTCGACCGCTATCTCACCGATCTCGGCGCCGGAAACTTCTTGATCAGCCTCGGGTTCCTCTTCTTCGGTATCCCGTTCGCGCTGCTCGCAACGCGCGGCGGTCAGTTCGCCGACCGGCGCGGGCCACTCCGAGTGGCATTCGTCTCCGCATGCGCGGTGGGACCCCTGACGCTGGTCTACGGGCAGATCTCGGTGCCCGGCATCATCGTCGGCCTCAGCGCCGTCGAGGGCATCATTCAATCGTTCGGCGTGCCCGCAGGTCAGGCCGTGGTGGCCGCTGCTGCGCCAAAGGGCAGGGCAGCCGCCGCCCAGGGCCTCGCCGGATCGGGCAACCTGCTCGTCGGCGCCGGCACGGCATATCTCGCCGGGCCGATGTACAACAGCCTCGGACCGGCATGGATGTTCGCCACCGCCGGCCTCGGCATCATCGTGGTGGCCGTGCTCGCCGTCGCGCAGGGCGGACGGCGGCACGGCACCGCGACATTGGATCTCAGCTAAGACGCTCGACGATCATGGCCATGCCCTGGCCGCCGCCGACGCACATGCTCTCCAGGCCGTACTGCTTGTCCTCCCACTGGAGGCCGTTGATCAGCGTGGTCATGATGCGAGCACCGGTCATGCCGAACGGGTGACCAAGAGCGATGGCACCGCCGTGGATGTTCATCTGCGTGTCGAGGTCGATGCCCAGGTGACGGGCCGAGCCGATGACCTGGCAGGCGAACGCCTCGTTGATCTCGACGAGGTCGATCTGGTCGATGGTCATGTTGGCGCGGCCGAGCGTCTGACGAATCGCCTCGATCGGGCCGAGGCCCATGATCTCGGGGTTCAGGCCCGACACGCCGGAGGCGACGATACGAGCGAGCGGCGTGAGGCCGAGCTGCTTGGCCTTCGTGTCGCTCATCACCATCACTGCCGCGGCGCCGTCGTTCAGCGGGCAGGCGTTACCGGCGGTGACGGTGCCATCGGGGCGGAATGCCGGCTTCAGCTGGCTGACGCCTTCGTAGGTGGTGCCGGGGCGGGGGCCATCGTCGGTGGAGACCACGGTGCCGTCTTCGAGGGTCACCGGAGTGATCTCACGGGCGAAGAAGCCGTTGTCGACGTGGTCGCAGGCAAGGTTCTGACTGCGCACACCGAAACGGTCCATGTCTTCGCGCGAGATGCCTTCGAGTTCCACCACGTTCTCGGCGGTCTGGCCCATCGCGATGTACATGTCGGGCAGGCCCTCGGGCGGGGTCCAGGTGCCCTGGCCACCGCCGGCGCGCAGCTTGGTGCGCTCGCCCGGGCCCTTGAAGATCGCGTTCGGCGCCATGTCGCTGGCACCGCTGGCGTAGCGGCTGACGGTCTCCACGCCTGCGGCGATGAAGCAGTCGCCCTCGCCAGCCTTGATGGCGTGGAACGCCATGCGGATGGTCTGGAGGCTCGAGGAGCAGTAGCGGTTCACGGTGACGCCGGGCACGTCGCCGAGACCTGCGAGCGAGGCAACGACGCGGCCGATGTTGAAGCCGCCTTCACCGGCGGGCTGGCCGATGCCCATCATCAGGTCCTGGACATCGCTGCCCTTCACCTGCGGCACCTTCTCCATCAGTGCCTTCACGATCTGGGCGCTGAGGTCGTCGGGACGCATCGACACGAGCGACCCCTTGTTGGCGCGGCCGATCGGACTACGTGCGGTCGCGACGATCACTGCTTCGGTCATGGAAGTTTCCCCTCTGAGTACAGGTTTCTTCCGGACGTTAGCTGACGTGCACCACTCGGAACGCTTCCGCCAAACGCCCTTCCGGCAGGCCGAACGCGTTCGCCGTGCGGGCCATCCAGTCGGCCACCCGCTCGCGCATGACAGCCGGGTTCGCATGCTGGCTCACATGGCACAGCAGCGCATCGATCTTCTGATCCAGATACTCGGTGACATCCACGCCGTCGGTGGGAACCGGGTGCCCCGAGACCCACACTTCCCGCACCGTCCAGGGTTCCAGTCCGTCGGCCAACAGCTCCGGATGAGCAAATGGGTTCTGCGAATCCGGGTAGACGGCGCTGAGCGTGGCTTCGCCCGACGCCAGATGGTCGGGGTGACTGGCGAAGATGCGGTCGTAGTTGCGCTCGGGCGATTGAGCGACCACCACCTGCGGGCGAACTTCGCGGATGACACGACTGATGTCGCTGCGCAACTGCAGCGTGGACTCGACACGCCCATCCGGGTACCCGAGGAAGACCAGATCCTTCACGCCCACCATCGCTGCGGCGTCGGTCTGCTCACGCCGGCGGATGGCCGCCATCTCGGAGCGCGCCATCTCGCGGTCGCTCCCGCCGGCGTCGCCATCGGTGACGAGGCAGTAGGTGACGTGCACCCCGTGCTCCACCAACTTGGCCATCGATCCGGCGGAACCGAAGTCCACATCGTCGGGATGGGCCATCACGACAAGAACGCGTTCGATCTCGGAAGGCTGCAGCACGACGGGCAGCCTAGAGCCGGGTTACCATCCGCCAATGCAACTCGACGATGTCGCCCTCGGAACCTTCGACCTCTCCGACCCGGAGTTCTGGATCGCCCCGCGATCCTTCCGCGAAGGCGCGTTCCGCACGCTGCGCGAGCAGCAGCCGGTGAGCTGGTGGGATGAATGGGACTTCCCCGATGCACAGTTCCCCAAGGGCCCCGGCTACTGGAGCATCACGAACCACGAAGACGTGTGGCATGTCAGCCGCAACCCGCAACTGTTCTGCAGTGGCCAGGGCGTGAACATCGGCGACATGCCGCTGGAGATCGGCGAGTTCTTCGGTTCCATGATCATGATGGACGACCCGAAGCACTTCCGCCTTCGCTCCATCGTCTCCAAGGGCTTCACGCCGAAGGAGATCGCCCGCGTCGAGGAGTACGTGAAGCTGAAGGCCACCAGCGTGGTCGACCGTCTGCTGGAGGAGTTCCCGGGTCGCGAAGCCGACTTCGTGCATGAGGTGGCCGCTCCCCTGCCGTTGCAGATCATCTGCGAGATGATGGGTATTCCGTCAGAGGACGAAGCGCAGATGTTCGCCTGGACGAACGTCATCCTCGGTGTTGGCGACCCCGAGTTCGCATCGACCTTCGAAGAGTTGATCGCCGCAGCAATGGGACTGTTCCAGTACGCCCAGGCGCTCGGCGAAGACCGACTGAAGAACCCTCGCGAAGACCTCACCAGCGTGATGATGCACGCCGAGGTAGACGGCGAACGCCTCACTGCGCAGGAGTTCGGCTCGTTCTTCATCCTGCTCGTGGTGGCCGGCAACGAGACCACCCGCAACGCCATCAGCCACGGCATGCATCTGCTCACCCAGCATCCCGACCAGCGCGAACTGTGGTGGAACAACTGGGATGCGCACACCAAGACCGCGGTCGACGAGATCGTGCGCATGGCCTCGCCCGTCGTGCACTTCCGCCGCACCGCCACCGAGGACACCGAAGTCGGTGGCCAGAAGATCCTCGCCGGCCAGAAGCTGATCATGTGGTACAACTCGGCCAACCGCGACGCCAAGGTCTACACCGATCCGCATCGGTTCGACGTCACCCGCCAGCCGCAGCCGGCGCAGGTCGGTTTCGGTGCCGGTGGCCCCCACTTCTGCCTCGGTGCGAACCTCGCCCGTCGAGAGATCGCCGTGATGTTCGACGAGCTTCGTCGACGCATGCCCACCATTCACACGGTGAGCGAGCCCGACTACCTGCAGAGCAACTTCATCAACGGCATCAAGCGGTTGCGGTGCGCCTGGTGATCAGAAGGTGCGGCCGTCGACCGGTAGGTGTTCGAGGTCGCTGAGCCGCGCCAACGCAAACGTGTGACCGTCGCCCATCTCGATACTCTGCAGGCGAGTGATCGAGGCGTGATACGTGACGAAGCGGTCCCACTCCCACGGCACCGGATCAAGCCCGAGCAACTGGCACAGCAGCACACCGTTCGTGCCGGCGTGCGCCACCACGGCGATACGCCACTCCGGCCGATCGAGGTGCCAGATCGGAAGTGTCTGCTTCGAGCGGTACATGCCGCGGGATGCCCAGAACTCGGTGGCCCCGGCGCGCACGCGCTCGACGAAGTCGCGGGGCGGCTCGCCACCACCCTGTAGGCCTTCCCAACGCTCCTCGGCCGGCCGAGCACGCTCCTCCGCGTAGGCGGTGCGAGCCAGTTCGGCAGGCGTGCCGTGCCAGTTGGGCTCGCGAATCTCCTCCAAGAACGGCTGGATGGCTTCGGCGTGGCCCACGGCGGCGCGCAACGGCTCGGCGGTCTGGCGAGCGCGTCGGAGCGGCGACACGATGACCTCGTCGAAGTGTTCACCGGCGAGCGCCTCACCCACACGATCTGCCTGGCGATGGCCGAGTTCGGTGAGGGGCGGATCGACGACGTTCAGTCCGTCGCGCACCCACTCGGGTTGGCCATGTCGAATGAGCACGATCTCCATATCGCGCCCGACGATAGCGTCGGTAACCGTGAGCGCTCCCCTCGGCCCGGCCGGATGGCACCCCGACCCAATGGGTCGCTACGAGTACCGCTACTTCAATGGGCACGAGTGGACCGCCGATGTGAGCGTCCGCGGTCAACGATTCGTCGACCCCGCCGGTGTCGGCTCGCCGTCGACGACATCGTCGAAACGCGGCCACGGCATGGCAACGGCCGCATTCGTCATCGGCCTCATCTCGCTGCTCATCGCCTGGATGCCGTTCGTGTTCGTGCTCGCCGCCGCAGGTGCCATCACCTCGATCGCACTCGGTGTGGTCGCGCTCAAGAAGCCCGAGCGCGGGTTCGCGATCGCTGGCATCGTCCTCTCTGTCGCAGCGCTGCTCACCTGCATCGCTGGGTTCGCGTTCACTCGTCTCGTACTGCGAGAAGTGGACGCGTACCTGCAGCCGGGCCCGCACACGCCCACCATCACGAGTTGCGAGATCGTCGACGGCACCATGTCGTTCGAGGGCACGCTGCGCAACGACGACAGCGTTGCGCACGACTACACGGTGGTCATCGAGTACCTCGTCGGCGAGGCCACCAAGGACACGGAGAGCATCACGGTGAAGGCGTTGGCCCCGGGCGCTGTCACTCCCCTCGCCTCCAACGCCATCGTCATCGCATCGGGCAACGCCACCTGCAAGGTCTCCGTGTACGGACCCACTCCGTTCGGCGTGCCGCAGAAGAGCCTGGGAACTCCCTAACCAGCCGAAGTGGCCGCCACCCAAGCGTCGTACATCCGGGAGTAGGTGCCACCGCGCTGCACGAGCTCGGTGTGCGTTCCATCCTCCACCAAACGGCCGTGGTCGAGCACCAGCACGCGATCGGCGCGAGCCGAGGTGGAAAGTCGGTGCGCGATCGCGATGGTGGTGCGACCCGACGCCAACTTCTCGAGGGCTCGAGCCAGGCGCACCTCGGTGAGTGCATCCACCGACGACGTGGCTTCGTCGAGCACCAACACATCCGGGTCCACCAGCGACGCACGGACCAACGCAACAAGCTGACGCTCGCCTGCCGACATCTGCGCGCCTCGCTCACCCACCTCGGTGTCGAGTCCGTCGGGCAGCGTGTCGAGCCAGTCGTTGAGATCGAGATCCACCACCGCCGATTCGAGATCGACACGATGCAGGTTCGGCATGGCGAACAGCAGGTTCGCTGCGATGGTGCCTTCGAACAGGAATGGTTCCTGCGGCACCACTGTGAGGCGCCGACGCAGGTCTGCGTTGCTCACGCGTGTCAGCGGTACACCACCCACCAGGACGAAGCCGGCACTCGGGTCGGCAAGCCGCGCAATGAGCCTGCCGAGCGTCGTCTTGCCCGAACCGGTCTCACCCACCACGGCCACCTGCTGGCCTGCCGGGATATGCACGTTCACATCCAGCAGCACCGGAGGTTCGTCGGCATCACCACGGGTGCGATAGCTGAAGTCGACCCGATCCACCGTGACGGCCAGTGCCCCGGCGGGGAGCGACATCGGAATCTCGGGCTCGGGCGGACCCACCGGGATCTCCAGCACACCCAACACGCGGCGCATGCCTGCCACCGCAGTCTGGGTCTGGTCGAGCACTTCGGTGAACTCGGCGATCGGTTCCAAGAATCGGTAGGTGAGGAAGATGAAGCCCACCATCGCTCCGGCTGTGAGACCACTATCAGGCCCACGAATCAGCCCGGCAATCACCACTGCCGACACCGTGAACACGCCGAACACCTCGCCCGACGGGAACAGAAATGCGCCGATGCTCCCGGCCTTGATGAACGACTTGGATCGCTCGTGGCTGGTCTGCTTCACACGCACGGCATAACGCGGCCCAGCCTGATAGGCACGCAGCGTCTCGGCGCCCGCAACCACCTCACTGATCTGTGTCATCACCTGGGCATTCCGAGAACGAGCAGCGTCGTATGCCTTCACCAGATGTCGCTGCACCCGCTGCAAGACGAAGGCGAGCGGGGCGGCCACCACGAACGCCACCAGGGCCAGCACCCAGTCGTACGCCAGCATCACACCGGCGACCAGCAGCATCAGCGTGCCGTCCAGCAACCATGCGAGGCCGCCCCATTGGAAGAACTGCGCCAGCGTCTCCACATCGGAGGTGACTCGGGCCACCAACGCACCCTTCCGTTCCTCGCTGTGGTCGGCGATGCTCAGCCGGTGGATGTGCTCGAAGAGACGCACGCGCAGTCCGTAGAGGGCTTCCTCGCTGCGGCGTCCGAGCCGATAGACGGCGGTGCGCTGAGCCCACGTGGCAATGGCGATGACGATGAACGCGATGACGCCGAGGCGCACCACCATGGCCACATCCACCCCGCCCTTGGGCGTGAGGCCGCGATCGATGGCCTGCTGCACGAGAATGGGAATGACCACGCGGCCCGCAGCGCCCACCAGGGCGAGGAACAGGGTGGTGATGAAGCCCACGCGCAGCGCCGGCGCGGCACGCACGCCCTTGCCGATGGTCTCGGCGGCACTCCAGCGGCTGATCGGTTCAGTCATGGCTCTCCCGATCGTGCTCGAACGCCTCGATGAGCTCTCGATACGCAGGGACGTTGGCCATCAGTTCGTCGTGCAATCCGTGCGCCACCACCTGGCCATCCACGAGGTACAGCACATCATCGGCAAGTGCGATGGTGGATGGCCGGCTCGCCACCGCCACCACCGTGGTGGAGGTGAGCGCCGCACGCAGGTTGGCAATGACGCGCGCCTCGGTGGTGGGGTCGAGCGCCGAGGTGGTGTCGTCGAGCAGCAGCACCGCAGGGCGGCGCACCAGCGCCCGGGTGAGTGCCAGACGTTGACGTTGACCACCCGACAGCCCCACGCCGCGTTCGCCGATCTCCGTGTCGAGGCCCTGCGGCAACTGATGCACGAACCCTGCCTCAGCAACCTGCAACGCCAACTCCACCGCATCGGGCGGCACGTCGGCACCGAGGTCGATGTTGTCGAGCACCGTGCCTGCCAGGAGGAAGGCCTCCTGGAACACGATCTCCGCACCTCGTTCCGGCACCGTGACCGAGCCCTGTGTCGGGGCGATGATTCCGGCGATGAGGTGGAGCAGCGTGGTCTTGCCGGAGCCTGTCGCTCCGACCACTGCAACCGTCCGGCCGGCAGGGATCTCCGCAGTGACCCCAGTGAGCACTTCGCGTTCACTGTCGTGGCTGTAGTGCAGGTCGCGCACGTGCACACCGTTGTCGGTGCCGCGCAGCAGGGATGTGATGGGATCGACCTCCACCGGTTGGTCGAGCAGCGAGCGAATACGCCCCCAACCGGCCAGCGAGTGGGGCAGCTCCGACAGGGTGAAGCCGATCAACCGCAGCGGGAACACCAGCAGCGTGAAGAGGTAGATGAAACTCGTCAGCTCACCCACCGACATCGCCCCTGAGCGAACTCGGAACGCTCCCGCCACCAACAGCGCGATGTTCACCACGTTCGGCACGCCGTCGAGCAATGCCTCGAACGTGCTACGCAAACGCACGGCTCCGAGCCGCGCCTCGCGAAGTCGTCCAGCGATCACGGCCAGACGTTCGGTCTCGCGATGCTCGGCCCCGAACGACTTCACCACGACCACACCTTCGAAACTCTCGTGCACCGCAGAGCTCAACCGACCCAATTCGTCCTGCGCCGAGTTGTAGTAGCGGTCGACCCGACGCTGGTAGGCCACGTTGAGCACGATGAGGAGCGGGAACACACCGACTGCGGCAAGCCCGAGTGGAATGTCGGTGACCAACAGCCATACCGACGAGAGGAACACCAGCACCACCACGCCAGAAGCGAACGGAAGGGGGTGCAGCACGGCCGTCGACGCCTCGGCGTCCACACCGGCCCGGGTGATGAGGTCGCCGGTGGTCTGACGCCGGTGCCACGGCACGGGCTGGTCGGCCAACCGATCGATCACCTGCGCGCTGAGACGTTCGGTGACACCCCACGCCGTTCGACCGGCCCAGGTTCGCCGCACCACCACGCCGGCCGCCCGGACGAACCCCAGCAGAATCAGCGTGCCGAGCACCATTGCCACGGTGCCGACGCCCACATGGCCATCGCGAAAGCGCGGCGTGATGACGTCGTCGATCATCCAGCGCACCACGATGGCCGACGCCACGGTGCACGCCGCAAACACTGCGGCGCCCGTGCACGCAATGACGAACGTGCGCTTCTGGTGCCGCAACAGAGCACGGATGAGGCGAGACGCCTGCCGCAGTCGGTTCCCTTCATCCATCAGGTCACCCTGTCTACCAAGATTCCCCCGCGACTGGGACCGACCCACCCAACCGCCGTAGCGTGGGCCCGTGCAACAAGCGAACTTCGCCCTCCTGCTGCTCCGCCTGACGTTCGGACTCTTTGTGGCCGCACACGGCGTGAACAAGATTTTCGGTGGCAACGGCCTGGCCGGAACCACCCGCTGGTTTGCCTTCATCGGCATGAAGTGGCCCGCGGTACAAGCCCGCATTGCCGCGGCCACCGAAATCGGCACCGGGGTGATGTTCGCAGCGGGATTCCTCACGCCACTCGCCGCATCGGCGATCATCTCCGTGATGGTGGTCGCCATCGTCACCGTGCACGCCAAGGTGGGTTTCTTCGTCTTCAAGCCCGATCAGGGCTGGGAGTACTGCGCCTCGATCGCCATTGCGGCATTTGCCGTGGCCACCATGGGCCCTGGCGAATGGTCGATCGATCACGCTGCCAACATCAGCTTCGACGGCTGGTCGGCCGCTCTCATCGCCGCAGGCGTGGGCCTCCTCGGGGCCGCTGCCCAACTCGCGGTCTCCTACCGGCCGGACCGCACGTCGTGAACACCGAACAACGACGCGGTCGCCCATGGGTGAAAGCCATCTTGGGTGTGCTCTGCCTGCTCATGGCGACGATGTGGGTCTACTACTTCGTCACCTTCTTCCGGCACGGCAAGGACCCCGGCGTGTATCAACTCGCCGACGAAAACTGGCGACTCGAGGCTGCCCCGATCTGTATTGCTGCTCAGAACGAGCGCGGCAAGCTCGAGGACACCACTGGCGGCCTGATCAAGGACCCCACCCCGGCGCAACTGCAGCAGCGAGCCGACGTGGTCGACAAGGCCACCGACATCGTCGAGCAGATGCTCGACGAGATCATGGTGATTCCGGTTGCGACAGCACGCGACGACGAACTGCTGAAAATCTTCGGCGACAACTACCGCATCATCATCGGCGACCGCCGCCGTTACACGGCGGCGCTGCGTCGGGGAGAACGAGTGCAGTACTCCGAGACCATCGTGGCCGGTGGCCCGGTCTCCAACGTGGTGCTCGACTTCACCGCCGGCGTGAAGGGCAACAACGTGCCCGACTGCTCACCCCCGGGGGAACTCGGCGGCGACATCACCACCGGCTAGGGAACGCGCACCCATCCCTCGCCCTCGACGTATCTGCGGATCACCTTCGCCGGCGAACCGACGGCCACGCTGTAGTCGGGAATCTCGCCCGACACCACAGAGTTCGCACCGATGGTGACGTGCTTGCCGATCTTCGACCCGGGCAGCACCACCGTGCCATGCCCCAGCCATGACCCGTCGCCGATGGTGACCGGTCGCTCCGGCTGGGTCTGCAGCGAAATCGGTAGGTGAATGTCCTGGTAGCCGTGGTTCTGATCGGTGATGTACACGTGGTGGCCAGTCCAGACGTCGTCGCCGATCTCGATGCCGAAGTGCCCCACGATGCCCGAGCCCTTCCCGATGAGGCACCGCGACCCGATACGAACCACCGGATCGCTGAGGCACTGCTGCCCCGGCACCATCCCGGCCGACAACGTGACCTGGGGCCCGATCATCGTGCCCTCACCAATGTGGATGTAGCGCTCGTTGAACATCGTGTTGTGCGGAAAGCAGATGATGCTCCCGGCACCGAATCGGCCGAACCGGCGACCGGCAGTCGAATCCGGGCCGATGGCCCCCACGCGCCCCAGCCAGGCCCACGTGCGACGGACCCACTCGCCACCCACTCGGTAGCCGAGAGCTCGCAGACGGTGGAACGAGGCCGGAACCATCCGAGGGACGTTACCGTCCGGTGGGACTAGACTCACGAGCACATCATGACTGCCACCGCACCATCTCAAGACCGGGTTCTGCGCCACCCCGTGGCGAAGGGCTGGCTGGTTCACTGCTTCACCGCACTCGGCACCGTATGCGGCATGTTCGGCCTCATCGCCGTGGCCGACGGCAAGGCAAAGCAGGCCATCCTGTGGCTCGCCATCGCGATGGTGCTCGACGGCGTCGACGGACCCGTCGCTCGCGCCTGGAGCGTCCGCGAGAACGTGCCGCGTATCGATGGCTACTCGCTCGACCTCATCGTCGACTTCGTCACCTGCATCGTCATCCCCGTGGTGTTCATCCACCAGTTCGGCATGCTGCCCGAGGGTTGGTCGTTGATCATCGGCGCCTTCGTCTTGTTCATGTCGGCGCTCTGGATGAGCCGCACCGATCAGATGACGCCCGATCACTTCTTCAACGGTTTCCCCTGCGAATGGAACATGATCGTGCCCACCCTGTATCTGTTGAACGCAGGTCCCTGGGTGGTGGCCATCGTGTGCGTGCTGCTCTCCTTGACGCAGCTCACGAACTGGAAGTTCGTGCACCCCATGCAGGTGAAGCGCTTCCGACCGATCACCATCTCGGTGACAGTGATCTGGCTGGGAACTGTGGTTGCGATGACCTACGACCTGCCGAATCACTTCCGAGCTGCCGACTACCTGCTGGTGGCATGCCCGCTGTACATCGTCGGTCTGGGTGTGTGGCGCACCCTCGGCACGCACGACGCCGACACCGCCGCCTGACCATCGTGCACGACGGCGGTTGCGTCACCGACGTGCCCGGCATTCGCATCGGGCATTACCAACGGCGCAGCGCGAACTGGCGCACCGGCACCACCGTCGTGCTGCTCCCGCCCGGGGCCACCGCCGGGGTCGATGTGCGAGGTGGTGGACCGGGCACACGCGAGACCGATCTCCTGCAACCAACTGCCACGATCACGACCGCACACGCGATCTGCCTCACGGGCGGCAGCGCCTACGGACTGGCGGCCGCCGGCGGCGTGATGCGCTTTCTCGAGGAACGACGCATCGGCTTCTCTGTCGGTCCTGAACCACATGCCGTGGTGCCGTTGGTGCCAGCAGCGGTGATCTTCGACCTCGGCCGAGGTGGGACGTTCGCTCACCGACCGGATGAAGCGTTCGGGTATCGCGCTGCGAAAGCGGCGCGGAGTACACCCGCCGCGAACGGTGCCATGGGTGCCGGTACCGGCGCCCGGGCCCATGGCCTACAGGGCGGCGTCGGCACCTGTAGCACCACCCTTCCGAATGGCGTGGTCGTGGCGGCTGTCGCCGTCGTGAACGCCGTCGGTTCGGTGATCAACCCATCCACCGGGCTTCCGTGGGAGGCCGGCAGCGCGACCCTGCGCCGCCCATCGACATCGGATCGCAAGGCGCTGCAAGCACACCTCGACGCCGCAACTCCCCCGTTGAACACCACCATCGGAGTCGTCACCACCACAGCGCGCCTGTCCAAGGCGGAGTGCTCCAAGTTCGCGGGCGTCGCTCACGATGGCCTCGCTCGTGCCGTGCGGCCCGTGCATTCGCTACTCGACGGCGACACCATCTTCGGCATTGCCACCGGACGCGACGAGGTCGATCGCACCAACACTCGGGCCCTCAACGCACTGCTCGAGGCCGGAGCACAGTGCTTCGCCGCAGCGTGTACGAACGCCATCGTGTTCGCCGAAGCCACCGGCAGCGACCCGTCCTACCGAGATCTCTGCCCGACTGCGTTTCCACGCGGTTTCCCTTCCGGGCGATGACTGGATAGCGTCGCGCTCGTGGATCGTCAGAAGGTCACCGTCCCCGACCTGGCACGGATGAAGTCGCTCGAAGAGCGCATCACCATGATCACGGCATACGACGCTACGTTCGCACGCCTCGTAGACCTGGCCGGGGTCGACATGATCCTGGTGGGCGACAGCGTGGGCATGGTGGTGCAGGGCGAGGCCAACACCATTCCCGTCGAACTCGACGAGATGGCGTATCACGTACGACTCGTGCACCGGGCCCAACCGAAGGCATTGATCGTCGGCGATCTCCCCTTCGGCAGCTACCAGGTGAGCCCTCAGCAGGCGGTGGAGAGCTCCATCCGCTTGATGAAAGAGGGCGCCGAGTGCGTGAAACTCGAAGGCGGTGTCGTGATGGCCGAGACCATTCAGACCATCACCCGCGTCGACATTCCGGTGGTGGGCCACATCGGCCTCACCCCGCAGAGTTATCACCGCATGGGCGGCCACAAGGTGCAGGGCAAGAAGAGCGGCTTTGAGGCCGGAGGCCGCGAACGCCTGTTGGAGGACGCTCACGCCGTGGAACAGGCCGGGGCCTGCGCCGTGGTGATCGAGGGCGTACCCCGCGACCTCGCTCATGAAATCACCCAGAAGCTGAGCATCCCCACCATCGGCATCGGGGCCGGCCCCGACTGCAACGGACAGGTGCTCGTGCTGCACGATGTGCTCGGCCTCAGCGACATGACGCTGCGGTTCACCAAGCACTACGCCGACCTGCGCAACGGCGCCATCCGCGCCACCGAGGCATTCATCGCCGAGGTGCGCGATGGCAGCTGGCCCGACGACGAGCACAGCTTCCACTGACACGTCGATGGAGCTCTGCGCCGACCCAGCAGCGCTGACCGCATGGAGCGACGCGCACCGGGTGAGCGGCCGCCGGGTGGCGTTGGTGCCCACCATGGGTGCGTTGCACTCCGGTCACATGGCGTTGGTCGACGAGGCACGGCGACATGCCGACGTGGTGGCGGTGAGCATCTTCGTGAACCCGCTGCAGTTCAACCAACCCGACGACTTCACCGCCTACCCACGCCCGATCGACGACGACCTTGCCATCTGCGGCGCCCACGCCGTCGACGCGGTGTACGCCCCGGTGGCGGCAACCATGTACCCGCCTGGCTTTCAGACCCACGTGGAGCCCGGCACGCTGGGCGACGTACTCGAGGGGGCCCAACGCCCGGGCCACTTCCGCGGCGTCACCACCGTGGTGGCGAAGCTCTTCCACGCTGCTCGCCCGCACGTGGCGGTCTTCGGCCAGAAGGACTTCCAGCAACTCGCCATCATCCGCCGCATGGTGATCGACCTCGACATGGGGATCGACATCGTCGGCATGCCCACCGTGCGAGAGGCCGACGGACTGGCGATGTCCAGCCGCAACCGCCGACTCGATGCCGCCCAACGACGAGCTGCAGCGTGCGTGCCGGCGTCGCTCGACGCCGTTCGAGCGGCCTATGCGATGGGCGAGCGCCGCGCCGACCGGCTGATTGCGCTCGGTCGAGCAGTGGTGGAACAGGAGCTACTCGCCAGGTTCGAACACCTCGAACTCGTCGATGCCGACACGCTGCAACCGGTGACGGTGGCCGACGAACACACCGTGGCCGTCACGGCAGTCTGGTTCGATGAGGTCCGCCTCATCGACAACGTTCGCGTTGCCTAGTCTGACGGAATGCACGAACTGTCCGACCTCTCCCTCTGGCACGCCACGATGAGCGCGGAAGAGTGGGGGCCTGCTCGTGCGGCGCTGGGCGGACCGCTCGATGTGGATGTGGCCATCGTCGGCGCCGGCTACACCGGGCTCTGGACTGCGTACTACCTCTTGGAGCGCGACCCCACACTGAGAATCGCCATCTTGGAGGCCAACGTGGTGGGTTTCGGGGCCAGCGGCCGCAACGGCGGATGGTGTTCGGCACTCCTCCCGATGGGCCTCGACGCAATGGCCGCAGCATCGTCTCGCGATGGCGCAGTACGCCTCCAGCAAGCCATGCACGACACCGTCGGCGAGGTCGGACGGGTCGTGGAGGCAGAAGGTATCGATTGCCACTGGGCGATGGGTGGCTACGTGAGCGTCGCCCGCAATCAGGTGCAGCTCCAACGAGCCCGCGAACTGATCGACCACCTGCACTCGTACGGCTTCACCGACGACGATTACCGATTCCTCGACGCAGGCGAGGCCCGCAGCCGCCTCGGTGCCACCAACGTACTGGGCGGCACCTTCACCCCGTACTGCGCCGCCATCCACCCTGCGCGCCTCGCCCGCGGGCTGGCGCGGGCGGCGGAACGCAAGGGTGCCACCATCTACGAGCGCACTCCGGTACTGGAGATTCTGCCGCACGAAGTACGCACGGCAGTCGGCTCCGTGAAGGCCGACGTGGTGGTCCGAGCCACCGAGGCATTCACCAACTCGATCAAGGGCCACGCCCGTCGACTCGCCCCCATTTACTCCTTGATGGTGGCCACTGAGCCGCTGAGCGACTCGTTCTGGCGCGAAGTCGGGCTTCGTGATCGAGCCACGTTCAACGATGGCCGTCACATGATCATCTATGGCCAGCGCACCGCCGACAACCGCTTCGCCTTCGGAGGACGAGGGGCGCCGTACCACTTCGGCAGCCGCATCAGTCCCACGTTCGACCGCAGTCCGAAGGTGAAAGACCTGCTCCACGCCACACTCCGCGAATTGTTCCCAGCCCTCGGCGACGCCGCCATCACCCACCACTGGGGTGGTGCCGTGGCAGCGGCGCGCGACTGGTGGTGCTCCGCCGACTTCGACCGCAGTACCGGCCTGGCTACCGCAGGGGCGTACGTAGGCGATGGCGTCGGCACCACGAACCTCTCTGGTCGCACGCTGGCCGACCTGATCAACGGTGAGGCCACGCCGCTCACCACCATGCCCTGGGTTGGTCACCGAGCGCGCAAATGGGAGCCCGAACCGCTGCGCTGGGTGGGCATCAACTCGATGGTCGGACTGCCGATCAGCACGGATCGCCACGAGGCCCGCACCGACACGCCCGCGAAGTGGCGAGAAGCAGTGCTGCATCGCCTGACGGGCCACTGACGCCGCAGCCCAGCATCGGCGTCAAGCGGCCGTCAAAGTTCGTCGAAAACACTTCAGGATTGCCACAGATCGGCCGATGAAGAACACGGTAACGGCAATCCCCAGCCGTGCCTGGAGAGCGGATGATGAGCAAGCTGCGGACAACGATGAAGGTGATGCTCACCGCATTGCTCGTGGTTCTCGCATTGCCCATGACGGCGAATGCCACCAACGATCCGGTGCCGCCGTTCATCGCACCGAACGCCGCATGGCTGTCCGTCGTCAACTACTACCGCGCAATGGCCGGCCTCAGCGCCGTGACCGAAGATCCGTCGCTGAGCCCCGGCGCTCGCAACCACTCGTGCTACATGCTCTACAACGGCATCACCCACGATGAAACGCCTGGCCTCACGGGCTACACCGTCAGCGGCGACACCGCTGGCAACCAGGGCAACGTGGCCGTGAGTTCGGGTTCGAACTCCACCGCCCGCGACCAGATCGAACTCTGGATGACGGGTCCGTTCCACGCCATCGGCGTGCTTCGCCCGGGCCTGCACGCTGTCGGTTTCGGTCAATGCAATCTGGCCAACACCCCCACCTGGCACAGCGCCGCCACGCTCGACGTGTTCGGTGGCATGAACTGGAACGCCCCGCGCCCTGCGAACGCCATCGTGTGGCCCGGAAACGGCACCACCACCAACCTGAACCGCTTCGTCGCCGAGAGCCCCAACCCGGTCACCTACTGCGGCTGGACCGGTGGCGCTGGCCTCCCGGTGATCGCGATGATGCCCACCACCTTCGGTCGGCTCGTCTCCACCAGCATCACCGGCCCCACGGGTCGCCTGCAGACCTGCGGCCTCTGGAAGGGCAACACCGACGGCGCAGCGGCTGCGATTCTCGGTGGCGACAACGCAGTCACGGTGCTGCCTCGCAGCCAGCTGGCTGATGGCCGCTACACCGTCACCGTCACCACCGACCGCAGCACGGTCACCTGGAGCTTCAACGTCGATCAGGCCGCAGCAACCGGCGTCATGCCGATGCCGAAGGTCTCCCCCATCTCCCGCGCCACTGCATTCACGGCGATGTCATCATTCCGACTGGCCGACAGCCGGACGCGGCTCCGCATCACCAAGGTGTTGGCGGGCGTCACCAAGCGCCTCCAGATCGCTGGCCAGGCGGGCATCCCCACCGATGCGACGGCGCTGAGCGCGAACTTCACCGCAGTGAACCAGCCGGCCAGAGGCTCGCTCACGGTCTACAACTGCTCCGCAACTCGCCCCACGGCGACCACGCTGAACTACTACGCACGAGAATCGACGTCGAACGCCGGCCTGTTCCCGTTGGCCAGCAACGGCACCCTCTGCGTCTACTCACCCCAAACGATCGACCTGGTCATCGACGTGACCGGCTACTTCCGGCCGTCGTCGAGGCTCCGGTACGAAGGCATGGAACTGAAGCCGTTGGTGAACACGGCGCTCAAGCTGCACAGCCCGGGACGAATGACCGCTCGTCAGACAATCGCCGTGAACCTGCCCGCTGCCGGTGTCGGTGTACCCGCTGGTGCGTCGGCGGTAGCGCTGAACATCACGGCCATCCGACCCGACCAGAACGGTTACGTCATTGCGTATGCGTGTGGCGCCCGGCGTCCGAAGGTGCCGAACCTCAACATCACTGTTGGCACCACCAAACAGAACTTTGCGATCGTCCCGCTCGCTGCCTCCGGCAACCTGTGCTTGTTCGCCCTCTCGGCCATGAACCTCAAGGTCGATGTACTCGGTTACTTCGGCCCGACTCGGCCGCACACCATGGTGCCGAGCAGCCCCACCCGGGTGGTCGACACTCGGGACGCCACTCGGCTGATGATGAACGTCGGCACACAGGGCCATGCGTTGCCAGCCTTCGCGACGAAGACCATCGCGCTCGCCGGCCAGCGAGGCATTCCGGCAGGCGCAAGCGTGCTGTCCGTGAATGTCACCGCCGCAACGCCGGTCGGTACCGGGGCCATCACCCTGTGGGACTGCAGCACACAACCGCCCAGCCAGTCACTGAACTTCCGAGCAGGCCACACCGTGACCACCAGCATTCAGGTGCAGTTGTCGTCCAACGGTTCGCTGTGCATGCGGTCGACGGCCACCACACACGTCATCATCGACGTCACCGGCTGGTGGATCTGACGCTTCAGCGATGAAGGTCGTGGTGCTCCACCACGGCCTTGAGCCGAACGGTGTGCACGGAGTCGCCGGAGAGCACGCCGCCACGGCCGAACAACCGGCCGTTCTGCCAGTTCGACAGGCCCAACTCGGGCTGCACCAGGGCGAACTGCCCATCAACCCATCGGGTGAACCCATTTCCCACGAATGGGGCATCGACGGTGCGGTAGAAGGCATCGTGCTCCACCTCGTCGCTACTGATCAGCGACGCTACGAAATGCGGGCTGAAGCGATTGCACTGTTGCACTGCATGCGCCATGTCGTCGACCACGATGAAGGCGACTTCGGGCACCGTGTCCCACTCCCACTCCGTTGCCAGGCGAGGATCATCGGGTTCCAACGCGTGCACGGTGGCGCCCAGATCACTGGCAACGGAAAGGAACGCCGGCACGAGATCAGCTTCGCGAGCACGGACGATGCAGCACACGTTGAGCGTGTTACAGACCTTTCGATCGAGCGAATGACGCACGACCGCTGCGAACTGCTCCACCGGGGCGCTTTCGGTCGCCACCATCCAGGCTCCGCCCGTACCGTGCAAGCTGGCGGGCACCCCGTGCTGGCGGGCGACGGCACCCAACTGCAGCACCGCCCTCCCCGAGCCACGTGCGACGGCCAAGGACACCCCGGTGTGGGCAAAGAGCGCCCATCCAGCGGCGTGTGCTGCGCTGTCGACGAGTTGCACCGCACCCTCCGGTAGTCCTGCGATCTGTAGCGACGGCATGACGGCGTTCGCCATGATCGCCCGAGCGGTGCCCAACGCATCGCTGCCGATGCGGAAGACCACCGTGTTGCCGGTACGCAGCACGCCGGTGGCGTCGGCAAACACGTTCGGCCGCCCCTCGAACACGAACCCGACCACGCCAAGCGGGTCGCGCCACTGCTCCACGCGCCAGCCCTCGTGCTGCACCATGCCCACCATCTGGCGGCGACGGGTAGGGATGTCGCGCCACGCTCGCAGACCGGCGATCATGTCGGATCGCATCGACGCCGACAGCGTCAGCCGACCGGTGGCGCGCCCCCGCGAGAGCGCAGCGGCCACATCAGCATCGTTTGCCGCAGCGATGGGAGCGAAACGGACGTCATCCTCGAGCGCCGCCGCGAACGCATCGAAGAATGCCGAAATCTGATCGTCGTCGACCGCCGCGAGCGCCTCGAAGGCCGCGCGTGCTCGCTCCACCGACGCCGCCACGGGGCGGTGTTCGGACTGTGGGATGTGGAGCACGTCGCCGGTGTCGTGCACCACCACGAGACGATCTCCTGGCTCGAATGCGGCAGCGAGTTCCTCGCTCACGACCACCACCCGATCGCCACCCACCAGGATGCGTTCGCCTGCCACGAGAGACTGAAGTGCTTCACTCATTCGGACAGGACCTCCTGCATCGCCACGGGGCGACCAAGTTCGATGGATCGGTGCGCAGCCTCACCGACAGCGACCGACAGCATGCCATCGCGCAGGGTGACCGCTGCGGGAATGCCGCGCAGGATGGCGTCTCGGAAACCGACGTGCTCGAGATACGACGCCCCGTGGTGCATACCGAGATGGCGGATGGACGCATCGTGCACCGGACGCTCGGTGACCCGGCCGATGCCGTCGGATCGCCGGCCGACGCGCACGATGCCCTCGGTGACGAGTGCCTCCACCTTGCCCTCGGTGCCCACGACGGAAATCTCCTGCTCGTTGCGACTCGCCTCCGCGAACATGCAGAGATCCAGCATTGCTCGAGCCCCGCCCTCGTAGTCCACGATCACGAACGCGTTGTCGAGGATGTCGGGAGTCTCGCCGTCGTAGCGCTCATCGAGGTGGTTCACGTCCTGCGCCCCGCTGGCGAGCACCCGTACAGGAGGACGGCCGATCACCTGGTTCATCAGGTCGAAGAAGTGGCAGCACTTCTCCACCAGCGTGCCGCCGGTGTTGCGGCTGAATCGGTTCCAGTTACCGACCTTCACGAGGAACGGGAACCGGTGCTCGCGAATCGCCACCATGCGCACGTCGCCCACCGTGCCGGAGCGCACCTCCCGCAACACTTCGGTGGTGGGTGGCATGTAGCGGTACTCCAGTCCCATCCACACCACCCGTCCGGGCCACGGTGCAGCATCCGCAGCCGCGATCACCTCGTTGCAGTGCGCCACCGTCGTGCACAACGGCTTCTCCACCATCACGTGATGGTTCGTGGCGAGCACATCGAGCAGCACCTGATGGTGCGTGTGGTTCGGCGACGCAATCACCACCGCATCACACAACCCCGAAGCCAGCAGCTCGTGGTGCGACTCGAAGAGCGCCAGCGGTGTGTCGATGCCCACCGCCAACTGCGCCCAGTCGCGGCTATGTGTGACCGGATCGCTGATCGCCGTCACCTCGGCGCCGTCGAGGTGGAGCAGATTGGTGATGTGCTCGACGCCCATCATGCCGGTGCCGATGACGCCATAGCGGAGAGGCCGTGTCACGGATGGATAGCGTACGCCGGATGACGACCCGAACCCTCGGCCCGTTCACGGTGGGCTCCATCGCATTTGGCTGCTGGCGGCTGACCACTCCCTCCACCGAAGAGGCCACGGCGCTGGTGGAATCCGCGCTCGATCTGGGGTGCAATCTGGTCGACACCGCCGACGTGTACGGCCTCGACTGGGGTGGCTCCGGTTTTGGCAGCTGCGAGGAACGCCTGGGCTCGATTCTCTCCGCTCGCCCCGCACTCCGCCATCGGATGGTGTTGGCCACCAAGGGCGGCATCATCCCCGGGGTGCCCTACGACTCCAGCCCGGGCGCCATCACTGCCGCATGCGAGGCCTCCCTGCGGCGGCTCTGCGTCGACCATGTGGACCTCTACCAGATTCATCGGCCCGACATGTTCGCCCACCCCGCCGACGTGGCGGCCGCGCTCACGTCGTTGCATGACCGCGGTCTGATTGGCTGCATCGGCGTGTCGAACCACTCGACCGCTCAGGTGTCGGCTCTCCAAGCGCACCTGGCGCTCCCCATCGTGTCGGTGCAGAACGAGTTTTCTGCGGCACACGTGGCACCGCTCCGCGATGGCACCCTCGACCAGGCCATGCAGCACGGATTCGCGATGCTGGCCTGGAGTCCACTCGCCAAAGGTGCCATCCCCACTGGCGAAGGGCTCCGTGTGGAAGTCGCCCAGACGCTGGATCG
>CANHST010000016.1 GCA_947463235.1 Acidimicrobiaceae bacterium
CCACCGAGGCAACACCGTTGAGGTCGAGGGTGTCGTTCGCGCTGTTCACGTACGGGGCATCGCCCACGAACGCATCAGCCCAGGTGCTGGTGTCGGTGCCGCGACCATCGGTGGGGTCTTGGATGGCGGCGATCGGCAGGGCGAACTTGCGAGCGAAGTCGAAGTCGCGCTGGTCGCCGCACGGCACGGCCATGATGGCGCCGGTGCCGTAGCCCATCAGCACGTAGTCGGCGATCCAGACCGGGATCTGCTGCCCGTTCATCGGGTTCGTGGCGTACGAACCGGTGAACACACCGGTCTTCTCGCGGCTGTCGTTCTGGCGCTGGAAGTCGTCCTCGGCGGCCGCTTTGGCGCGGTAGGCGGCGATGGCGTCGGCCTGTTCGGAGGTGGTGAGCGTGTCGACCAGTGGATGCTCGGGAGCCAGCACCATGAACGTGGCGCCGAACAGCGTGTCGGGCCGGGTGGTGAACACGGTGATGCGCCCGGCGTGCGATTCGAAGTGCACGGTGGCGCCCTCGCTGCGACCGATCCAGTTGCGCTGCATCGACTTCAGTGCGTCGGTCCAGTCGAGTAACTCCAGGTCGTCGATCAGGCGATCGGCGTAGGTGGTGATGCGCATCATCCACTGGCGCATGTTGCGCTTGAACACCGGGAAGTTGCCTCGATCGCTGCGGCCATCGGCAGTGACTTCCTCGTTGGCCACCACGGTGCCGAGACCCGGGCACCAGTTCACCGGCGCATCGCTGACGTAGGCAAGGCGCCACTGGTCCAGTTCGCGACGACGTTCGGCAGGCGACATGGTGGCCCAGTCGCCGGTGAGTGCCGTGCGCTGGCCGGCATCGAACTCGGCCTCGAGCTCGTGGATGCGGCGAGCCTTCTTCTGTTCCGGATCGAACCAGGCGTTGAAGATCTGCAGGAAGATCCACTGCGTCCACCGGTAGTACTCCGGGTCGGTGGTGTCGATGCTGCGACGAGGATCGTGACTGAGGCCCAGACGACGAAGCTGCCGACGGATGTTCGCCACGTTTGCTTCCGTGGTGATGCGCGGGTGCGTGCCGGTCTGCACGGCGTACTGCTCGGCCGGCAGCCCGAACGCGTCGAACCCCATCGTGTACAGCACGTTGTAGCCGGTAGCGCGTTGGTAGCGGGCGTACATGTCGGTGGCCGTGAAGCCCAACGGGTGCCCCATGTGCAGGCCGGCGCCGCTGGGGTACGGGAACATGTCGAGGATGAACTTCTTGGGGCGCCCGGCCACTGCAGCGGGGTCGCCGAGCGGCCCAGCCGGGTTGGGTGCTTCGAAGGTGCGCTCGGCATCCCAGTGGTCCTGCCAGCGCGCCTCGATCTCCTGCGCAAGCGCACCGGTGTAACGGTGTGCGGGGGAATCGGCGGCAGGGGTGGGGGCGTCGCTCATAGCGGCTCGATTCTACGAGCCTCGAAGGTTCAGCGGCCGCTGTTTACCGCATCGGTGAAGGTCTCTGCATCGGTCGGTGATTCGAAGGTGAACTGCAGCGCGCCGCTGAACGTGGGTGCCTCCACGCTGGCAACCGACACGATGCGTCCGGCAACTGCCACCGCCATCTGGCCGGTGGGGCAGGTGTCGTCGCGGTTGAAGCACGCCGCGGCGAGCTGGTTGAACGCCACTTCGGTGCCCTCGACGAACTCGGCGGTGGCAATGGCGGCACCGTCGAGTGAATGCTGCTCGGCGTTGGTGAACAGTGGGCCGTCGCCGTCTGCGGCCGGGCCGGTGGCGCAGCGCTGGGCACCATCCGGTGACGCCCATGGCAGAGCCGCAGCATCGCCGATGGCGGGCGTTGCTGCTGACGTATCGGTGCTGGCAACGCACGCTGCGAGCAGTGGCCGAACTTGCACCGGCTCGGGGTCGGCCTTGGATGAGCCGCACGCCGTCAGCGAGAGCGCAACTGCAGCCACGACGAACCAGCGAACCATGCCGACAACGTAGTCCGTAGAGGTTCAGGAACAGGACATATCGCCACCGCGAGTGCCTTCGTCCTCTAGGACGACCACGAAAAGTGGCGGATGCTGACCGAACGTCGCTGTTTCCGTCAAGGGCAGCGTGACTCATAGGAGTCGGCAGGTTGCACGGCATCGGCCGGACCACGCTGACGTTCTCGGCGCGAGCCACGTGCGTCGCGGATGACCAACTCGGAGCAGTGTTCGGCATGCGAGGCGCGTATCGCACCGCCAATGGTGACCGTCTGTTCTTCCGGGGCTCCGGCTCGCCGATCACGTTCGAATTCAATCCGGAGGAAGGCTCGTTCAAGGCGATGTTCAGCTCCGACGACCACATCACCGGCGGCACCGGCCGGTTCAGCCATGCAACCGGTCATCTCGAGGTGTCGTACGTGGAGGTTTTCACCTCGCCTGAACTCGACATGACGGCAACGGTGGAGGGCTCGGTGCATCTGCGACGCGGTGATCGCGACTGAGCTTCACATGACGGTGGCATGGGCACGCACGGTGAAGGTGCCCATGCCAGCCACCTTTGGTGGAACCGCAGTGAAGGTGAACCCATCGTTGGGTAACTCCTCGAGATGGGTGAGGTGCTCCACGATGGGAATGCCGGCTCGGAGCAGGGTGGTGTGCACCGGTCGTCCGTCACCGGCCTCGCCGCTGGTGGCATCGATGTTCAGCGAATCGATGCCCACCACGGCGGCACCGCCTGCCGCTAGCCACTCTGCGGCGGCGACCGACAGGTAGGGGTGGTTCTCGAAGTACAGCGGGTGTCCGAAGTGCACGCTGTGTCCGGTGAGGAACAGCACTGCTCGATCTGCAACCTCGACGCCATCGAGCACGTCGGCACCGATGACGCTCATTCCTCTGCAATCGATGCACACGCCGGGCACCTGCGCCACTCTGGCCAGGTCCAGCATGCTGAGGTCGTGCCCGTCGGCGAAGCGGTGCGAGGGCACGTCGATGTAGGTGCCGGTATTGCTGCACATCGTGATCATTCCGATCTGGAATGTCACGCCGGCGCCATAGATCACTTCGGCTGCATCGCGAGTCAGGTGCTCGAACACCACTGGCGTGGGCAGCCCGGGGTACGTGGACATGCCGTCGTTCACGACATGGCTGAGATCGACGTGGCGCATCATGGGCACAGTCTGCCGGTCCGACGCTGAGCCGGTGGTCGGCACTACGGTTGACACTCATGCCAAGTACGTCTTCCACGGCTCAGGATTCGATCGTCAACCGCCTCATCGCCGCAGCCGACCGGCATACCGGTGTGCACTTCGTCGGCCCCAGCGTGGTGCCCGTCGACGGCGATCCGTTCGTGCCCTGGAAGCAGATCCACTCGGACGCCAGGGCGGTCGCTGCTTCGCTGCAGGCTCGAGGTCTGATGCCCGGCGACCATGTGGCCATCCTCGGGCCCACATCACGTCCGCTCATCACCATCATCCAGGGCTGCTGGTTGGCGGGTATCGCCAGCATGGTGTTGCCGCTGCCGATGCGCATGGGTTCGCTCGACGCGTTCGTGGAGAGCACGCGCGCTCGCATTCGGCATGGAGATGCGAAGCTGATTCTCATCGACGACCTTCTCGCCGGGTTCTACGAGTCTGCAGCAGGCGATCCGCCGATCGAACCAATGGCCGCCGTGCTGCCGGGTGCGCCCACTGCAGCCAACGGTGAGCGGTGGGAACAACCCGATCACGATCCCGAGCGACTGGTGATCCTGCAATACACGAGTGGCTCCACCAGCGAGCCCAAGGGCGTGATGATCCCCGATCGTGTCTTGCGCGCCAACATCGATGCATCGTGCGCGGCAGCGGAGTTGGGTGTCGACGAAGTAATGGTCAGCTGGCTGCCGCTGTACCACGACATGGGGCTGGTGGGCTTTCTCTCCATTCCGATGACGAACGGGGCACAGTTGGTGCAGGCGGCACCGCAGGACTTCATGGCCAAGCCCGGCAACTGGATGCAATGGATCAGCGATCACCGCGGCACCGCCACCGCTGGCCCGAACTTCGCCTGGGTGCTCGCCACTCGAGCGCTCGGTCGCGCCGAGGGGCTCGACCTGTCGTCGCTCACACTGGCGCTCAGCGGCGCCGAGCCCGTCGACCCCAATGCAGTGGAGGCGTTTGTGCGGGCCGCAGAGCCGTTCGGCTTCAACGCTGGCAGCGTGTTCCCCGCGTTCGGCATGGCCGAAGTAGCCATCGGCGGGGCGTTCCCCCCACGGCACCGGGGCATGGTGTGCGACTCCGTGGACCGCGTGGTGCTCGAGCGAGATCGCGTGGCCAAGCCCCTCGATGTCGCCGATGCTGAGGAGGAACTCGACGTCCGTCGTCTGCCGCTGCTGGGCAAGGCGGTGCCGGGCCTGGAGATGAAGGTCGTGCACCCCGACACGTACGAGGAATTGCCGGAACGGCATGTGGGGGAGTTGTTGCTGCGCGGCACGTCCGTGACGCCCGGCTACTACAAGCGACCGGATGCCACGGCGGCGTTGTTCCGCGACGACTGGTTGTGCACGGGCGACCTCGCGTACCTGGTGGATGGCGAACTGATTCTGTGCGGTCGCATCAAGGACGTCATCATCGTCGGCGGCCGCAACGTGTTCCCGGAAGACATCGAGCGAGCCGTTGGCGTCATCGAGGGCGTGCGCGCCGGCAACGTGATTGCGTTCGGCGTGGAGGGCTACAAGGGCAAGGAGAGCGTCGTGGTGGTCGCGGAAGTCCGTGCCGACGACCTCGACGCCGTCCGCCACGACATCCACCACCGCGCGCTCGATGTGTGTGGGCTGCCGCCTCGCGACGTGATGCTGGTGAAGCCGGGCACACTGCCCAAGACCTCATCGGGCAAGCTGCAGCGCGCCAAGTGCCGGGAGTTGTATCTGGCCGAGGAATTGGAACTCGTCTGACGAGTTAGCCAGCGATCACCCGGCGCGGCGGGCCGTCAGCTGCACCATCCGGGGCAGCGTGCAGATGTTGCCGGCCGTGTTCGCAAAGGCAGTGAGTTGCTGCACCAACTCGGAGATCTCATCGGTGTCGGCGAGTTGGTGCGTCAGCACTGGCCCGGCGATGGCGTCCATGGTGAGTGCGTGGATCATCTGATCGCCCGGCTCACGCAACACCGGCAGCATCATGTCGACGTGCACGTCGACAGCGCCGATCGACACGGCCATCGGCCCGAAGTCGGCGGCCACCCAGGGGCTGGCTCCGCTGGCAGTTGCCGCCGCGACGTAGAGCTCGCGGTAACGGTCGATGGCGGGATGCCGTGGCGCGCTCCAGACGCCGCCCACTTCCACGTCCTCGATCAACAGGGTGCCTCCCGGTCGAACTCCGCTCATCAGCGAGGCCATTGCTGCTACCGGGTCAGGAAGGTGGCTCAGTACGCAACGCGTGTAGACCACATCGAATCCATCGAGGCCCGGAGTGCCCACATCGTCGATGCCGGCGGCGCGGAACTCGACATCGGCGTGGCCGCCGGCCCGCTCGGTGGCGAATGCGACCACCTCGGGATTTACGTCGATGCCGGTCACCTTCAGACCCATCGGGGCCACTCTGGTGGAGACGTCGCCGCTGCCACATCCCACATCGAGGAACCGCTGCCCGGGTTGGAGTGCCTGTCGTCGAAGAAAGGCCTCGGTGGATGGCCAGCAGACGCGGGCGAGGGTGTCGAGCCGGTGTGCAGCGGCGCTTCCGGACTGGATGATGTAGGTCGCGTCGTCAGCCATCGGCGAAATGTAGTGATCCCCAGCACCTTCCTTCGCAGCGAACGCGCTGCCGCTGTGGCATCGTTGTCGACGTGAAAGTCGTCTACACGCCAGCCCACCTTCAGCACGATCCTCATGTGGAGTTCGAGACCTCGGTCACCCACAGCCCGTGGGAACACATCGGCCGCGCCGAGGCCATCCGCGAGACGCTCGAGGCCGACGATCGGTTCGAGTTCATGGCCCCCACCGAATGGGGCATCGCACCCATCGAAGCCGTGCACAACACGGGCCTCGTAAAGTTCCTTGCAGAGGGTTGGTCGCTCTACACGGCTCAGCACCCCGGTGTGCGCGAGGTGGTGCCCGACGTGTTCTATCGGCCGGCACTGCGCGACAAGATGAGCGAAGGCCGAGAGCCGCAGGCCATCAATGGCCGTGTCGGTTACTGGTGCTTCGAGACCACCACGCCGCTCACCGAAGGCACCTATGTGGCGGCCCGTGGTGCAGTCGACACGGCCCTCACCGCCACGAAGCTGGTACTCGATGGCGCATCGTCCGCGTACGGCCTGTGCCGTCCGCCGGGCCACCACGCCACCGCCGATCTCTACGGCGGCTACTGCTTCTTCAACAACGCCGCCATCGCTGCACACCACATCGCCACCACCACCGGAGCGAAGGTCACCATCCTCGACGTGGACTACCACCACGGCAACGGCACCCAGCAGATCTTCTACGACCGCGACGACGTGCAGTACGTGTCCCTGCACGGCGACCCGGCGCGGGCCTACCCGTACTCGGTCGGCTTTGCCGACGAGACTGGCTCAGGCCGCGGTCTGGGTCACAACATCAACTACCCGATGCCGCTGCGCGCCGACGACGACACCTACGTGTCGGCGCTGGAAGACGCCTGCGAGCGGATCGCCGGGTTCGCCCCTTCGGTGCTGATCGTGAGCCTCGGCCTCGACACGTTCATCACCGACCCCATTAGCGACCTCGCCGTCACGACCGACGGCATGCGCCGCAGCGGCGACGTGGTGCGCCAGTTGGGGCTGCCCACGGTGGTGTTGCAGGAGGGTGGTTACGACGTGAACGCCCTCGGTGCCAACGTGCAGGCGTGGCTCAGCGGCCTGGCGTTCTGAGCGCGTCGTGAACGTCACCGCAGGGCAGCGTGTCGTAGTGGTGGTGGCCCACCCCGACGACGAATCGTTTCCCTGTGGCTCCCTGATTGCCCGCAGTGTGGCTGCCGGTGCCATCGTGACGGTGCTGTGCGCCACCAGTGGCGAGCAGGGCGAGCGGGTTCCGGATGTCGCTACCGACCACCTGTCGCTGGCGTCGGTACGCGAGGCCGAACTCCATGCTGCTGCAGCGCTGCTGGGTGTGACAGCGGTGGAACTCCTTGGTTTCACCGATTCGGGCTTTGACGGCCCGGTGGCCGACGGGTCACTGTGCGCTCAGTCGATCGATTCGTTGTCGGCACTGTTGGTGGAGCGCCTGGACGCGCTCGATGCCGAACATGTCGTCACGTTCGACGGCAGCGACGGGCACCGCGACCATCTGCATCTGCGTGCTGCAATTGAAGCGGCGGTCCTCGCTCGCCCGACCTCGCTCATCATGGCCAGCCTGCCGAACTCACTGATGCGGCGATGGGTGAGCGAGATGCAGGTGATGCAGCCCGACACCGTGTACCTCGACATCGATCTCGACGCGCTGGGAGCGCCCGACGACGAACTCACCGCCATCGATGCCGCCGAGTTCTTCGAACTGCGGTTGCGAGCCATCGCCACACATCGCTCGCAGCGCTCGCCCTACGACGGGCTGTCGCCCGATCTACAGCGAGCGTTCCTGGCGGTCGACCACGTAAGGAACTGACTCAGGCGCCCGGGCGGCGGAAGGTGTTCGGGGGAGTGCCGTCGCCGTCGCCGACACGTTCCAGCGTCACGACCAGACCACCCTGATCGGGGCGTGTCCAGATCATGTGGCCGTGTTCGTCGAGTCGGCGAGTGACCTCGAGGCCGGGGATCGCGGGCGGGCGCAGTACGAACACGCCGTCCTCATACGAGGCGATCACGGTGATGGGCGTGGTGAAGTCGAACGCCGACACATCGTGCACGCCGTTCTCCTCGGTGCCATCGGCGCGCGCGTCGGCGATGGTGCCGCCGCCCATGTCGATGATGCGGTTGCCGCACTGCTCGACGCGCTCGACGTAGGTGAGGATGTGGTCGTCGGCCGCAACCGGTGCGCCGCCGCGGGTGGCAGCGATGGCCTTCCACAGGCCGCGTAGATCCGGGGCCCCATCGACCAACGGTTCGTCGCAACCAATGAGCACCTTCGGCGGAAACGTGTCGCCGAAACCTCCGGGTGGGGTGTGGGCGATGGGAATGTCGTCGGCGCGCATGGCCTCACTCTGCCAGGGTGCGCAGCACGGCGTCGCCATAGAGGTCGAGCTTCGCCGGGCCGACGCCCTTGATGCGCGCGAGTTCGGTGAGCGAGGTCGGGTTCGCCTGCGCGATGGCGTCGAGCGTGGCATCGGCGAACACGGTGTAGGCCGGCTTGCCCGCAGCGGCATGGCGGCGCCAGTCGCGCAGCGCTTGGAACCGAGCCGCGGCGTCACCCTCCAGGGCAGCGCCAGGTTTGGTGACCGGTGCGATCTTCTTCGGCGATGAGGTGGCCACCACGGGTGCCGGCCTGGCCGATGGGGCAGTGCTGCAATCGAGAATGAACGGCGACGGGCGGTCGGAGGGCACCACCATCACCCGCTCTGAGGCGCGGGTGATGGCCACGTGAAAGAGGCGTCGCTCTTCCTCGAGGTCCTCGGCCAGTCGGTGTGGGAACTGTTCGGCGTCGGCGTGGTGCACCACCACGAAGGGCCATTCCTGTCCCTTCACACGGTGCACGGTCGACAGCGTGACGCCGCCGGGTTGGCGCTCTGCGGTGAGGGCTCGGCGAAGCCAACCCTCGAAGGTGGCGGGATCGGGGTGCAGCGAGGCGAGCTGCCGCAGTGCGGTGAGGTCGTCGTTCTGCGCCGTACGGTTCATGCCCTTGCGCATGGTGTCGAGCATGGAGATGCTGCCAGCGAGACCAATCTGTTCGAACACGACGGCGAGCAGGGCCGCAGTAGGGGTACCGAGCGAGGCCTTGCGCTGGAGCACCTCGATGTCGCCCGCAAAGGCCTCCACTGACGATGCGTCCTTCGGGGTGTTCACCCGCTCGGCCAACCTGCGTAGCCCGGGGATGGATGTCTGCTCCGCGGCCCAATCCGAGACGCGTGGGTGCATGGATCTCGATGGCCTGCGGATGGCCTCGGCAACGTCGGCGCTGCGAAAGGTGTCGCCGCTCGTGGCGAGGCGCAGCCAGGCGAGCGCTGCGCGCACGGCGGTGCGTTCGGTGAAGTCCTTGCCCACGCCACCGTTCGTGGGCACGCCCAGCCCGTGCAGGGCTACCTGCACCGGGGCGAGCAGCGAGTTCACGCGGGTGAGGACGGCAATGTCGGTGGCAGGTGTGCCAGCGACAACGGCGGCGTGCACGGCTTCCACCGTGGCATCGAGCGACTCGCCATCGGGGTCGGCGACGTCGAAGCCATCTGCGCCGCTCTTGTCGGCACGGATGACCTTGGCGACGCGCCGGCCGTTGTGGCGCAGCAGTGTGTCGGCGGCACGCACGATGCCGCCCGGACAGCGGTAGTTCACCTCGAGCGGGTGCTCTCCGGCACCGGGAAACAGCGCGGCAAAGTCGATGAGCCAGGACGGGTCGGCGCCGTTGTAGCCGTAGATGGTCTGGTCGTCGTCGCCCACACCAAACACCGCAGCGTCGGGCCCCGCCAAGAGCCGGACCAGCAGCAGGTGTGCGGGGGTGAGGTCTTGGAATTCGTCGACGAGCAGCAGCCGGCAGGCGCGTTGCGCCGCGGCACGAACGCTCGGGTTGGCCAGCAGCAACTCGATGGCGAGGTGGATTTGCTCGTCGTAGTCCACCTGCCCGGCGCGGGCCAGCGCGGCGCGGTACTTCGGGAAGACCTCGGCAAAGCCATCCACATCCCCGTTGTAGATCTCCTCCACGTCGCGGGGACTGCGGAGGCCGAGGCGGGCCATGGAGAGGGCTTCGATCCAGGTGGCTACCGGATCGGCATTTCGCTTGCGAGGAAACGACACCATCGATCCGATGAGTCTGCGTACTTCGGGTTCGTCGATGGTGGCGAGGCGTGCGGGGCGCGATGCGAAGGGCTTGCTGCCATTCACGATGGCCAAGGCAAGTGCGTTGAGCGTGCGGATCTGCAGGCCGCGCAGATCGGCGGTTCGTCCGGCCATTTCCTCCTGGGCCCGCTTGTTGAATGCCACCAGGCACACGGCGCTCGGCGGTACACGCCACTGCTGCAGGAGGTGCCTGGCCCGCTCGGTGAGCACTCGGGTCTTTCCCGAGCCAGCGGGCGCGATGATGCGAGCCGACCCCTCGTCGTGGGTGACGGCCGCGAGTTGGTCGGGGGCCAGTTCGGCCTCGGTGGTGTTGCCGAGTGGTGCGCCCAACGAGCCGTGCTCCAGTGAGATGCGGTGGAGCACCGGCACGCCCTCAATAGGTGGCGTGAACCGTGGTGGGCCGCCATCGAGCCATGCCCGCGTGCCATCGGGCAACTGCACATCGCCGTTGCCGTCGTCGACCTGCCGGGCGCCGAGGCGAAGGGCTTCGGTGGCGAGTGGGAAGCTGCCGTCGGAGCGGGCATCGACGGCGTTGCTGACCATCAGGTGGCGAAGATGGTCGGCGAGGAACGTGAAGCGAGCGCCCAACTGATGCGCTGGCGAGGTGGTGCCACCGGCCACCAGCACTTCGGGTGCGACGTCGGCGGGCACCTCCAGCACCAGGCCCGTGCGCTGGTGGGCGAGGCGCTGCAGCGTGGCGACGCAGTCGTCGGTGAGCGTCACTACGACCCGCGGGGCTTCCGCCCAGGACGAAGGAACGAGTTGGCCGCGGGCGACCAGTACGTTGCGGCCCAGCGCGAGTGGCCCTCGATCGGCGGCGACGGTGGTCGTGGTGGCGGCGACGGTGGGAGGTGGCTCGACGATCTCCGTCTGCTCCACCTCCACGCCCTCGGTGCGCTCCCAGCAGGCTCGAATGTCGGCAGGTGACGCGTGCGTGCCACCGCAGTAGACGCAGGGGAGTGCACGACCAGCAGCCATGCGGCTTACCTTATCGAACAGATGTTCCCGTGGAAACCGCTGCCTTCTTCGCGTTGATGCGCCGCAGGGGAGGCAGCGTGGGTGGGGGCTGCTGTCTCGGCGGTAGCGCTGCGAGGAGGTCGGTCGTGATCGCTGCGATCGAAGCGACCGCTGATTCGAAGGCTGCTTCGGTGGTCGCAGATGTCTTCTGTACTCCGCTCACTTTGCGCACGTACTGCCGTGCTGCGGCCTCGATCTCCTCGGTGGTGGCGCCAGGTTGCAGCCCGCGCAGGGTGGTGATGTTGCGGCACATCCGGCCACGTTAGGCATCTCGGCCGACTGCTACGGTCCGCGCATGAGCAACGGACGTTTCCAGGGTCGTGTCGTGGTGGTCACCGGCGCAGCGGGTGGCATCGGGCGGGAGGTGGTGCTGCGGTTCGTCGCCGAGGGCGCCAAGGTGGTGTCTGCCGACCTCGGCGGTGATGAACTCGACGAGACGGTGCGCCTCGTTCACGAAGCTGGTGGCGATGCCATCGGTGTGGCGGCCGACGTGACCGACGAGGGTGAGGTTCGCGCCATGGTCGCGGCCGCCAGCGACACCTACGGCCGCCTCGATGCGTTGGTGAACAACGCCGGTGTCGAGGGTCCGGTTCGTCCGCTCACCGAAACCGACGCCGACCACTTCGATCGTGTGTTGGCGGTAAACGTGCGGGGCGTGTTCCTCGGCATGAAGCACGCTGCCCCGGTGATCGCGGCACAGGGTGGCGGCGCCATCGTGAACCTCTCGTCGGTGGCCGGCCTCGGCGGCACTCCGGGCATCGTGGCGTACGGCGCGTCCAAGCACGCTGTCATCGGCGTCACGAAGACGGCGGCGATGGAGTTCGCCCCAATGCAGATTCGCGTCAACGCGGTGTGCCCATCGCCCGTGGAGACGCGCATGATGCGCGCGCTGGAGGCCGGTATGAACCCCGACGACCCGGAGGCCGTGCACGCGCTGATGGCGGCATCCATCCCGCTCGGCCGCTACGGCGAGCCCAGCGACGTGGCCTCGCTCGTACTGTTCCTGTGCAGCGACGAGGCGTCGTTTCTGAGCGGCGCGGCGATTCCCATCGATGGTGGGATGCGGGCCCGCTGACATGGGTCGCGAGCGTGTCACGCCCGAGGAGTTCGCCGTCACCGAGGGTGTCGACGATTGGCGCTTCGTGTTGGGCGCCATCCACGCCGAATTCGAGGTACGCCCGTTCGCTGCGGCGGCGGCGTTGGTCGAGGCAATCGGGCGGGATGCCGACGCTCGCGACCATCACCCCGAGGTGGCGCTGCGCTACCCGGGGCGTGTGCGGGTGACGCTGTCGAGCCACGACGTGGGCGGTATCACCGAGTGGGACGTGCAGATGGCGCGCAGCATTTCGGCGCTCGCCCGAGATGCCGGAGCCACCGCCCGGCCGCCCACCGTGCAGGCTCTCGAGATCGCCATCGACACACTCGACGCGGATCTCATTCGGCCCTTCTGGGCGGCAGTGCTGGGCTACGTGACCACCGAATCGGGGGGCCTTGTCGACCCGGCCAAGTTGGGGCCGCCGATGTGGTTTCAGCAGATGGACGCGCCTCGCGCCGAGCGGCAGCGTTTCCACCTCGACGTGTCGGTGCCACACGACCTCGCCGAGGCGCGCGTCGCTGCGGCGATCGCCGCTGGTGGCCGATTGGTGAGCGATGAGTTCGCTCGATCGTGGTGGATTCTGGCCGATGCCGATGGCAACGAGGCCTGCGTCTGCACGTGGCAGGACCGCGGCTGACCGCTGGCTACGACGCCTTCAGATCGGCGAGCACCCGGCTCCAACGCTCGGGATCGCTCTTGTACGGGGCGTAGAAGCTGATGCGCTCGATCACGTCGCCGTAACGGCGGTGCAGTTCGGGTGCCACCGTCTCCGGCGGGCCGACCACGGCGAACGTCTCCAGGATCTCGTCGGTGATGAGGTTGCCCATCTCCACCCACTGTCCCTGCTTGCTCAGGCGGTTGAGTTCATCCTGCAGTTCGCCCCAGCCATGGATCTCCAGCACGTTGCGATAGGCGGGAGTGCTGCCGTAGAACGCGATCTGCTGGCGAGTGCCCGCAGCGGCGGCCTTCATCTCTTCTTCGTTGTTGCCGGTGACGACGAACGACGGGCCGACGATCTCGAAGCCCTCCATCGTCTTGCCCGCCTTGGCGCGGCCGCGGGCGAGCGCGGGGATGGTGACCTCGCGGAGGTACTTCTCGGTGGTGAAGCCGTGGCACAGGAAGCCGTCGCACACCTCGCCAGCCACCTCGGTCATCAACTCGCCGACGCCGGCGAGGAAGACCTTCGGCACGCCGAAGCCGGCCAGCTCGGCCCGCTCGGGCGTGAAGAACGGTGTCATCAATGTGTGGGTGTAGAAGTCGCCACGGAAGTTCAGCGGCGTGCCGTTCTCCCACGTGTCCCAGATGGCGCGGATGGCCAGAATCATCTCGCGCATCCGTGCAGCCGGGTGGCTCCATTCCATGCTGAAGCGCTTGGTGATGTGCGGCTTGATTTGGCTGCCGAGGCCGAGGTTGAAGCGGCCCTTGGAGTACGCCTGCAGATCCCAGCCGATGTTGGCCAGCGTCATCGGGTTGCGGGCGAACGCCACGGCAATGGAGGTGCCGAGCTCGAGTTGCTCGGTGTGTTCCGCCGCCAGCAGCAGCGGGAAGAAGGGGTCGTGGCTGGTTTCGGCCGTCCATGCGCCGCTGTAGCCCGCTGCCTCGAGTTCCTTCGCCTGCGCCGCTGCATTGTGCAGATTGCTGCTGATGCCTCCGTCGACCTTCATTTCGTTCCCCTCACTGCGTCGAATGTGGAACGAAACGTAGTCGGCTGGCACTTCATTCGTCTTGGTCGCGGAGGAACTGCTCGAACTCGGCGGCTAGTTCGTCGGCGCTCGGCAGGTCGTTGGCGTCGAGCGGTGGGGCCTGCTGGGCGAGCGAGTCGTAGGCCTGCTCGAGTTGGTGCACCATGTCGGAGTGCTCGTCGTTGCCCGACACGAGTTGGTCGATGCGGGCTCGCTGCACCTCTGCCTCGCGTGTGAGCCCGAAGCCGCTGATGCTCACGCCGGTGACGGTGCGCAGCCCATCCAGCAGCTCCACCGACGCTGCGGGGTAGCTCATTGCGCTCACGTAGTGGGGCACCTGGACCCAGATGCCCAACGATGCAATGCCGGCCTCGGTGAGCGAATGCTCGAGCACTGCGCTCATGCCTGCGGGCACATCGACGGAGTTCTTCAGATAGGGCACCGAGGCAATCACATCGGCCGACGGCGAACTGCTGGAAAGTCGTGACGATCGAGTGTGTGGCGTGGCGAAGGGGTATGCGCCAAGGGCAACCATTTGGTACACGCCCAGACGCAGCGCCAGTTCGGCGAGGCCGCCAGCGAAGGCCTTCCACTGCGAGTCGGGCTCGGGCCCGGTGAGCGTGAGCACGGCGTGGCCGGCCATGTCGTGGCCCAACTTCAGCTCGATCTCGTTCCACACCAGTCGCGTGTTGACGCCCTCGCGGAGTTCCATCAACGGTCGCCGGGCGCGATAGTCGATGAAGCGGTCGCTGTCGAACGTGGCCAGTGGGGCGCTCTTGCATTCGTCTTGGATGGCGGCCATCGCTGCTGCGGCCGCTCCGGATGCATCGATCCAGCCCTGCATGCTCACCACCAACACGGGACGGTCGAGCGAGGGAAGCTCGCCATGCAGTTCGTAGGTGTCGGTCACGACAATGCCTCCAGTTGGGCGAGCGCGCTTGCTGCTGCGCCCTCGACCTGCAGCTTGAAGGGCTCCAACTCGGCTGCGTCGCGGGCACCGAGGGCGCCGCCGAGGTAGCGGGCGTACACGCCTTCCAGGATGCAGGCCAGCTTCCAATAGGCGAACGACACGTAGAACGGCAGCTGCGAGATGTCGCGGCCGCTCACCTCGGCGTAGCGCGCCGCCAGGTCGGCTCGATCCATGAACCCGGGGGCGGAGCAGGCCGAGCCGGTCCAGGCCGACGAGTCGTCGCCAGGGCCGGTCCAGTACACCTGCAGCAGTCCGAGGTCGGCCATCGGGTCGCCGAGGGTGCAGATCTCCCAGTCGAGCACCGCCACCACGTTGCCGTCGCCGCCCACCATGCAGTTGTCGAGGCGATAGTCGCCGTGGACGATGGTGGCAGCTCCCTGCTCCGGGATGCGTCGCAGCAGTTCGTCGTGCACTCGGTCGATCGCCGGGAGATCGCGGGTCTTCTGCTGGTTCCATTGCCCGTACCAGCGCTTCAGCTGCCGTTCGATATAGCCCTCGTGCTTGCCGAGAGTGTCGAGTCCGGCCGCTGCGAGGTCGACCGAATGAATGGCCACCATCGTGTCGACGATGCTCTCGCTGGCGGTGCGCCGCGCCTCAGGGGTGAGGATGGCCTCGGCCTCCATGCGGTCGCGCACCACGTGGCCGTCGACGAACCCCATCACGTAGAACGGAGCATCGTTCACGGCTGGGTCGTCGCAGAAGCCGAGCGCTGGTGCCACGGGTACGGCCGAGTGCTGGAGGCCATTGATGATGCGGTGCTCGCGCCCCATGTCGTGGGCGCTCGCCAACACATGGCCCATCGGCGGACGACGCAGCACGTACCGCGTGCCATCGGCGCCGGTGACTCGATAGGTGAGGTTGGAGTGGCCACCCGCAATGGTGTCGAAGTGGAACGGACCGGTGGCGCCTGCCACGTGCGTATGCAACCACTCGGTGACCGCGGGAACGTTGATGCCGGCGACGTCGCTCATGATGGGCCGTACGGTACCGCTATCGTTCGGCCCATGAGCATCGATGTCACCGACAACGACTTCCAGAGCCAAGTGGTCGAACGATCGAAGTCCACGCCGGTCGTGGTGGATCTGTGGGCCCCGTGGTGCGGCCCCTGTCAGACCCTGGGCCCGATTCTGGAGCGCGTGGTAGATGCCACGGGCGGGCGCGTGGTGCTGGTGAAGGTGAACGTCGATGAGAACCCGGGCATCTCCAACGCCTTCCAGGTGCAGAGCATCCCAGCCGTGTACGCGCTGAAAGACGGTGCCATCGTCGACGGATTCATGGGTGCGTACCCCGAAGATGTGGTCTCGAAGTTCGTCGAGCAGTTGCTGCCCAGCCCCGAGGAAGTCACCGTCGCCAGCCTCATCGAGGAAGGCTCGGAGGAAGCACTCCTGATGGCACTCGAGATGGAGCCCGGCAACGAAGACGCCATCTGTGCGCTGGCCGAGATCTTCGTCGAGCGAGGCGACAATGCCGAAGCCCTGCTGCTGCTGGATCGCATCCCCGAGTCAGATCGCACTCGCCTCATCGCCGCCAAGGCGCGCGTGCAACTCGCCCCCGACGACGACTACGAAGCCACGCTCGATGGTCTGCTCGACCAGGTGAAAGCCGACGAGGACGCTCGCCAGGAGTTCGTCGACATCCTCGAACTGATGGGTCCGAACGACCCGCGTACCGCGGCGTACCGTCGCAAGCTCACCGCCCGTCTGTTCTGACGCTTCAGCTGTAGAGCGCGAAGAGTTCGCCGATGGCCTTCGCCTGGCCGCCGGTGGTGCTGCTCATCACGGCAATCGGCAGCACGCCGGTCGAGGCCCACGCATCCAGACGTTCCCTCACCTCTCCTGCGCTGCCGCTGATGGTGCAGTCGTCGAGCCATGTGTCGGTCATCAGGTCGGGCAGACGGTCGCGCTGGCCGGTGGAGATGGCTTCCTCGATCGCCACCATCTCGGCCTCGTAGCCAGCCTGTTTCCAATAGTTGCGGTAGTTGGGCAGCATCACATAGCCACCGAGCGTGCGTCGGTGAATGGCTCGTGCCGCCTGCTTGTCGGCATCCACCACGGTGGGCACCATGTTGGCGAGAAAGAACGAGTCGCGACGATCCTCCGGCACCCGAGCCACCTGCGCGGGCATGTGCGACAGCGACGCGTTCGCCCAGATGGCACCGTCGGCGTGCGCGAGGGCGAGGTCCAGCATCTTGTTGCGCAACGTGGCGAGCCAGATGGGAGGAAGCGCACCAGCGGCTTTCTCCGCGGAACGGACACCTTCCACGTAGCGCTGCATGTCGGCCAACGGGCGGCCGGTGTCGATGCCCAGACGCTCCATCGCAGGCGCATGACTGACGCCGAGGCCGAGCCGGAAGCGGCCACCGCTGACCTCGGCGAGGTGTCCGGCGGTGATCGCAACCTCGGTGGCATGCGAGTGATAGATCGGCTGAATGCTGGTCCAGAACGGGATGCGGCTCGTGGCGTGAGCCAACGACCCGCACAGTGCCAGGTTGCCGTGCACGCCAGGACTCGCCAGACCGGCGAAGCCGCGTCGGTCGGCCTCGGCAGCGAGTTCGAGAATGGCATTGCGCTTGCCTGGCACGCCGATGACGCTGAGCGCGGGCAGGCCGGTGGGGGAGAAGCCGGACGTGGTCACGAGGCGACGCTACTGCCGGGCTAGCGTCAGCATTGATGTCCGGCGAACCAACTCCCACGCGCCGTCTGCTGCGCGTGGGCATGGTGGTGCCGTACAGCCTCTCCGTTCCGGGCGGGGTGCAGCAGCAGGCAATGGGACTCGTGCGGGCGCTGCGTCGCATGGGCATCGAGGCGCGCGTGTTGGGTCCGTGCGACGGCCCGCCACCGGCCACCTTCGTCACACCGCTCGGCAACAGCCTGCCCACTGCGGCAAACGGTTCGATGGCGCCATTGGCGCCGGATCCAGCGGCAGCGCTCAGAACCATGCGGGTGCTGTTCGAAGAGCAGTTCGATGTATTGCACCTCCACGAGCCCTTCGCGCCAGGTCCGCCGATGACAGCGATGCTGTTGCATCCGGCACCGGTGGTTGCCACGTTCCATGCCGCTGGCGAAAGTGCGAGCTACAAGTACCTCGCCTCGCCGATCAAGGCCGCCGCCAAGAACGTTGCCCACAACGTGGCGGTGTCGAAGGACGCCAAGGCATTGGTGGAGGCCAGCATTGGTGGGGAGTACGAGGTGCTCTTCAATGGCGTCGAGCTCGACGACTATCGGGTTGCCACGCCGTGGCCGACCGAAGGCCCGACCATCTTCTTCTGCGGTCGGCACGAGGAACGCAAAGGGCTCGATGTGCTCGTCGCTGCGATGGCGAAGCTGGGGCCGGACGTGCGCCTGTGGGTGGCCAGTAACGGCCCCGACACCGAACGGCTGCAGGCCGAAACTGCAGGCGACACCCGCATCGAATGGCTCGGTCGTCTGACCGACGAAGAGAAGATCAGCCGCCTCAAGGGGGCGCACGTGTTCTGTGCGCCGTCGCTGCACGGCGAGAGCTTCGGTGTGGTGCTCATCGAAGCAATGGCTGCGGGTACTTGCATCGTGGCGAGTTCGTTGGCTGGCTACCTCAACGTTGCCACCCACGACCAGGACTCGCTCCTGGTGGAGCCCGGCGACCCTGCGGCGCTCGCCGACGCGTTGCACGTGGCGCTCACCGATGAGCAGCTCGCACGCCGACTCACCGCGGCCGGAGACCGTCGCGCCGACGACTTCTCGATGGTGGCGCTTGCCGCGCGTTATGCCGAGATCTATCACCATGTGGCTCGGCCTGCCGATGCGCCGCCGCCTGCGTCGCCGTGGCCACTGTCCCTGCGCAGGCGCCGTCGCGACCGTATGATGGCCTGATCAGGCGCCGCCCCCGGCGCCCCGAACCCCTCGGAGTCATCATGTGGTGGATCATCGTTCTGGTGGTCGTCGTGCTGCTGGTGCTGTTCGTCGTCGGCGCCTACAACGGCCTCGTCCGGTCTCGTAACCAGGTCGACAATGCCTGGTCACAGATCGATGTGCAGCTCAAGCGCCGAATCGATCTCATCCCGAATCTCGTCGAGACCGTCAAGGGCTATGCCGAGCACGAGAAGAGCACGCTCGACGCTGTCATCAATGCTCGCAACGCGGCGATGGCTGCACCGTCCACGCCGGCCGGCCAGGGTGCCGCCGACTCGCAGATCACGTCGGCGTTGCGCCAGTTGTTCGCGCTGAGCGAGGCGTACCCCGACCTCAAGGCGAACCAGAACTTCCTTGCGCTGCAGGAAGAACTCACCGCCACCGAGGGTCGGGTGTCGTATGCGCGGCAGTTCTACAACGACAGCGTGCTGGGCTACAACAACAAGCTCCAGACCTTCCCGACAGTGGTGCTTGCCGGCATGTTCAACTTCCAGAAGCGCGACTTCTTCCAGGCCGATCCGGCCGATCGCCAGGTGCCGAAGGTGCAGTTCTAACCACACCATGTTCGAACTGATCCGCTCCAACAAGCGACGGAGCATCGCGCTCATTGCCGGTTTCGTCGTCGTACTCAGTCTCGTGGGCGCCGCAGTCGGGCTGCTGCTCGGTTACGGATGGCAGGGCACCCTTGTGGCCCTGGTGCTGTCGGGTGTGATGGCTTTTGCGTCGTACTGGAAGTCCGACGCTATTGCGCTGTCCGTCAGCCGTGCAGTGCCCGCCGATCCTGTGCAGTACCAGCGCCTGCACAACCTCGTGGAGGGTCTCTGCATCGCCAGCGGACTTCCCAAGCCGAGGGTCTACATCGTGAACGACCCGGCGCCGAATGCGTTCGCGACCGGCCGCGACCCGAAGCATGCGGCCATCGCTGTCACCACCGGTCTGCTCGAGACGATGAACCGTGTCGAGCTAGAAGGCGTGGTGGCGCATGAGCTGTCGCACATTCGCAACTACGACATTCTCGTCAGCACGCTGGCGGTCACCCTGGTCGGCGCAGTCGCGCTCCTCACCAACTTCGCGGTGCGTGCCATGTGGTGGAACGGCGGCCGGGTCCGGCGTGAAGGCGATCGCGACGGCGGTGTGAACCCGATCGCGATCGTGGGCATCGTGTTCCTGGTGGTCTCGCCGTTGTTGGCGAAAGCCATGCAGGCGGCCGTGAGCCGCAAGCGCGAGACATTGGCCGACATCTCCGCTTGTCAGATGACCCGGTATCCACCCGGACTCATCTCCGCCTTGGAGAAGCTCCAGGCCGACACCACCGTGACGCATTCGGCCAGCACCGCTACGGCCCACATGTGGATCGAGCAGCCGATGTCGGGTGTGGGCGATCACGGCAAGATGGGCATGTGGAACCGCATGTTCGACACCCATCCGCCGCTCGAGGAGCGCATTGCTCTCCTGAGGGAACTCTGATGCGTTGCCGTCGCATCGTCTCGTGTGCAGCGCTGGCCTTCGTGGCCGTCGGGTGTAGCGGAGGCGGTTCGGCGGCGCCCGACACCAGCACGTCGCCTGCTTCCTCCAGCAGCAGCACGTCGTCCAGCAGCAGCTCGTCCACCTCCACGGTGGTCGCCACCAGCACCACCGTGCCCACCGGGCCGGTGTATCCGCTCACGGGTCTGCCGGTGGTCGATGCAGCCGTTGCGGCACGACCCGCGTTGGTGGTGAAGATCGACAACAACCGCTCGGCGCGACCGCAGAGTGGTCTGAACGAGGCCGACATCGTGTTCGAAGAGATCGTCGAGGTGCAGACCCGTTTCGCGGCGGTGTTCCAGAGCCGCGACGCCGATCCGGTGGGGCCCATCCGATCGGGCCGCACGCAAGACATCGACCTGTTGGGGTCGTTCAACAAGCCACTGTTCGCGTGGAGTGGCGGGAACAAGAATGTCACCAAGGCAATCGATGGCAGCGACCTGGTGTCGCTGAGCGCCCAGAAGAGCCAGGTGTATCAAGCTGGCGGCTTTCATCGCGACGGGAATCGGCGCGCACCGCACAACCTGATGGCCGACACCTCGAAACTGTTCACACTGGCGCCTGCCGGTTCGGGCCCGCCGCCGCAGCAGTTCCAGTACTACACCAGCGACCAGGTGCGCACAGGCGAACCTGCTGGGGGTGTGGCCGGCGAAATGTTCGGCTTGGCCGTCACCTGGACCTTCGATGCATCGTCGGGTTTGTACACCCGCGCCAGCGGCGGTGAGCCGCACCTCGACGCCCTCACGGGTGAGCCGTTTACCACCGACAACGTGGTGGTGATGGAAGTGGAATACCGGCCCAGCCCGGCCGATGTGCGGAGCCCCGAGGCTCAGACCATCGGCACGGGAACCGCCATGGTGTTCACCGGCGGAAAGGTGGTGCACGGCACATGGAGTCGCCCCGATCGCCTGTCGCCGATCCAACTCACCGACGCCGATGGCAACCCGATGTTCCTGAATGTGGGCCGCAGCGTCGTGGAACTCGCCCGGGCGGGCAATCTCGTCCCGGTGCCCTGACCACCACCCTGCGCACCGATCTCGCTGGGGTGCCGCACACTGTTCAGCGGTACGCTTGCATCCATGAGTGAGCAGTCGTCAGCCCCGCGCGCCATCGGCACCTACACGGTGAACCGTGGGCTCGCCGAGATGTTGAAGGGCGGCGTCATCATGGACGTCGTCACCCCCGAGCAGGCGAAGATCGCCGAAGATGCTGGTGCCTGCGCCGTCATGGCCCTCGAGCGGGTACCCGCCGACATCCGTCGCGATGGTGGCGTGTCGCGCATGAGCGACCCGTCCATGATCGAGGGCATCCAGGCCGCCGTGAAGATCCCGGTGATGGCCAAGGCTCGCATCGGTCACTTCGTGGAGGCTCAGATTCTGCAGGCCTTGGGCGTCGACTACATCGACGAGAGCGAAGTGCTCACCCCGGCCGACGAGACCCACCACATCGACAAGTTCAAGTTCACCGTGCCGTTTGTCTGCGGTGCCACCAACCTCGGCGAGGCACTGCGTCGCATCAGCGAGGGCGCCTGCATGATCCGCAGCAAGGGCGAGGCCGGCACCGGCAACATCGTGGAGGCCGTGCGTCACCTGCGCAACATCCTCGGCGACATCCGCAAGCTCACCCAGGCCGATTCGGCCGAGTTGTTCCAGTGGGCGAAGGTGCTGCAGGCACCGCTGCCGTTGGTGCAGGAGATCGCCGAGACCGGCAAGTTGCCCGTGCCACTGTTCTGCGCCGGTGGCATCGCCACCCCGGCCGACGCGGCGCTCGCGATGCAACTCGGCGCCGAAGCCGTGTTCGTGGGTTCGGGCATCTTCAAGAGCGACGACCCGGCACCGCGTGCAAAGGCCATCGTGGAAGCCACCACCCACTTCGAGGACGCCCACATCCTGGCCAAGGTGAGCCGTGGCCTCGGCGCTCCGATGACCGGCATCGGTATGGACGAGATCAACCAGCGCTACGCCGAGCGTGGCTGGTAAGCAATGCCGTTCGTGAGTCCGGAGCCCCCAGGTGCGGCCCCTCATCGGGGTGCTGGCGCTGCAGGGTGCCTTCGCCGCGCACGAAACCGCGCTCGCTGAGGTTGGTGCCCAGACGCGCCAGGTGCGCACTCCTGCCGACTTGTCGGGGGTGCAGGCCATGGTGCTGCCAGGTGGCGAGAGCAGCGTCATGTCGAAGTTGCTGGAGTCCAGCGGTCTGTTCGGTGAGATCCAGTCGCGACTCGCCGACGGCATGCCGGCCTTCGGCACCTGCGCGGGCATGATCCTGCTGGCATCGGAGGTGCTCGATGGTCGCACCGATCAGCGCAGCTTCGGCGCCATCGATATCGCGGTGCGCCGCAACGGCTACGGCCGTCAGATCGACAGCTTCGAAACCGATCTGGCAGTGGAGGGCGAAACCTCGACCTTTCACGGGGTCTTCATCCGTGCCCCCAAGGTGGAGTCCGTCGGCCCCAGCGTGCAGGTCTTGGCCACTCACGACGGGGTCCCGGTGCTGGCTCGCCAGGGCAACGTGATGGTGGCATCCTTTCATCCAGAACTCACCGGCGATGCTCGGCTGCATCGCCTCTTTCTTCAGCAGCACGACTTCCAACACGAGGGGTAACGCCATGTCCGGGCATTCCAAATGGGCAACGATCAAGCACAAGAAGGGCGCCGCCGACAAGGCTCGCGCCAAGATCTTCAACAAGATCGCTCGTCAGTTGGAGGTCGCTGCCCGTGAGGGCGGTGCCGACCCCACCAGCAATGCCTCGCTGCGCACGGTCATTCAGAAGGCCAAGGGTGCACAGATGACCAACGACGCCATCGATCGTGCCGTCAAGCGCGGCGCCGGTCTGGCCGACGGTGGTACCTACGAGGCCATCACCTACGAGGGGTACGCCCCGGGCGGCGTGGCGATGCTGGTGGATGTGCTCACCGACAACCGCAACCGCTCGAGCGCCGATGTGCGCAATGTGTTCTCGAAGATGGGTGGCAGCCTTGCCGAGCCCGGCGCAGTGGGCTGGCAGTTCAGCCGTCGCGGCGTGCTGCAGGTGCAGGGCGGCGACGAAGACAGCGTGATGATGGCGGCACTCGATGCCGGCGCCGACGACGTGACGGCCGATGGCGACGACCTGTGGCGCATCACCTGCGACCCTTCGGTGGTGTACGAGGTGCGCGATGCGTTGCAGGCTGCCGGGCTGAAGGTGGAGAACGCCGAGAGCACGATGGTGTCCAGCATGACGGTCGAGGTCACCGACGCAGAAGATGCCCGGAAGATCCTGCGGATCATCGACTCGCTGGAAGATCTCGACGATGTGCAAGACGTGTACAGCAACTTCGACATCAGCGATGACCTGATGGAAGCAGTCGGAGCGTGAGCCTTTCCGTCGGCGATCCGGCGCCGGCCTTCACGCTGACGTCCACCGGCGGCACCGAGGTGTCGCTTGCCGACTTCAAGGGTCGTCCAGTGGTCCTGGTGTTCTACCCGGCCGACGATTCGTCCGTGTGCACGAAGCAGCTGAACAGCTACAACGACGAACTCGCCGAGTTCGAGAAACTCGACGCCCAGGTGCTCGGCATCTCGGCTCAGGGGGTGGACAGCCACGAGAAGTTCTCGGTGAAGCACGGCTTCCGATTCCCGTTGCTGGCCGACACCGACAAGGCCGTCGCAGGTGCCTACGGCACGTTGGGCCCGATCGGGTTCCCGCGTCGCAGTGTGTTCATCATCGACGGCGACGGTGTGGTGCGCTATGCGCACCGAGCCATCGCCGGCCTCACGTACCGTCCGGTGAGCGAACTGGTCGAGGTGCTCGTCAGCCTGGGCTGAGTGCGAACGAATCTCCCTGGCAGGGCTTGCCGTCGCAGGCATCGTTGAACGAGCCAGTGAACAGGAACTCGATCGCCTGTTGCAGTAATCGGGGCTCGTCGCCCCCGTTGCCGTGCGGATCGCTGCCGTACTCGGGTTCGGTGGGCGGCAGGTTCACGGTGGGTGCGGCCGGGGTGCCCCAGTCCCAGACCACTTGCACCACACCAGGGTCGGCGGATGAGTCCAGCGCTGGAATGTTCCATTGCGGGTCGACGTCGGGGCTGCGGCCTGGGGCCAACGACGGCTCGTAGACCTGGGCACCGATGGTGCGGCTGAGGATGTCGGTGCTCACGTTGCTCACCTGATGATCGCCGAACGCTTCGACGAGGAGCACGCGCTTCGGGTCGATGCCCGGGTAGGTGTTCACGGTGAGATGTTGGGCGTAACCGTTGTTCTCTCCGCGGTCCCACAGCAACTGGATCAACTGCAGAGCGAGCACCCGATCGACCGGGTCGGTGTATGCAGTGTCGAAGATGGTCTGGAACTCTGGCCAATCGCTGCTGCGCGGTAGGAGAAGCGAGTAGTTGATGCCCGGTACGCCAAGCACCACGCGACTCCATTCCGTGCTGATGGCGCTGGCGGCGCCACCGATGACGCCACCCTGGCTGTTGCCCACGAACACCGTGGTGCCCGGGGACAACAGCGGCTGGCCGTCGGCGGTCTGGAATGCCGGCGACGTGACGAAACCACTGGGGGAGTTCAGCATGCGACCGAGGAACGACTGGTTGAGGTGCCCCTGCTGCATGCGGTCGGCCTGCTGATTGAAGTTCGACAGGTCAGCGAGGATCGATGCCAGGTTCGGTAGGTCATCGGTTGCCATGCCGATCTCGTCGGTGCCGCAGACGCCTGCGAGTCCGCCGCTGGCGGCGAACGAGAGCCCATCCACCTGCCCGCGGTTGCCCAACAGGCCGTGCCCGAACACGATCGTGGTGCGACCGGCGGCAGGGGTGAGCGGCATGAGGCAGCGGAATGGTGCCTGGTACGTGGGCTGTTCGGTGTTCTGGATCGGAAGACCGTCCTCGCCGAGTACGTACGAGTTACCTGCGGCACCGTCACCGCTGAGGAAGTTCGGTACCTCGTACGTGCCCTCGATGGTGCGCATACCGTCACCGTCGGTCGTCGTGCTCACCTCGAACTTCAGCGCGTCGTCGGCGACAGCGGCATAGGCAAGCTCGCGAACGCGGAGCAGCCGGCCGCTGAGGCTCTCGGCACTGGCCACCGTGAAGTCCCAGGCGAGATAGAGGTCGTCGGGCGACACGTCGGCGTCGGCCAACGTGGCAAGGATCTCGCGGAAGTGACGGGCCCGCTCGAGCGGCTCGGGGGTGTTGTCGAGCGCTGCCTGAAACGCCGTGGAGCGCTGGATGGTGTTGCCCTGCTCATCCTTCAGGTTGCGCATCGCCACGATGAAGTGGTGACCCTCCGGTAGCGAGATGGCCGGGTGCACCGTGAGCAGTTGGTCGCCCTTCGGCGCGGGTGCATCCAATTCGCCCCAGTACGGAACACGCTCGCCGCTCACGGTGTCGAGCAGCACGATCGGTGCGTCGGCTGCGAGCGATGCGCCGATGTCGGTGCTTGGCGCAATGCCCGACTGCTCGACGTCGAGATTCGGTACCAGCGTCAGAATTGCAGAACCGGGGGAGAACCCATCGGCCCTGTTCTGATCGGTCACATCGATGGCGACGCCTTCGGCGTTCAACGG
>CANHST010000017.1 GCA_947463235.1 Acidimicrobiaceae bacterium
AGCACCGGCTCGGAGTAGTCGGCGGGCACGTCGAGCCCCAACAACTCCAGCAACGAGGCGGCGACGTTGGCCAGGCCCAGATCGGTGCGCTCGCTGAGGTGCAGATCGCGTGGCACGAAGTCGACCGCGATGAACGGCACGGGCGACAGGGTGTGGCTCTTCTTCGGCACCGGCGTGCCGTCGGCCAACAGCATGGTGTTGCCCTTGCCGTCGTGCTCGTGCATCACTTCGCAGTTGCCGTGGTCGGCGGTGATCACCAAGGTGCCGCCAGCGAGACGCACTGCGTCGAACACGCGCTCCATCGAGATGTCCATGGCTTCCACCGCAACCACCGAGGCATCGATGTCGCCCGTGTGACCCACCATGTCGCCTGCCGCGAAGTTGGCGCGCACGAACTCGTACTCGCCCGACTGGACACAGCGGATCACCTCGTCGGCAGTTTCTGCGCTCTTCATCCACGGCCGCTGTTCGAACGGCACGCGGTCGGAGGCGATCTCGATGTAGTCCTCGAGTGTTTCGTCGAACTTGTCGCTGCGGTTGCCGTTCCAGAAATAGGTGACGTGCCCGAACTTCTGCGTCTCGGCGATGGCCGCCTGACGCAGACCTGCGTGGGCGATCACTTCGCTCACCGTGCCGTGCACCTTCACCGGCGGCACCAGGTACAGCGCCGGAATGCCGAGGTCGCCGTCGTACATGGTGAGGCCGGCCACCAGCAGATCGTCGGGCAGAGGACCACGTTCGAACGCCGTGAAGGGGGTCTCGGTGAGCGCCCGGTAGATCTCGATCATTCGGTCGCCGCGGAAGTTGAACAGCACCACGGCGTCGCCCGCCTGCATGGCGCCCACTGGCGCGCCGTCGGGATCGGTGATCGTGAACTCGGGCAGGAACTGGTCGCTCACTCCGGGCTGTTCCTTGCGCAGCGCGGCCAACGCGTCGGCGGCCGATGGGAACGGCCGGGCATCGCCCACGCCGTGCGCGTGCCAACCGCGTTCCACGATGGTCCAGTCGGCCTCGTAGCGGTCCATGGTGGTGCTCATGCGGCCGCCACCCGAGCCCACCACGGCGTCGATGCCGTACTCGGCGCGGATGTCGGCCAGCGTGGCTTCCAACTCGCCCAGGTAGCGCTCGGCGGTCTGGTCGATCACGTCGCGACCGTCGAACAGCGCATGCACCACAAGGTGCTGCACTCCATCGGCGGCGGCCTTGCGGAGCAACTGGTCGAGGTGGCGGATGTGCGAGTGCACGTTGCCGTCGCTGAGCAGACCCACGAAGTGCACTCGCGAACGAGCAGTGACCTGCTGCCACGGCTCGCCCCAAATGCGGCCGTCCTTGATGGCTTCCTCCACCTGCTTGGCGCCCTGGTCGAACACGCGGCCGGCGCCCATGATGTTGTGGCCCACCTCGCTGTTGCCCATGTCGCCCTCGGAAGGCAGGCCGACGGCCGAGCCATGCGCGCGGAGGTGCGATCGGTACACGCGCCCGTCGAACTGGTTGTTCAGCAAGGCGTGGAGGAACGGTGCGCGGGCCAACCACACGGCGTTGTCCGCTGCGGGGGGCATGTCGCCAAACCCGTCGAGGATGGCGAGCACGAGCGGCGACTGACGATCGTTCCTGATCACTCTCCTCAGGTTACCCAGGTGACGCGCTTGGGTCAGGGGGCGAGGGCCTCGATGAGGTCGGCGGCGCGCTGGGTGCCGCTGCGACCGCGGATCACCTCGGCGTTGGCAGCCATGCGGGCCCGCAGGTCGCCGTCGGCCAGCAGACGGTCCACGGCAGACGTGAGTTCCTCATCGGCGAATCCGTAGGTATCGAGTCGCTGGCCGTAGCCGAGTTCGTGCACACGCTGTGCGTTGTCGTACTGGTCCCAGAACAACGGCATCACGATCATCGGCTTGCCGAAGTGGAAGGCCTCTGTGGTCGTGTTGTTGCCGCCGTGGGTGATGATGAGGTCGACGAGTGGCAACACGTTGGTCTGTGGCACCTGGGCAGCGCCCCACATGTTCGACGGCAGTTCGTACTCGTCGGCCAGCGGACCCTTCGACACGATGAACCGGTGGCGCATGGTGCCGAGCACCGCCACCAGGCGCCGCATCAGACCCACATCGGCCGAGCCGAGGGATCCGAGCGACAGGTAGATCAGCTTGCTGTTCGGGTCGTCGCTGCGCAGCTGCGCAGGAAGTTCGAACGGCGCGTCGGTGGAACGCACCGAGCTGTCGAGGCGATGCCAGTTCGCGCCCAGCGGTCGGCGGTCGGTGTAGTCGGCAACCTCCGGGTACAGGTACAGGTTGAGGTCGCCCTCGTGTATGAACTCCAGGTCGCCCAATGCGGGGGCACCCACCGATTGCACCCAGTCGTTCAGTGCCCCCCACATGTCGGCGTGGGTGCGGCGGTACTCGGCACGGAAGTCGTGCCACTGACTGCGATCGTCGCTGGGCAAGCCGCTGAACACCGGCGGCACGTCGGGCCCCTGCATCTCCAGCGGCTGGCAGCTGACGGATCGAACGAACGGCACGCCGGCGGTGACCAGGGCGGGGAACGCGTTCACGTTGTCCTCGATGACCACATCGGGTTTCTGGCGGGCGATGATCTCGGTGAGCTGCTGGTGGCTGAACATCGCGCCATCGATGAGCGCCTGCCACGTGGGCTGGATGAACCCGGTGAGCTGTTCGATCGTGGGCGTGCGGAACACCGGCGAGGTGTCGCGGATGAAGTCGATCCAGAACTGGCCCGCAGCCTCCGGCGGTGCGTCGGGGTCGGCCTCGGCCGGCTCGGCCAAGTGCACCAGGTCTTCCACGAACCCCATCGGTTCGAGGCGGCCTTCCCAACTCGCCTCGGCGGCGAAGATGACGGTGTGGCCGCGCTGGCGGAGGATGTTGCCGATGCCGATGCAGTTGTTCGTCGGGCCGTAGGCGCTTTCGGGCATGAAGAGGAACCGAGCCATTGCGCTGTTCTAGCCGATCGCGAGCGCCGCGGTCACTAGGGTGAATCCCGATGGTGCTTCCCGGATTGTCGACCTCGGTGGCCTCGCGGTTGGTCGGTCGGACGCTGGAGGGCGAGCGCCCCATCACTGTCGATCAGACGAACGAGAGCATCATCGTCGCGGAGCAGTTCGTGGTGAAGTGGATGCAGCCGCCTGTACCCAGCCCGCACCCCGGCGCCGAGGTGCTCATGTACCTCAGCCAGCACGGGTTCACCGACATGCCGGCCTTCATCGGCGTGCACGAGGTGGACGACATGGTGGTGGCCATCGTGACGGAGTACGTTCCCGACAGCCTCGACGGTTGGGACTGGTACGTGGACGACGTCGATGCCTGGCTCCGCGGTGAACTGCAGATCGATGCGCTGGTTGCCGCCGGCCGGTTGATGGGCCAGATGACATCGGATCTGCACTCCGCGCTCGCCGGGGTGCAGCGCAGTTCCATCGCCACGCGCACCTACCACGCGCATGCCGTTGCCAACCTGCACGAGGCAATGCGCACGGTGTCGGGTGAGGAAGGCGATCGGCTTCGGTCGTGCGAATCGGCCGTGTATGAGGCGCTCGAACCGCTACGCGGCGAACGGATGTTGCAGGCGCACCGCGTGCACGGCGACCTGCACGCAGGCCAGTTCATTCGTTCACGCTCGCGACTGTTGATGATCGATTTCGATGGCAACCCGCTGAGCGACCCCACAGAACGGCGACTGCCCCAGAGCCCGCTGCGCGATCTGGCCAGCATGCTGCAGAGCATCGATCATGTCGGCCGCATCGTGGTGAAGCGCCGACACCCGGATCGTGGCGTGGATGTGGATCTCTTCACCCGTTCGGCCATCGATGCGGCCTTGGGTGCCTACACGGCATCGCATGCCGTGGATCACGACGTGCTGCGTGCGTTGCGCGTGGCTCAGGAACTGCACGAGTACTGCTACGCGGCGGCGCATCTGCCGCACTGGGTGTACGTGCCCGATGCGGCGTTGCCGCCACTGCTGGAAGGCTGACGCTCGATGGACCCTGTGCTGTACCCACGCGATCTGGAGTTGAAGCCCTCCACGCTGCGAGCGCTTGCTGATCGACTGGGCGATGTGCTGTGGCCTATCGAGCATGGCCAGCGGATCGTGCTGGCCGGCATGGGTTCGTCGTGGTTCGCCGCCGACACCGCCGCGCGCCGACTGCGTCGCGTTGGCGTGCACGCTGTGGCGGAGATCGCCAGCGTGGAGGCCACGTATCCGGCGTCAGCCGATCTGGCTGTGGTGGGTATCACGGCCTCGGGCGGTAGCGCCGAGACCCTCGGTCTGCTGCGGGCTCACCACGGCACGAGCACCACCATCGCGTGCACGAACACCGAAGGGCTCGCGTTACCTGCCGATCACACGGTGTTGATGCATGCCGAGCCCGAGCCCGGTGGCGTGGCATGCCGCAGCTATGTGCACACCCTTGCGGTGCTGCTGCAACTCGAGCATCAACTCACCGGCAACTTGCCCGACCTTGCCGATTCCCTTCGCCGCGCCGCCGACGCCGTCGAGCACCTGCTGCGCACTCGCGACGAATGGCTGCCCGAACTGGCAGCGGTCCTCGACGGACCACATGGCACCTGGCTGATGGCCCCGGCCGAACGGATCGGCAACTCGTTGCAGGGTGCGTTGATGCTGCGTGAAGGCCCACGGCGTGTGGCCGACGGTTGCGAGACTGGCGACTGGAGCCATGTGGACGTGTACCTCACCAAGAGCATGGATTACCGGGCGTTGATGTTCAGTGGGTCGTCGCACGACGGCACTGCGTTGAACTGGTTGCGCGAACGCGGGAGCCGGTTCGTGGCCGTGGGTTCCGCTCCGTGCGATGGCGCCGAGGTCGCGTTGCGCTACCCGCACGACGACGATCCCGTGGTGGCGTTGCTCACCGAGGTGTTGATCCCCGAACTGGTGAGCGCGCACTGGTGGACGGCTGGCTAGCGTCACGGCCGTGACCTACCAGTTCGATCGCTTCCTCCGTTACGACGAGTACACCGCATGGCTGCGCGGCGTTGTCGACGCCCATCCGGGTCTGGTGCAACTGGAGTCGTACGGCAGCTCGTTCGAGGGTCGCGATCTGTGGCTTGTCACGATCACCGATCAGAGCACGGGTTCGCACGACACCAAGCCCGCCCACTGGATCGACGCGAACATCCACTCGGTGGAGGTCACCGGTGGTGCGGCCGCGCTGTACATCATCGAATACCTCGTGAATGGTTTCGGCTCCGACGCTGCGGTCACCGAGGCACTGCGAACCCGCACCTTCTACATCGTGCCGCGAGTGAACCCCGACGGGGTGGAGTGGACGCTGGCCGACAGCCCGCGCTTCCGGCGCAGCAGCGTGCGGCCGTGGCCGTGGGCCGACGCCCATCAGGCACCCGGTCTGCACGAGCGCGACCTCGACGGCAACGGCGAGATCCTGAGCATGCGCCTGCCCGACCCGCACGGCGGCTGGATGAGCGATGCCGACGAACCGCGCCTGATGGTGCGTGTACCGGCGGAAGGTGCCCCTGCGGGCGTGCAGCGCTATCGGATGCTGTACGAGGGCGACGTGGTGGATCACGACGGATTCACCATTCCGTTGCCGCCCAACCCGCAGTCGCTCGACATGAACCGCAACTTCCCGGCCGGTTGGGGTACCGGTGTACCGGGCAGCGGCGATCACCCCATGAGCGAACCTGAGATCGATGCGCTGGTGCGGGCCATCGTGGCCAGGCCCAACATCTGCGGTTACAACGCCTTTCACACCAGCGGCGGTGTGCTGCTCCGCCCGAGCAGTGTGATGTCCGACAAGCAGTTGCCGCCCATCGATGTGTGGGTGTGGAAGCTGTTCTCCGAGCGTGGCACGGCACTCACCGGCTATACCGCGCACTCGGTCTACGAAGACTTCACCTTCGACCCGAGCGAAACCATGAGTGGTGCCGCCGACGACTGGGTCTACGAACACCTTGGTGTGTTCGGCTGGACCACGGAGTTCTGGGACGTCATCCAACAGGCCACCGGCACCAAGCCCAGCACCCACATCTGGTACACCGGGCCCACCGAGGATGAAGAGCGCGCCGTGTACCGCTGGGCGGTGGAGCACCACCCCGAGATGTACCGCGACTGGACCCCGTTCGAACACCCCCAACTCGGTCGGGTGGAGATCGGTGGATGGAACGAGTTGGCGGTCTGGACCAACGCCCCGGGCTCGCGTCTGCGGGCAGAGATTGCGCCGCACGCGGAGTTCGCCGTGTACCAGGCGCTGTGCTCTCCCAAACTGGAGGTGCTGCACCAACGTGTCGAGCGCCTCGGCGACGACACCTGGCGTGTGGAAGTGGGCATCGCCAACACCGGCTTCCTACCCACGTACGTCACGGAGAAGGCGCGCAAGGATCGTCTCGTGTTGCCGCTTGTTGCCGAACTCGCTGGCGCTGATGTGGTCGGCGGAAACGCCCGACTCGAACTCGGTCAACTCGGCGGCCGCCTCGACCACCGCTTCCATTACGGCAAGAGCGATGGCACGCCCGAGCGAGTGTTGGCTGGCTGGACCGTTCGCGCTGCTGCCGGCACCACGGTCGACGTGAGCGTTCGCCACCAGCGAGCCGGCGCACTCCAGATCAGCATCAGCCTGGCCTGACGCAGCGTCCGCCGTAGCGTCAGCGTTGGTCGGCAGAACGGGCGGCGGGCAGCACCACGCAGGCATCGAGGCCTGAGCGGTCGGTGCGATTGCGCAGCACTGCATGGCCACCGCTGAGTTCGGCCAAGTGCTGCACGATGGCCAGACCGATGCCTGATCCGCCATGCGGTGCGTCGGGCGCGCGCCAGAAGCGGTCGAAGGCGTGCTCGAGGTGCTCAGGCTTCATGCCCGGGCCTTCGTCGATCACGTGCACGCCGATCGTGTTGGCATATGGGGCAGCAACGATGGAGATCGTGTCGCCGTCCTTGGCGATGCCGAAGGCGTTGTCGACGTAGTTGTCGATGATCTGTTCCAGCGAGCTTGGTACGCATGTCGCGAACAGGTCGTCGGGGGCATTGGTGACCAAACGCACGCCGCGCTCGGCAGCGAAGGGCTCCCAGACCTCGAACCGGTCGGCTACCAGTGCGGACACGTCGACGATCTCGAGGACCGGCGTGGAGCCTTCGGAGCGGGCAATCATCAGCAGGCCCTCGACGAGACGCTGCAACCGCTCGGTCTCCTCGGTGGCGGCTTCGACACGTTCGCGAGCGCCTTCCGGATCGGTGTCGACCATGTCGGCGGCGCGCTCGAGTTGCAGTCGCAGTGCCGTCAAGGGTGTGCGCAACTGATGCGATGCGTCGCCGGCGAATGCCTTCTGCTGTTCGAGCAGTCGCTCGATGCGTTCGGTCATGGTGTTGAACGACCGGGCAAGGCCCTTGATCTCCGGTGGGCCCTCTGCCTCCGCTCGTTGGGAGAGGTCGCCTTCGGCGATGGCTTCGGTGGTGCGTTGCAATCGACGGATCGGTGACGTGAACGACGATGAGATGAGCAGTGCGGCGAAGGCTGCGCCGATCAGCGAGATGAAGCCGACGAGAATCAGGCCTCGGGTCTTCTCCGCCGTGCGATCGTCGATGACCTGTGCGGGAAAGGTGATGCGCACCGCACCGACGATGGTGCGCCCCGACACCACGGGCACGGCCACGTACACGATCTTTCCGCCCAGGGTCTCGGAGTTGCGTTCACCCGTGGCGGGTACGCCGTCGTTCAGCGGAATCTGTATCTCGGGCCGACTGGAGAAGTCTTTGCCCGGCTCATCGCGCTGGTCGGTGGACACCACGAGGATGCCCGCCTTGTCGACCACGACCACACGCGCCCCGGTGGGCGCCGCGTACTCGTTGATCTGCTGCTGCAGATCGGCTGGATCGGTGACACCCTGCTCGCCGGAGAGCAGATCTTCAGCTGACCCGGCGATGAGGAACGCATCGCGCTCGAGGCTGGAGATGACGCGCTCGAACTCGATCTTGCGCAGGTAGTTGATGAGCGGCACGTCCTGGGCGAGCAGCACCACCGAGATCAATCCAGCGAAGGCGGCCAGGAGCCGCCACTTCATTCGGGCGGCTCCAACCGGAAGCCCACGCCGCGGACCGCCTGGATCCATTCATGCCCGCCGAGCTTCTTTCGCAGCGATGCCACATGGGCGTCGACGGTCTTTGTGGGCCCGTACCAGTGGGCGTCCCACACATTCTCGAGAATCTCGGTGCGGGTGCGCACGGCGCCGATGTCGCCGGCGAGGAACGCCAACAGGTCGAACTCCTTGGCCGTCAACTGCACCTCTTGATCATCGATGAACACTCGACGGGTTCGACGGTCGATCTTCAGGCCGGCGATGGATTGTGGTGCAGCCGGATCGTCGGCAGGGGCGCCCGGCTCGGCGGTGGTGCGGCGGGCCACGGCGCGGATGCGTGCCACGAGCTCGCGGAAGCTGAAGGGCTTGGTGACGTAGTCGTCGGCGCCGAGCTCTAGGCCCAGCACGCGATCGAATTCCTCGGACCGAGCGGTGAGCATGATGATCGGCGCCTTGGTGCGGGCGCGCAACTCGCGACACACGTCGCGACCGTCCATGTCGGGGAGGCCGAGATCGAGCAACACCATGTCGTGCTCGGCAGCGGCGAGTGCGCCGGCACCGGTGGCGACATGCGTGACCGAGAAGCCGGATGACTCCAGGCCTTCGACCACGGAACTGGCAATGGAACGGTCGTCCTCGACGAGCAGGATTCTCACGGAAGCATTCTGTCCCGTTCCGATGCACTCCGCTGTCTTTGCGGCATGTTCTGCGCCCAGCGTGCGGATTTTGGACGTTTCTTTGACGTTCAGCGGTGTTGGAGCGGCCTGCAATGGCGTAACTTGATCTCGGCATGAGAAAGATCCGAGCCACCACGCTGCTCTCCCTCTCCGGAGTGCTGGTCGCTGGGTCTGCTGCCGCGCTCGTGAACACGCAGGTGCTGGGGAACCCCACACCGCGGCCCGAGACGATGAGCGAGATCACGGCGGTGCTCACGCTGCCACCCACCACGGTGTCCGTCGCAGTGCCCGACACCACGTTGCCGGCGCCGACTCCTCCCACGAGCGACACGATTGCCACGGCCCCGTCGGTGTTCGACGTCGAGGGCGTGGGCACGGTCACGCTCGACCGCAGCGGGGAGGTGCTGCGCCTCGTGTCGGCGGCCTCCAGCCCGGGTTGGACCATCACAGGAACGAATCAGGTCGACCCATCGAATGTGAAGGTCACGCTGCAGTCGCTGGATCGCACCATCGAGTTCACCGCCAACCTGGCGGGCGGCGAGGTCAGCACCTCGGTCGCACAGAGTTCGAATGTCACGCCGAGCGAGAACCCCATCTCGACCCCCATCTCGACCCCCACCTCGAACTCCACTTCGGTTTCTCCGTCCCCCTCCACGCCTGCGGGCGGTTCCGGCCCGAGCCGGACCGACGGTAGTGAAGGCCGGACACCTAGCACTCCGGTGACCACCGGAGCGACCACTCAGAGCACCTCGCCCAGCAATGCCCCCACCACGTCTGATGATCATGGTGGCGGCAAGGGCAGTGGTGGCGGCGGCAAGGGCGGCGACGACGACATCGACGACTGATCCACGTGACGCTCACTCTTCTTCGGGATCAGTTCCGGGCAATGGGCTCCAATGTCGTTGTCGAAGTTGCTGGCGGCGCGGTGGGCCATCTGTCCTTGGCGAGGGATCGCTTGGCGTTCCTCGAGGCACGGTGGAGTCGGTTTCGGCCGCACAGTGACATCTCCCGGCTGAATGCGGCACAGGGCGAAGCGACGGTGGTGGATGGCAGCACCATCGCGCTGCTGGAAGCGATGGTGCACGGCTTCACGCTCACCGATGGGTCGTTCGATCCCACCCTGCTGGTTCCGATCGTGCGGCTCGGCTACGCCGCCAGCGTGCACGACCCGGCTGCTGTCACCGAACTGCCGCAGGGCGTGCAACAGCGAGGCTTCGTGCGTGGGCTCGTGGTGGACGCCAACGAGCAAACGGTTCGCCTGCCACCCGGTACCGCCGTGGATGCTGGCGCCATCGGTAAAGGTCTTGCCGCCGACATCGTGGCTGAGCTGTTGATCGACAACGGAGCCAGCGGCGCCATGGTGAACGTGGGCGGCGATGTGCGCGTGATCGGCGAAGGTCCCTTCGACGGCGCCTGGCGCGTGGCGGTGGACGCTGCGCTGCAGCCCGATGCCGACGTGATGGTGCTGGAACTGCGCAGCGGCGGGTTGGGTAGTTCAGGCACCCTGCGGCGCTCCTGGCTGTCACCCGACGGGCTGCCGGCGCACCACCTTCTCGACCCGGCGAGCGGCCATCCTCTCCCTGGCGGATTCGAAGCCCCGGTGCACGCCACGGTGCTCGCCGATTCCGCGATGCATGCCGAAGTACACGCCACGATGGCGATGGTCCGCGGCGCCTCGTCCGCGTTGCCGCGACTGCAGCTCGATGGTCTCGGCGGCCGTCTGGTCTATGGCAGCGGGCAGTCCTACACGAATGCTGCCTGGGATCTCAGGCTCGGTCAGTCGACGATCGACTGATACACGAGCTGTTTGAGCTGGCTCCTGATCGGGTGCACGCTGCTCGGCAGCAACTGCGTGAAGAACGTGACGGTGAGATCCTCCACGGGGTCCACCCAGAACGCCGTGCTGGCGGCGCCACCCCACGCGAACTCGCCGGCGCTGCCGGGAACGCGACCCTTCACCGGGTCGAGCGTCACGCTGACACCGAGACCGAAGCCCACGCCGTCGAATGCGGTCTCGGAGAACAACGGGCGACCGAACGCGGTGAGGTCGGCGTTGTTCGGAAGGTGGTTGCTCGCCATGTACTGCACGGTGCGGGGCGACAGGATGCGCACGCCGTCGAGTTCTCCGCCGTTGGCCAGCATCTGCACGAAGCGTTGGTAATCGCCGGCCGTGCTCTGCATGCCGCCACCACCGAGGAATGCCTGCGGCGGCTTCAGCGCCGCGTCGCCCATCATGTCGAGCTTCATTGCCTTGCCGGTGGCGGGGTTGGCGCCGTAGAGGCGGGCCAAGCGCGAGTGGTGCGCGTCGGGCACGTGCCAGGTGGTCTCGGTCATGCCCAGCGGCTCGAGGAGGCGTGTCCGCATCAGTTCGTCGAGCGGTTGCCCGCTCACCACTTCCAGCACACGGCCGAGCACATCCAGACCCATCGAGTAGTTCCACTCGGTGCCGGGCTGGAACAGCAGTGGCAGCCCCGCCAACACGTCGCACATGCCGGCGAGATCGGTGTCCTTCGGCAGGCCCCACTCGAAGCCGGCACGGCGGTACAACTCGTCGACCGGATGGTGGTACATGAAGCCGTACGTGAGGCCCGAGGTGTGGGCAAACAGTTGCCACAGCCGCAGTTGCTCCGTGATGGGGTCGAGCACCGGTGAGTTCACGCTGCCCGCACGCCACACCTTGGTGCCCTTGAACGCCGGGATGTAGCGGTGGACGGGGTCGTTGAGTTCGAACGCGCCTTCCTCCCAGAGTTGCAAGGCCAACACCGCCGTGAGCGGCTTGGTCATCGAATAGATGCGCCAGATCGTGTCGCCCTCCACCGGCAGGCCCTCTTCGATGTTGCGGTGGCCGTAGGTGCTGTGATGCACCACGTTGCCGTGGCGTGCCACCACGATCTGCCAGCCCGGAAGACGGCCGTCGTCGACGTACTGCTGAAAGTGTCGATCGATGCGGGCGAGCCGTTCGCCGGACATCCCGAGTGACTCGGGCTCGACCTGTACCTGGAGTGCGCTGCTCATCGGCCGGACGCTACCGCGAGTCGTTCGGTCATCTTCGCTCGGGGAATGTCGTATTCTTGGTACATGCGTACCGGATTACTGGCCGACCTCCAGCAGCGAACTGCCGGTCTGGTCGACGAAGGGCTGTTCAAGAGCGAGCGCGTGATCGCCTCGCCGCAGACCGCCCACATCGAACTCGCCGATGGCACTCGCGTGGTGAACCTCTGCGCCAACAACTACCTCGGCCTGGCCGACCATCCCACACTCGTCGAGGCCGCTGCTGCGGCGGTGCACGAGCACGGCTTCGGGATGGCGTCGGTGCGATTCATCTGCGGCACCCAGTCGGTGCACAAGGAACTCGAAGGACGACTGTCCGCGTTCCTCGGCACGGACGACACGATTCTGTACGGCTCGTGCTTCGACGCCAACGGCGGGTTGTTCGAAACGATTCTCGACGAGCAGGACTGTGTGATCAGCGACGCGTTGAACCACGCATCCATCATCGACGGCATTCGCCTGTGTCGCGCTCAGCGCATGCGCTACGCCAACAACGACATGGCCGAACTGGAACAGTGTCTGCGCGACGCGCAAGGTGCGCGCTACCGACTGATTGCCACCGATGGCGTCTTCAGCATGGACGGTGTGATCGCCGACCTGCACAGCATCTGCGACCTCGCCGAGCGCTACGACGCGATGGTGATGGTGGACGACTCGCATGCGGTCGGCTTCGTCGGTGCACGCGGTCGTGGCACGCATGAACTGAACGACGTGATGGACCGGGTCGACATCATCACCGGCACGCTCGGCAAGGCACTTGGTGGTGCGAGCGGTGGCTACACCAGTGGTCGCAAGGAGATCATCGAATGGTTGCGGCAGCGTTCGCGCCCGTACCTGTTCAGCAACAGCCTGGCCCCGATGATCACCGCCACCACACTGGCGGTGCTCGACATGCTGGAGCACGGCGACGAACTGCGTCGTCGCCTCGAGCGGAATGCGGCACGGTTCCGCGAGGGCATGGTGGCCGCCGGTTTCGAAATGGCCGGCGCGGGTCACCCGATCATCCCGGTGATGTTGGGCGATGCGAAGGTGGCCGGCGAGATGGCGCAGCGACTGCTGGCCGAGGGTCTGTACGTCATCGCCTTCTCATATCCGGTGGTACCCCAGGGCAAGGCGCGCATTCGTACCCAGATGTCGGCGGCCCACACCGATGCCGACATCGACATGGCGGTGGCCGCCTTCACCAAGGTCGGCCGAGCGATGGGGGTTGTGGCATGAAGGCACTCGTGAAGGCGAAGGCCGAACCCGGCCTCTGGATGCACGATGTTCCGGAGCCCACGCCGGGCGACGGCGAGGTGCTCATTCGGGTGCGCAAGACCTCCATCTGCGGCACCGACCTGCATATCCATCACTGGGACGCGTGGGCGCAGGCCACGATCCCCGTGCCGATGGTGGTGGGTCACGAGTTCATGGGTGAGATCGCAGGGTTGGGACCCGGTGTGGAGGGTCTGCAGATCGGCCAGCGCGTGGCCGGTGAGGGTCATGTCACGTGCGGGTACTGCCGCAACTGCAAGGGCGGTCGCCGCGAGTTCTGCCACAACCACACGGGTGTGGGCGTGACGCGGCCCGGCGCGTTCGCCGAGTACATCGTCATTCCATCCGAGAACGTGTTCGTGGTGCCGTCGCACATCAGCGACGACGTCGCCGCGGTACTGGACCCTCTGGGCAACGCGACGCACACTGCGCTGCGGTTCGACATGGTGGGTGAGGACGTGCTGATCACCGGTGCCGGGCCCATCGGTGTATTGGCAGCGGCGATCTCGCGCCACGTGGGCGCGCGCAACATCGTGGTCACCGACGTCAACCCCTACCGACTGGCGATGGCCACGGCCAATGGGGCCACTCGCGTGGTGAATGTGGCCGAGGAAGCCCTCGAGCCGGTGATGGCCGAACTCGGCATGACCGAGGGCTTCGATGTGGGCCTGGAGATGTCGGGCGCCGAGGCGGCGTTCAATCAGATGCTCGACTCGATGAACCACGGTGGCCGGATCGCAGTGCTCGGTATTCCTGCCGGGCCGATGACGCTCGACGTGAACGACGTGATCTTCAAGGGTCTGGAGATCCAGGGCATCTACGGACGCCGCATCTTCGAGACCTGGTACAAGATGGCGGCGATGCTGCAGAGCGGACTCGACGTGAGTGGCATCGTCACCCACTCCCTGCCGGCCGACGAGTTCGAGGATGCCTTCGCCATCGTGCAGCGCGGCGAGTGCGGCAAGGTCATCCTCAACTGGTGACCTCACCCGAGTCCCCGACCCTCACCCGAGTCGGATGAGTAAAGGTGAGTGAGAGCGACTTAGGTTTTGTGACTGATGGGTTGCCGATGCGAAATCGGTCGCTCTAGACTTGCGTCAACTTCACTCAAGTTCCCCCCAAGGATCTTCCTCAGCAAGGAGCCCACCATGGCCAAGGCCGTCGGTATCGACCTCGGTACCACCAACTCCGTCGTCGCCGTCTTCGAAGCCGGCGACACCGTCGTCATCCCGAACTCCGAAGGTGGGCGCACCACCCCGTCGGTGGTGGCGTTCTCCAAGGCCGGCGAAGTACTCGTCGGCGAAGTGGCCAAGCGCCAGGCCATCACCAACCCCGACCGCACCTTCCGCAGCATCAAGCGCCACATGGGCGAAGGCTGGAAGAGCGACGACGTCGACGGCAAGAAGTACAGCCCGCAGGAGATCAGCGCTCGCACGCTCATGAAGCTCAAGCGCGACGCCGAGGCCTACCTGGGCGACACCGTCACCCAGGCCGTCATCACCGTGCCCGCCTACTTCGACGATGCCCAGCGCACCGCCACCAAGGAAGCCGGCCAGATCGCCGGCCTCGAAGTGCTGCGCATCATCAACGAGCCCACCGCCGCCGCCCTCGCCTACGGCCTCGACAAGAGTGCTGAAGACGAGAAGGTGCTGGTGTTCGACCTCGGTGGTGGCACGTTCGACGTGTCGGTGCTGGAGATCGGCGAAGGCGTGTTCGAAGTGAAGAGCACCCACGGTGACACCCACCTCGGTGGCGACGACTGGGACCAGCGTGTCATCGACTGGCTGGTGAAGGAGTTCAAGAGCAAGCACGGCGTCGATCTCGGTGCCGACAAGATGGCCGCCCAGCGTCTGAAGGAAGCCGCAGAGAAGGCCAAGATCGAACTCAGCCAGGTGCAGCAGACGCAGATCAACCTGCCCTTCATCACCGCCACGGCCGAGGGTCCGCTGCACCTCGACGAGAACCTCACCCGGGCCAAGTTCCAGGAGATGACCGCCGACCTCATCGAGCGCTGCCGCGTGCCGTTCGAGCAGGCCTTGAAGGACGCCGGCATCAGCAAGGGCGAACTGAACCACGTCATCCTCGTGGGTGGTTCCACCCGCATGCCCGCCGTCACCGATCTCGTGCAGAGCCTCACGGGTAAAGAGCCCAACAAGAGCGTGAACCCCGACGAAGTGGTGGCCGTAGGCGCCGCGGTGCAGGCGGGTGTGCTGCGTGGCGACGTGAAGGACATTCTGCTGCTCGACGTCACCCCGTTGAGCCTGGGTATCGAGACCAAGGGTGGCGTGATGACCAAGCTCATCGAGCGCAACACCACCATCCCCACCAAGCGCACCGAGGTGTTCACCACCGCCGACGACATGCAGCCCAGCGTGGAGATCCACGTGCTGCAGGGCGAGCGCGAAATGGCCGCCTACAACAAGACGCTCGGCAAGTTCCAACTCGTCGACCTGCCGCCCGCCCCGCGTGGCGTGCCGCAGATCGAGGTCACCTTCGACATCGACGCCAACGGCATCGTGCACGTGAGCGCCAAGGACCGCGCCACGAGCAAGGAGCAGAGCATGACCATCACCGGTCAGAGCACGCTCGACAAGAAGGACATCGACCAGATGGTGAAGGACGCCGAGGCGCACGCGGAGGAAGACCGCAAGCGCCGCGAAGAGGCCGAGGTTCGCAACAACGCCGACTCGCTGGTGTACCAGATGGAGAAGGTGCTGCGCGACAACGCCGACAAGGTCGACGACGACCAGAAGGCCACCGTGCAGGCCCCGCTCGACGAGCTGAAGGCGGCGCTCAACGGCAACGACATCGACGCCATCCGCGCTGCGCACGAAAAGCTGATGGCTGCCAGCCAGTCGTTCAGCCAGCAGCTCTACGAGAAGGCCGCGCAGGAGAACGCTGCGGGCACCTCGGCCAGCGGACAGACCGGCGGCAATGGCGACGACGACATCATCGACGCCGAGATCGTCGACGAGCAGTGAGCCCGCTGCGATGAGCGACGACTTCAACCCCGACGAGCTGCGCCCCGACGACATCCCGCTCGACCCCGACTTCACGTCGGAGATGACCCGCCTGCGGGCCATCGTGGAGCAGGAGGAAGCCGAGGCTGCTGCGGCGGCCGAGGCGGCTGGCGAAGCGGTCGAGCACGACGTGGAGGCACTGGTGGCCGAGCGCGATTCCTTCAAGGACATCGCGCTCCGCCTCCAGGCCGACTTCGACAACTACCGCAAGCGGGTGGCAACCCAGCAGGCACTCGACACGCAGTCGGCCACCGGGAAGATGGCCGAGGAACTGCTCCCGGTGCTCGACGCCTGCGAGGCCGCCTTCGTGCAGCACCCTGCCGAAGTGGAGCCGTTGTTCAACCTGCTGCTCGGACAGTTGAAGAAGCTGGGTCTCGAGAGCATGAACCTCGACGGCCAGCCCTTCGACCCCAACCTCGCCGAGGCCGTGCTCCACGAGCCCGGCGACGGCGAGCCGGTGGTGAGCGAAGTGCTGCGCAGTGGCTACACCTGGAAGGGCCGTGTGTTGCGGCCAGCCATGGTGAAGGTGCGCGGCTGACCTTCCACGAGGCCGCACATCAGTAGCGATTCCCGAGGGAGGTGAGAACGAGATGGCAGCACAACGCGAGTGGTTCGAGAAGGACTACTACAAGATCCTGGGTGTGCCTGAGGCGGCGACGCCGAAGGAGATCACCAAGGCGTATCGGAAGCTGGCGCGCGAGAGCCATCCCGACACTCACCCCGGCGACGCCGCCGCAGAGGAACGGTTCAAGGCTGTGTCGGGCGCCTACGACGTGCTCGGCGACGAAGCCAAGCGCAAGGAGTACGACGAGGTCCGTCGGCTCGGCCCCGGCGCGGCCGGGTTCGGCGGTCCCGGTGGTCCCGGTGCCGGTGGCTACAACTTCAACGTGTCGGGTGATGGCCTCGGCGACATGCTCGGCCAGATGTTCGGGCGCGGTGGCGGTCGACGCGGCAGCGGCGTGGGTCCTCAACGCGGCGGCGACGTGGAGACGCTGCTCACTCTGAGCTTCGTGGAGGCCGCCAAGGGTCTCACCACCAGCCTGCACCTCACCGCCGATGCCCAATGCAGCACCTGCAATGGCAGTGGCGCCAGGCCGGGCACGCAGCCACGAGCCTGCTCGCAGTGCGGCGGCCGTGGTGTGGTCGACGACAACCAAGGCTTCTTCTCGTTCCAGTCGCCGTGCCGCGGCTGTGGCGGGGCGGGGGTGCAGATCGACAACCCGTGCGGCACCTGCCGCGGTTCGGGCGTCGAGCATCGTCCGCGGGAAGTGCAGGCTCGCATTCCTGCTGGCGTGGCCGATGGCCAGAAGATCCGTCTGCGCGGTCGCGGCGCGCCCGGTCGTCACGGCGGCCCGGCCGGCGACCTCATCGTGGAATGCCGCGTCACGCCCCATCCGTTGTTCGGACGCGACGGCAGCAACCTCACGCTGCGGTTGCCCGTTACCTTCGCCGAGGCCGCACTCGGCGGCGAGATCGATGTGCCCACGCTCGACGGGCCGCGGGTCACCCTCCGCCTGCGGCCCGGAACGGCGTCGGGCAGTCGTCACCGCGTGAAGGGCAAAGGCATCGAAACCTCGAAGCACACCGGCGACCTCATCGTCACCGTGGAGGTGCAGGTGCCCACCGACCTCACTCCCGAACAACGGGCTGCGGTCGAGGCCTTTGCGGCGGCGACTACCGTGTCACCCAGGAACGGCTTGGAGGGCTGACCATGCGATCACGCGAACACGCCGTCTATGTCATCTCCGTGGCAGCGGAGTTGGCAGGCATGCACCCTCAGACCCTGCGCATCTACGAGCGTCGCGGGTTGGTGCAACCGGCACGCACCCAGGGCGGCAATCGCCGCTACAGCGACATCGACATCGACCGCCTGCGCCGCATCAGCGAGTTGGCCGCCGAGGGCATGAACCTCGAAGGCATCCGCCGTGTGATGGCGCTGGAGATCGAGGTTGAGCGACTGCGCGCCGAGAACGATCAGTTGCGTGCTCTGGCCGCCGGTGCGTTGGCCGAAGCCGAGCGTCGTGCGCCGCGCCGCGACCTGGTGCCGTTGCGCCAAGAGGTCACCGTGTTCGGTGGCCACCGCCTCGGCAGCTGACGGGCGTTACTGGTCGAGGCCGTAGGTGTCGGTGCTCAGCGCATCGAGTGCGCTGCGCACCACGGCCGACACGTCGATGGCGCCCAGCACGGCGCGCCCCAGACGCGCTGGTTCACGCGGTACCTCGGGCAGTTCGGGTGGTGCGTCGCCGAGGAACGTGGCCCACTCCGGGGTGTCCCATGGTGAGATCGGCTCAGCGGAACTGCCACCGGGTATCGGTGGCGCCAGGCGCAGGTGACGTTCGCTGGCCCTGGCCCGCGAGCCTGCCTGGGCACGCGTGGGTGCTTCGCCGCTGGGGGCGCACCGCCACTGCACCAAGAGTTCGGGCCGGGTGACCAGTTCGCCGGCGAGGGCCAGCACTGCTGCCACGCCGTGCTTGCACGGCTCGTCGATGTCGGGGCAGGTGCAGCTGAACTGCAGCTCCGCGGCATCCGGTGTGAGGCGGTTCAACTGCGAGCGCATCTGCTCGGCCGAGGTGATCTCCACCGACGGCAGCATCTGCACCACGGCGATTACCTGATACGGCGTCTCGCGACTGCCGGCCACGGTGGCCAGGAGGCGCCCTGGCGACACCTCGAGCCGGCTCACTGAATGGTCGAGCAGGTAGGCCTTGCCGCGTCGGAACCGGGCGGGATCCGACATGCCTGCCACGGTGACGCTGAGCAACGTGTTGGCGAGCTTCCCTGCCGGGTGCGGGGCGGCGTGGAACTGCCCGGGAACGACCACGATGCTCATGCGCGCACCTTGCTGTGATCCAGAGTGACCAGGCTGCGCAGGTCGTCGGTGCTCAGCTCGCTCAGCCACGCTTCGCCCGTGGTGCCCACCACTGCATCGGCGAGCTTGCGCTTGTCGTTGATGAGTTGGTCGATGCGTTCCTCCACCGTGCCTTCGCACACCAGTTTGTGCACGAACACGGTGCGGTCTTGCCCGATACGCCACGCACGGTCGGTGGCCTGGTCTTCCACGGCCGGGTTCCACCAGCGGTCGTAGTGCACCACCTGTGATGCAGCGGTGAGGTTCAGACCGGTGCCGCCGGCCTTCAACGACACCAGCAGCAGCGGCGATGTGGCGTTACCTGCCTGGAACTGCTCGACCATGCGGTCGCGGCCTGCCTTGGTGACGCCACCGTGGAGGAACGGCACGTGCTGCCCGAACTTCTCCTGCAGGTGTTGTTGCAACAGCAACCCCATCTCGCGGAACTGGGTGAACACCAGCGCCTGCTCGCCGGTGTCGAGCAGGTCGGTGACCAATTCGTCGAAGCGGTGCAGCTTGCCCGACCGGCCACCCAGCTTCGAGCCGTCGCCCAATGCATGGGCCGGGTGGTTGCAGATCTGCTTCAAGCGGGTGAGCGCAGCCAGCACCAGACCGCGGCGCTTCATGCCATCGGCCTCCTGCGCGTCCTTGAGCAACTGGTCGACCACGGCCTGGTACAGGTGGGCCTGCTCGCGAGTGAGTGGGGCCCACGCGATCTGCTCCACCTTGTCGGGCAGATCGGGTACCAGGCTCTTGTCGGCCTTGGTGCGGCGCAGCAGGAACGGCCCGGTGAGCGTGCGCAACGCGGCGGTGGCGGCGGCGTCGTGCTGGCGTTCGATGGGTTGGGCGAAACGGTCGCGGAACTGGGCGAAGCTGCCCAGCAGACCGGGCGTGACGATGTTGAAGATGGACCACAACTCCGACAGGCGGTTCTCCACCGGCGTGCCCGTGAGGGCGAGCCGTTGGCCGGCCTTGATGGCGCGCATGGCGCGTGAGGTGTGCGTGTCGGGGTTCTTCACCGCCTGCGCTTCGTCCATCACCATCGTGGTCCAGCCAACCTGCTGCAGCTGAGCGAGGTCTTTCGCTGCCACCTGATACGTGGTGACCACGATGTCGTGCTGGGCGACGGCGTTCAGGAATGCGGCACCGCTGGCGCGGCCGGTGCCGTGGTGCACCATCACGCGCATGAACGGGGCGAACTTGGCGGTCTCGCTCTCCCAGTTGCGCACCACGCTGAGCGGGCACACCACCAGGTGCGGACCCTGCAGGCCGGCAAGGTGAGCAAGTGTGGTGGGGGTCTTGCCCAAGCCCATGTCGTCGGCCAGGCAGCCGCCCAGGCCCAGACCGTGCAGGAACTGCAGCCAGCCGAGACCGCGCAACTGGTACGGGCGCAGCGTGGCCGTGAAGCCGTCGGGCACCACGCCCTCGTGGATCTCGGTCTCGGGTAAACCCGACAGCAGCTCCTTCACCCAGCCGGTTGCCTCCACGGCCTCCAGATGGCTCGGGGCATGCTCCACCAGCCCGGCGAGTTCGAGCTCGCGTTCCAGTTCGGCGGCGAGGGCCAACAGCTGCAGCGCACTCATCTCGCTGTGCTCGGCGCGGTGCTCGTTGAGGTTGGCGAGGGCTCGCCGGGCCTCGGCGCGATCCAGCTGCACCCAGCGACCACCCACCTCGATGAGGCTGGCACCGTCCTCCGCGGCGCGCCGCAACACTTCGTCGGACACCGGCGTGCTGTCGACCACCACCTGCCACTGCACCAACGCGGTGGCTCCGAATCGGCCGCTGCTCTCGCCGTCCTTCGGTGTGGCGGTGACGCGGGTTGAGGTGCGGCGGCGAACGAGCTTCTCTGGGGCCACCAACTCGATACCCACGGCCGCCAATGTGTCGATGGCTTCCAGCGCTGCGGCGGCTTCATCGACCGACACGGTGGCGGTGCGCTCCATCAACCACTCGGCCAGTTCCGGTACGGCGCTGGAGATGGACTGCAGCGAGTTCGTGTGGCAGTCGAGCACCAATGGCAGGAACCGGTCTTCGCGCGCCAGCGACCGCGCTGCCGGGGCATCCGCCATCACGTCGTGCGCCGTGCACCAACGGCTGCGATCGTCGACATCCACGATCTCGAGCGTGAGCGGCCAATCGCCACCCTCGCGGCCGGGTGCGGGCTCCATGTCGTCCCACAGCAGATCGTCGGCTGATGGCTCGGACGGCAGGCCCAGGCGCAGCCGGGCGCGCAGAATGGGTTCGCCATCGGCGCGCCGCGCCATTGCGGTGCATTCCAGCCCGATGTGTGCCACGGCCTCCGAGAGATCGTCGGCAACCTCGAACTGACCGTGCGGTGCCACCAAGGCCTTCGAAACGGTTCGCACCGCGCGTGCATTCGCCGAACGACTTTCGGGCAGCACTGCGGTCCAGCCCCTGCCCACCAGCGTGAGCCTGGTGAGCCGGTCGACCATGGAGTGCAGCACGGCCAGCGGCTCCACCGGTGCGGCGGCTGCCACCACCGGTGGCATCGAGGACAGCAGACCTTCGCGCACGGCGAGCACGTCGGCCACCAGAGGCTGCCATTCAGCGTGCCACCACCGGCCCGTGAGGTGGGTGAGCACCGGCAACACTCGACCGTTGGCCACCAGTTCCGTGGCGTAGCGGTGCACCGACCCGAACCACGCCACCGACGGGCTGATGCCGTCGTTCAACATGTTCATCTGCCCCAGCGACGCCAGCGTGGTGGGGTCGATCTTCTGCACCATCACATTCACGCGGCCCTCGGGCAGCGCGAACGACACCACACGAGTGGAGCCGGCCGTGTGCATGGTGGGCCGACGGGCCACCCGAGCCACCTCGGCGTGCAGGTTGCCGCCGTACACCCCGCGGCCGGGCTGCCATGCCACGGCCTCGCCCTCCAACCAGGAGAGCTGCAGCGCAGGGGGTGGGGTGCGGGCAGCCATCCCGGCAGTGTACGGAGAGGGTGCGCGCAGGTTCCCGAATCAGTCGGGCTGCGGGCCCCACACCTCGTGCGCCTTGGAGTACACACCCTGGTCGAAGCTGAACTCCACCAAGTTGCCGTCGGGGTCGCGCAGGGCACACAGGTACCCGACCGGGTAGGGCAGCAGCTCCGGCTCCCATGCCAGGCAGTCATCGGCGCGGCCCCGCTCGGCGATGTCGTCAACCTCGGCCTTCGTCGGCACTTCGATACCCAGGTGGGCGAATGGAGCGAGTGTGGTGTGTGGGCCGTTCGCTCGATTTCGGTGGTGGCTCACCAGCACGAGAATGAACGGCTTCTCCACCATGTCGGGTTGGCCCAGCCAGGCGCCGTAGCCGTCGATGTCTTCTCGCCGGTCGAGCAGTCGCAGCGGAGTGAAGCGTTCGTACCAGGCGATGGTGGCATCGATGTCGGTGCACGGCAGTGCCACGTGGGTGAACCGGGCCACAGTGGGTCTCACGAACTCGCCGCCGCTCATGCCCTCACCGTACCCCTCTTCGCGGGTTGCCCTTCCTCAGGAGTTGGCGAGGAGGCGTTCGATCACGATGGCCACACCATCGTGAGCGTTCGATTCGGTCACCTCGTCGGCCGCGTCGCGTACCGATGGATGTGCATTCGCCACCGCCACCCGATGTCCGGCCACGGCGAACATCGGCAGGTCGTTGATCTCGTCGCCGAACACCATCACGTCTGCTTGTGCCACACCGAGATGCGCGCACAACCACTGCAATCCGATGCCCTTGTCGGCCCCAGCCGGAGCGATCTCCACGGCATCGGCGCCCATGTGGCTGACGGTGAGGTACGGGCCCAGCACCGTCGGCAGTGTGGTCATCAGTTCGTGGGCGGAACGGGAAGGGTGGAAGGCGAGAAGTTTGATGGCCTCGGTGGCGCCGTCGTGACCTACGAGCACATCGGGGACGGCTGGCACGCCGGGGTCGATGGGCATTCGCCCGCCGAACCCGTCTTCTGCCGTGAACGTGCGGTCGGTGGCGAGCGCAAAGCCGAACGCAGGGTCGTGTTTGCGGATGACGCGCACGGCATCGATTGCCGTCTGCGCCTCGAACGACACCGAACGCAGCACCTCGCCCGAGGGCAACGCGCACACGATGGTGCCGTTGGCCATCACGCCGTACTGCACGCCGCTGCCAGCCGCCTCGATCTCACGGGCCGCGATGAACGGAGGTCGGCCGCTGGCGAAGACCACGATGATGCCCGCAGCGGTGGCGGCCCGGAGCGCCTCAGCCGTGCGCATCGACACCAGACCGTCGGGCCCGAGCAGCGTGCCGTCGAGATCGGTGGCGATGAGGCTCGGCAACGACATCCGGGCATTCTGGCTGTTGCGGCAACGAATGCTGCAGGTGGGCAGGAGTTTCCCGCCGAGGTCGAGCCGAGGTTCAGAACGCGAAGGCTTGGGCGACGTCGATACGCCATAGGTGTGCAGGAGCGAGGTCGGCACTGCCCGGCGCAGCGCTGCGGATCACGTGCAGTTGCACCATCACCGACTGCTCGCCAGTTGCGTCAACCGGCATCCGCAGCCGTTGCGTGAAGCCGGTGTCGCAGCCATTGCTGATTGCCGCGAACGGGTCGTCGGGCGTGCAGTACGCCGTGTTGATCGGCACCGTCACGATGAAGGCCGGCCGTTTCGTGCCGGTGTCGTCGATAGCTCGCAGCATCAGTTGCACGCCATCGGGCACTGTGCGCGCCGAGGTGGCACACGACTCGCCCGTGCTCGCGGCATCCAGCACCACTGGCCCGCACCATGGCGCGTTGCCAGGCGTGGACCACGTGGCTTCCACGCTCCATCCCGCGGGTAGGGCGGGGTCGTCGAGCAGCGCACCGAGGTCGTAGGTGGCGGTGAGCGGGCTGCGCACGGCGGCACCACGGAGCACAACGGTGGCGGTGGTTCCCGCGTCGTCGGCGTAGAACAGGCGGACACACGCGAAGCCCTCCCAGCCGCCGGGCAGCGTAGGGTCCAACGCAAGGTCGCCGTCCACCACGGTGACCGGTCGAGTGCGCCCGTTGACGGTGCGCTGCTCGTTGGTGATGCCGAAGGTGCCGTCCAGCGTTCGATCAGTACCGGTCTGGTTGTTGGCCCAACCTGCGCAGTCGGCGTTCGCCACAAAGGCGTGCTCAGCGTAGAGCTTCGCCGTGGCGGGGCGCAGCGCTCCCGACTTCGGCTGCAGTTCGTCGTCGGTGAAGGCGTAGTGCACGTGCACCATCGGCGCCAAGGTGCCATCCGCGCGGCGCTGCTCGCCGAGCGAACCGATGTTCAGCGCCTCCACGAACGGTGGGTCCTCACCATCGAGCGGCACGGTCAGTGTGAGACGGCCGCCGAGTTCGGCGCGACCTTGCTTGCTGATGCCCAACAACTTCGCGTCGAGCACTGCTCGCCCAGCGGTGGCGTGGGCGCGCACGTCGTCGAGCGGCAGCGTGAGGCACTGCAGCAGCGAGCCCTTCTGGCCGTTCGCTTCCCACTGTTGTTCGAAGTCGGATGACGTGACCATCGTGAGCTTGTCCAGCGGGGTGCCGTCGGCCCAGGTGCCGGTGAGGGCGATGCTGGCGGGCTGGTTCACCACCACGGCCACCGTGGGGCGCATCTGAGGGCTGAGCGCCGGGTCGGGTAGGGCGCCGCGTTCGATGGTGTCGCACATCGTGGCGAGGTCGCCGACCGCGGCCATCGGCACCGACAGCAACAGCGGATCCAGACCGGTCACTGTTGCGCTGGTTGCGACAACTCGTGCACCGTCACCCGCGCACGGTGGGTCGGCCGCGGTGTGGCACGGGTCGATGAACGCGGATGCGCTGGCGGGCGGCAACGTCGTGGAGGGTTCGCCAGCAGCGACGGTGCTGGGCGGCGCAGCAGGCGTTGCGACGGCGTCGATCGGGGTGGGGTCCACCACCGGTGCCGGTGTGCCGCCGCTGGCCTGCACCGGCTGTAGCGACGCGGCATCGACTGCCGTCAATGAGCCACCGCTGCCGCGCACCATCGGCAGCGCGCCACCCTTGGGTACCACCACTCGCTCGGTGTCGGGTAGACCCACCAGGGTGCGTCGGTCGAACACCATCGTGTTCGCTGCCGTCGGCACGTGCCGCTGGGGTGCAACCGCATCCAGCCCGGAGGGTAGGGATGCGCCGACCACGGTGCTCACCGTGCCCTGTGGGGCAGCGGTGTCGCGCATGAACCAGCCAACCGCGCCACCCGCCAGCAGCAGTGCCACGGGAAGCGCAACGAGGGAAAGCCGCGACCGACCCATCAGGCACACCCGAAGCTTCGAGGATCGCGCAGCGACACGGTGAGGGTGCCGGTGCCCACGTTGCCGGCGCCGTCGCTGGCGGTGGCGGTGATGATGAGCGGCGTCTCACCTGC
>CANHST010000018.1 GCA_947463235.1 Acidimicrobiaceae bacterium
CGCTCTCCAGCGATGTGCTGCGTCTGCTCCCCCAGCGGATGCTGCAAGCGGAGGCCGACCCTGATGTCGACGTGGTGATCCTCACCGGCACCGACCCCGCGTTCAGTGCCGGCCTGGACCTCAAGGAACTGGGATCCACCGCCAGCAATCTGGGAGCCACCGGCGCCGACGGTCGGCCCAATGCGTCGGGTGTGCGCGGCCCGTTTCCGCCGATGACCAAGCCGCTGATCGGCGCCGTGAACGGTGTGGCCGTCACCGGTGGTTTCGAACTGGCGCTGAACTGCGACTTTTTGGTGGCCAGCGAGCGCGCCAAGTTCGGCGATACGCACAGCCGTGTGGGCGTGATGCCCGGCTGGGGTCTCACGGTGCTGCTGCCGCAGGCCATCGGAGTGCGCCGAGCTCGCGAGATGAGCTGGACCGGCAACTTCATGCTGGCCGACGAGGCGCTCCACTTCGGATTGGTGAACCACGTCGTGCCGCACTTCGACCTGATGCCGTTCACCCGCCAGCTGGCGCTCGACATCATTGGCAACGACCAGCCGGGCGTTCGCCAGATGAAAGCCACGTATGCCGAGATCGCCCACGAACGCGAGGGTTGGGAGATCGAGGCCGCCAACGCCGGCCGGTGGCAGCGCGAGCACTTCAGCAAGGAAGCCGTCGAGGCCCGCCGACAGGCCATTCAAGCCCGCGGCCGCACCCAGTAACCCCATCCGAGTCCCACACCACCAACCGAGTCGCACACCACCAACCGAGTCGCACACCACCATCCGAGTCGGGACTCGCACCCCGGGTGCGAGTAGGGACTCGGATGGTGAGACGACGGCGACAGCGCGGGACGGACGACGGCGAGGGACGGACGGCGACAGCGAGGGGCGGATCACTGGCCCTGGCGGGCGACGGTAAGCAGCGTCAGATGTTGGTGGCGCCGCGGTCGCGGAGGTCGGCCTTGACCACCTCGGCGATGTCGAGGGCAAGAATCTCCGCGCCGGTGGTGTTCAGGTGGAAGCCATCGTCGGCCCGCACGTCCTTGCCCTCCTGGTCGCGCGGGTCGATGACGAACTCGGCGTAGCCACCGTTACGGCCGGCGAACCGCGCCCACGTATCGACGAAGTGCACCTTGTCCTTGCGCTTGGCGGCCTCGGCCCGCACCACGCCATCCTGCACGGCCATGCGCGCCGTCGTGGACTCGCTCTCCGCGTTGGGAATGCCCACCCACACCAGGGTGCGATTGCCTTCGGTGAGGTAGTCCATGACCGCACCCACGCGCTTGCCGTACTCGGCCTTCCAGTCGGCATCGTCCACACCGGAGGCGGGCTCGTGGTCCACGGCCCAGGTCTTGTCGAGGTTGCGCAGGCCCTGAGCATCGTTGCCGCCAAAGGTGACCACCACGATGTCGGGGTTCTCCTGCGGAACCACCTCGCCCATGTGCGCCGGCCAGTCGAAGAAGTCGGGACGCGACAGGCCCGACGAGGTCTTGTAGTCGAGTTTCGTCGTCGCGATGCCGGTCTGATCGAGCAGGGTGTTCAGGTAGGGCCCGAAGGCACCAGCATCGGAGTCGCCAAGGATGAGCACCTCGGCCGGGTTCTCGGGCGTGGGCACGGTGCGTTCCTTCACCGGCGGCTGCGTGGTGGTGGTAGGCGTGAGCGTCGTGGGCGTGACGCCGTCGTTCACCACCGTGTGCGTGCTGGGGGTGATGGGTGCCGCCGCCCCGGTGTCGTCGCTGCCGAACAACGCCGCAACACCGCTGTAAGCCGCATAGCCGACCACCAGCACGATGGCGAGCGCGGCGAGTCGCCGCACCTGGTAGGTGCGCTGTGAAGCCCGCCGATGCGGCGCCTGAGGGGGGCGGTACCCGTAGGACATCGAGATCCCGATCAGCCTACGAGAACCGCCACCTCCGTTAGCGTCAGGTGATCTGGCCCTTGCGCCACGGCTGACCGGCCGAGGCTGGCGGACGCATGCGACGGCTGAACACGGCCAACACCACCAGCGTGCCGAAGTAGGGCAGACCCTTGATCAGGTCGGTGTTGAGCTTCCAGCGAATCACGAACAGCACGCCGAGACCGCCGGCAAGACCGAGCAGCGCGAATGCGGTGGAACGCTTGCCGTTGCGGAACAACCGCCACGCACCGAACGCTGCGCCCATTGCGATCAGCAAATACAGACCGATGACCGCCGGCTCCGCAGTGAGCTGAATGGTGTCGAGGAAGCCGAACAGTGACGCACCGCCCAACACGCCGAGCGGGCGCCAGTTGCCGAAGATCAGCGAAGCCAGGCCCAGGTAGCCCTTGGAGTTCGTCTGGCCCTCCACGTAGGAACCGCTGTTGTTCAACACCAGCAATGCACCACCGAGACCGGCCAGCGCACCCGAGGCCGACACTGCCAGGTAGCGAATGAGACCCACGCGCACGCCGAGCGAGTCGGCGGCCGAGGGCTTCTCGCCAGAGGAACGCAACCGCAAGCCGAACTTCGTACGCCAGACCAGCCAGCCCACCAGCGGCAGCATGGCCAGGGCGATGAGGCGATACAGCGGCCAGGCGCCCAGCAGGCCGCGGGTGATGCCGGCGAAGTCGGAGATGATCGGCCAGTGCTTGTTCTCCAAGGTGGCGAACGGCCCGCCCGCGCCCATGCCGGGGAATCGCAACGTGGGCATGTTCTTCGACACGTCGAAACCGGGCGAGTTCGTCTCGGACCCAGAACCCCTGCCCTTGAACAACGCAGCCGCCAGGAACCGCGCCCATCCGAAGGCGAGCAGGTTGATGGCCACACCCGACACCACATGGTCCACGCCGAACCTCACGACCACGACCGCATGCAGCAGACCGGCCACGCCGCCGCAGAACGCGGCACCGATGAGTGCGCCCCACGGGCCGTAGTGGTAGCCGAAGAAGCCCGCGCCCCACGTGCCCAGGATCATCATGCCCTCGAGGCCGATGTTCACCACACCGGATCGCTCGCTGAGCAGACCGCCTAGGCCTGCCATCAGAATCGGCAGGGTGGAGATGACCGCCTGCGACACCGTGAAACTGGAGGTGAGGTCGTGCTCGCCCGAGAGCGCCCGCGACACCGCAGTGGCCAGGAACGCGAACACGATGATGGCCAGCAGTCGCTGGTTACGCGACAACCGATTGGCGTGTGCTTCGTCGACCGGCCGGAAATCGGAGGTGTAGCTGACCTCGGTGCTCATGCCGACACCTCCGCCATCTGCTTGGCAACCTGCGCCGCATGGGTGGCTTCGGCCGCCTCACGAATGGCTGCGGCCTCTGCCCGACGCTGCACCACCTGGTACGCAACCACGGCCGACAGCATCATCGTGCCCTGGATGATGGGCCCGATCTCGCGTGGGGCGAACAGCGGTGGGTCGGGTAGGACCTGCGACATTCGGGCGATCATGGCGAACAGGAATGCCGTGATGACGATGCCACCCGCCTTCTGCCGACCGACGAGCGCCACGGCGATACCTCCGAAGCCCAACTGCTGGGGGAAGTCCTGCGTGTACGTGTGGTACTGGTTCAGCAGCATCGACATGCCCACCAGACCGGCCAAGCCACCGGAGATGGCCATGGTGATCATGATCATCCGCTTCGGGTTCACGCCCGAGGTGCGGGCGGCGTTGGCGTTCATACCCGTGGCCCGCAGGTCGTAGCCGAAACGAGACCTCGTGACGAGGTAGTGGAAGCCCACCGCCAACAGAATGACCGGGATGACCCAGAGGTAGAGCTCCGTGGTTCCCGCACGAATGTTCCATGTGGGGAACCAGGCGTCCTCGGGGTACTTGTTCGTGCTGAGGAAGGAGCCGTGAATGCCGGCGATCAGCTTCCAGTGCAGCAGGGTGGCGATGATGCTGAAGGCGATGCCGTTCAGCATGATCGTGCCCACCACTTCGTTCACGTTGCGCGTGGCCTTCAGGACACCGGCGATGCTGGCGAACGCAGCCCCCACACCGATGGCCACCACGACCGTGATGATGATCTTGAACCAACCCGGGCCGGCGATGTTGGCGCCGATCGCCGCTGCTACGAGAGCCGCCAAGCGATACTGACCCTCCACACCGATGTTGAACAGGTTCATCTTGAAGCCGATGGTGACCGCCAACGCCGACACGATGAGCGGCAGCGATTGGTTGATGGCCACCACGAGCGAGTCGAGCGACCACCCGTACTTGATCATCTTGCCGTAGGCCACCAACGGGTTGTTCCCGCCAGCGAGCAGTGCGACGCTGGTGACGGCCAACGCCACGCCCAGCGCCACCAAGGGCGCTGCGAACGAGTACATCAACTTGCTGCGGCTACGTGTCGCAGGTGCAGCGCTCATGCCACATCCTTTCGGGCGCCGGTCATGTACTGACCGAGATCGGACTTGGTGATGGTCTTGGGGTCGAGGCGGGCGACGATCTCGCCACGCAGCATGACCAGAAGGGTGTCGGAGAGACCGATGAGTTCTTCGAGGTCGGCCGACACCAGCAATACGGCGAGGCCGGAGTCGCGGGCCTGGCGCAGGTTGTCCCAGATGTCGGCCTGTGCACCCACGTCGATACCGCGGGTGGGATGGGCAGCGACCAGCACATCCGGGTTGGAGGTCATCTCACGACCGACAATGAGCTTCTGCTGGTTGCCACCTGACAGCGCCACCGCGGATGTGTCGGCGCCGGGGGTGCGAACGTCGTAGCGCTCGATGATCTCCTCGGTGCGAGTGCGGGCCGCCTCACGGTCGACCCACACCCCATTGGCGAATGCCTCCGTCGCCTGGTAGCCGAGCATCACGTTCTCCCACAGCGGAGCACCGAGCAGGAGTGCATCGCGCTGGCGATCCTCTGCGATGTACGCCAGCCCCTGCGCCCTCCGCTCGCGGGTGCTCAGGTCGGCCATCGAACGACCTTCGAGCGTGATCGTGCCGGCGCTCGGTGACAGCGTGCCGACGAGCGCTTCGAGCAACTCCGTCTGGCCGTTGCCCTCCACGCCGGCGATGCCGACGATCTCGCCTCGGCGCACCGACAACGACACATCGCTGAGGCGAGGCCTTCCACCCGGCGTGTGCGACGCGACGGACAGCCCGAGCACCTCGAGGGCCACGTCGTCGCTGATCGGTGTGGTGCGCGGGGCGGGCACGGGCAACTCGCTGCCGACCATCATCTCCGCCAGGTCGCGGGCAGTCACTTCGGAGGGCTTGGCGGTGCCGACGGTCTTGCCGGCACGCAGCACGGTGATGTCGTCGGCGATGGCGAGCACCTCGTCGAGCTTGTGCGAGATGAAGATGATGGTGGCGCCCGACGCAGTGAGCTCGCGAAGACTCACGAACAGCTCGTTCACTTCTTGCGGTACGAGCACTGCAGTGGGCTCGTCGAGAATGATGATCTTTGCGCCGCGGTAGAGGACCTTCAGGATCTCCACTCGTTGGCGCTCGCCCACACCGAGTTCGGAGATGTAGGCGGTGGGGTCCACGTCGAGGCCGTTCTTCTCCGAAAGGCTGCGCAGCGTGGCGATTGCTTGTTTGGCATCCAGGCGACCGCGCTTGCCGGGCTCGCTGCCCAGCACCACGTTCTCCCACACGGTGAGGTTCTCGGCGAGCATGAAGTGCTGGAAGACCATGCCGATACCGCGGTCGATGGCGTCCTTTGGCGATTTGAAGTGCACATCGGTGCCGTTCACCGCGATGGTGCCCTCATCGGGCGGTTGCGCCCCGTAGAGAATCTTCATCACGGTGGACTTGCCGGCGCCGTTCTCGCCGATGAGGGCATGAATGGTGCCCGTCTCCACCTTCACGTTCACACCGTCATTGGCCACCACACCGGGGAACCGTTTGACGATGTCGCGTAGCTCGATTGCCGTACCCATGTTGCTCCACACGCTCGCTGGAATGTGCGTGGGGCCGCCGACGAATGTCGGCGGCCCCACAAGGTTCACTGCTGGTTCGAGACGAACCTATTGGTCAGCCCATGGCCGACGGAACGACGACTGCGCCGCTCGAGATGTCGGCCTTGATCTTGTCCATCTGGTCCTTCACGTCGTCGAGGTTGCCACCGGTGGTGGCGTAGTCGAGACCGCCGTCCTTCACGCTGAAGATACGGTCGCCGCCCTTGAAGGCGCCACAGGCGTGGTCCTTCATGGTCTCGTACACGGCCACGTCGACGTGCTTGATCATCGAGGTGAGGATGTACGGAGCCAGATCGGCGGCCGAGGTGAGCGCCTGGTCGCTGTCCACGCCGATTGCCCACACCTTGTTGCCAGCGTCGTTGGCTTCCTTGGCGGCCGAGAAGAGGCCGTCACCCGAGCCACCAGCGGCGTGGTACACGATGTCGGCGCCATCCTGGTACATCTTGGCAGCGATGGTCTTGGCCTTGTCGGGCGCACCGAAGCCGCTGAAGTCGCCAGCGGGGCTGATGTACTGCTTGTCGATGGTGATGTCGGCCTTGACCGACTTCGCACCGGCCTCGTAGCCCATGTAGAAGTCCTGGATCAGCGGGATGTCGACGCCACCGATGAAACCGATGTGGCCCGTGGTGGACTTGAGCGCCGCAGCAGCACCCACGAGGTACGAACCCTCGTTGGCCTTGAAGAGCAGGCCCGACACGTTGGCGGCGCCGGAGTTCGAGTCGACGATGGCGTAGTGCACATCGGGGTTCTCGGTGGCCGAAGCGGTCATGGCCTCGCCGAAGGCGAAGCCGACACCCACGATGAGGGTCTGCTTGGCATCCACGGCCTTCTTGAACAGTTCGGCCTCGTCGCTGCCGGCGCGCACGTTCTCGGTGGCGGTGTAGCCGAACTCGGCCTTCGCCTTGTCGAGACCCACGGCGGCCGAGTCGTTGAACGACTTGTCGCCACGGCCCTTGAGGTCGAACAGGATGGTCATGTCGCCACCCTTGCAGTCGGAACCGCCGCCAGCTGCGGTGGTCTCGGTGCCGCCGCCAGCAGTGGTGGCGGTGCCGCCCGAGGTGTCGTCGGAGCCGCAAGCTGCGGCAATAAGACCGAGGGCCATGACGGCCGCGGTCAGCTTGATCTTCTTGTTGAGCATTCGCTCCCCCTTGGTTGTGTGGAGGCCAGCGAGCCGACGGGACACGACACGGTTTCTCGTGCCCACGGGGGTCGACACACTGGATCAGACAGGACTGTAACACGGGCTTCGGACGCCCGGAGTATGGCCGGGGCTGGATCCGCGACCCGGCCCGAGGACTAGCATTCCCGCCGCATGTCCACGGCCCACGGTCCTCTCTCGGACGTCCGAGTTCTCGACCTCACCTCCGTGGTGATGGGCCCCTACGCGACGCAGATTCTCGGCGACCTCGGTGCCGAAGTGGTGACCGTGGAAGACATCAGCGGCGACACGAATCGGTCCATGGGGCCCGGCCCACACCCACAGCTTTCGGGCACGGCCCTCAACCTGATGCGCAACAAGCGCAACATCAGCCTCGACCTCAAGCACCCCGACGGGCGCGAGGCCTTTCTCCGTCTCGTCGAGCATGCCGACATCGTGGTCACCAATCTGCGCCCCGGCCCACTGGCGAGGCTGGGTCTCAGCTACGAGCACGTGAGGGAACGCAAGCCGAACATCGTGTTCTGCCAGGCACAGGGCTGGCCCACCGATGGCCCCGATGGTGATCGGCCGGCCTACGACGACGTGGTGCAGACGGCATCCGGCGTGGCGCACCTGTACGAACTCACCACCGGCGAACCGCGCATCGTTCCCACCATCGTTGCCGACAAGGTGAGCGGCCTCACCATCGTCTACGCAGTGCTGGCAGCGCTGCACCATCGCGACCGCACCGGCGAAGGGCAACGGGTCGAGGTGCCGATGGTCGATGTGATGCGGTCGTTCATGCTCGTCGAGCACGGTGCCGGTGCCATCCCCGTGCCGGCCGTCGGGCCGGCGGGGTATCGACGCACCATGTCGCCCGACCGCCGACCACAGCGGACCGCCGACGGATGGGTGCACATCCTCCCCTACAGCGGCGAGAACTACACCGACCTGTTCCGGCACGGAGGTCGCCACGACCTGATCGACGACCCGCGGCTCGCCAGCCGCAAGGCTCGAACCGAGAACATCGACATGCTCTACGAAGCCGTTGCCGAGGTGATTCTCACCCGAACCACGAACGAATGGCTGGCGTTCTGCGAGGAGCACGACATTCCGTGCTCACCGATCATCACGCTCGACGAGATCGTCGACGGCCTCCCGGTGGCCACGCACCCTCTCGCTGGCGAGTTCCACGTGATCCCCGCACCGGTTCGCTTCGAGCAGTCTCCTGCGGATCTGCATCGCCACGCCCCCACCATCGGACAAGACGGCGACGAGGTGCTCGCTGAGATTGGCTACTCCACCGACGAGGTGGCCGCGCTGCGGGCGTCGGGGGCCCTGCGAAGCCGCTGAATCGTCAGCTCGAGAGCTCGGCGACTGCTTGCACTTCGATACCGCCGCGCGGACGCTGCGTGAGCGTGACCTTCACCGACTTGGGCTTGGCGCTGCGCATCACTTCACCGGCGATCTCGGCCGAAAGGGCTTCGGCGAACACGGCCCGGTCGCGAAAGCCCCACAGGTAGAGCTTCAGGCTCTTGCTCTCCACGCACCACTGGTCGGGCACGTACTCGATGACCACGGTGGACAGGTCGGGCTGTTGGGTGACCGGGCACATCGAGTTGAGTTCGTCGTTGGTGAACTTCACCAGGGTGACGTTGGCGGGGGCGGGGAACACCTCGACGTGCTCGATCGCGTGACGAACGGTGTTGCCCAAGACGGTGAGTTCGGGGTGTTCCATGGCTGCCAGGGTACGGGCGCACGAGCCGACCCCCTACGCTGGACCCTGCACATGAACATCGCAACGCTCCCCAAAGTGCTCCTCCACGACCATCTCGACGGCGGACTTCGGCCCCAGACGGTGGTGGAGTTGGCAAGCGAGTTCGGCTACGCCGGGCTACCCACCACCGACGTCGCCGATCTGGCCACCTGGTTCAACCGCGGCGCCAAGCGCAACGACCTGGTGCTGTATCTGGAGACCTTCGCTCACACCGTGGGCGTGATGCAGCACCGCGACGCCATCGAGCGCGTCGCATACGAATGCGCCGCGGACTTGGCGGCCGACGGTGTGGTCTACGCCGAAGTGCGCATGGCTCCCGAACTCTGCACCGAACAGGGCCTCACCCTCGACGAGGTGGTCGACGCCATCCTCACCGGGTTCCGCCGCGGCAGCGAGGGCACAGGCCTCACCGTCTATCTCATCTGCTCGGCAATGCGCACTGCCGCACGCAGCCTGGAGATCGCCGAACTCGCCGTCCGGTGGCGCGACGCCGGCTGCGTGGGCTTCGACATCGCCGGCGCAGAAGCCGGCTACCCACCCACGCGCCACCTCGACGCATTCCAATACGTGCAACGCGAGAACTTCCACACCACCATCCATGCCGGCGAAGCGTTCGGCCTCCCGAGCATCTGGGAAGCGGTGCAGTTCTGCGGTGCGGAACGCCTCGGACATGGTGTGCGTATCGTCGACGACATCACCGGTGCGCCGGGGGCCGAGCACCTCGGCCGACTCGCTGCATTCGTGCGCGACCGCCGCATCCCGCTGGAGTTGTGCCCCACGAGCAACGTGAACACCGGAGTCTGTGCCTCGATAGCCGAGCACCCGATCGGCATGCTGCGCCGACTGCGCTTCCGGGTCACGCTGAACACCGACAATCGGTTGATGAGCGACACGAGCATGTCGAAGGAGATGCAGCAACTCGCCGACTCGTTCGGGTGGGGCATCGACGACTTCGAATGGATGAGCATCAACGCGATGAAGAGTGCCTTCGCTCCGTTCCCCGAGCGACTGGCCATCATCAACGGCATCATCAAACCCCAGTACGCGGCGGCCAGGGCGAGCGCGCTCTGACCATCCTCCTCTGAAACAGGCGGGCGCGTTTCTGGCACACTCTCGGCATGCCCGTTGCAGTCCACGTCGTCGACCACCCACTCATCGCCGATTCGCTCACCCGCGTGCGCGACGTTGCCACGCCGAATGCGCTGTTCCGTCAGGAGCTCGAGCGCATCGGCAATCTGCTGATCGCTGAAGCCACCAAGGGGCTGGCTACGCACGCCGTGAAGGTGCAGACACCACTGGTGGAGACGCTCGGCCGGCAACTCACCACTCAGCCCGTGGTGGTGCCGGTGCTGCGCGCCGGCCTCGGCTTTCTGCACGCCGCGCAGGAGTTGCTGCCGAACGCCGACGTTGGCTTCATCGGCGTCGCTCGCGACGAGAACACGCACATGCCCAAGCCCTACGTGAACAAGTTGCCGGAGAACCTGGCTGGCCGCCAGGTGATCGTGCTCGATCCGATGCTCGCCACCGGCGGCTCGCTGGCCCACACGTGCGACCTGCTCATCGAGCGCGGCGTCACGGGAACCATCATCGTGGTGTGCGTGCTTGCTGCACCGGAGGGCATCGAGTTGCTGCGCGAGCACGGCCTGGATCTGGCGGTCTACACCGCGTCGCTCGACGAGCGCCTCAACGAGAACGCCTTCATCGTGCCCGGTCTCGGCGATGCCGGCGACCGCCAATTCGGTTCGCCCGCCTGACGCCTCAGCCCGTCACCCCAACAGCGCGGCGAGCGCGTCGAGCAATTCGGCGGGATCGGAGCCGATGCCTTCGCCGTACAGCTTCACCTTCGGCTCGGTGCCGCTGGGCCGCACCTGCACGCGCAGGTCGGGGCCGAGTTGCAACCGCAACAGTCCGGCCTCCTCGAACCACTGCACCGACGTGACCGCATGGCCGCCAACCTCGGTGGGCGGCTCGGCTCGTAGACGAGCCACCGCCGCGGCGCCTTCGGCTGGCGCCATGCGCACGCTCTTCTCGGCCATCACATGCCGGCCATACGTGGCGACGATGGCATCGAGTCGGTCCTGCATGGTGACGCCTTCAGCCACTGCGACAGCGGCGATCTCGGCCATCATCACGGCGGCCGTGATGCCGTCCTTGTCGAGCGGCTGCGTGGTGACCAGATAGCCCAGCGCCTGCTCGTAGCCGAACACGAACCGCTTACCCGGGTTCTGCAGCACGGTGTGGCCGATCCACTTGAAGCCGGTGAACGTCTCGAGACACTCGATGCCGTGTGCCGCCGCCATGCGGCCGAGCAACGACGACGAGACCAGCGTGGTGACCACCAGTCGGTCGTCGCCCGATGTGTGGCGCACGATGTGGTCGGCGAGCAGCCATCCGATCTCGTCGCCACCGAGGCGACGCCAACCGCCCTCGGGCGTAGGAATCGCTGCGCCCAGGCGATCGGCGTCGGGGTCGTTGGCGATGGCCACCACCGCGTTCACCGACGCGGCCTTCGCCATCAGCAGGTCCATCGCGCCGGGCTCTTCGGGGTTCGGGAAGCTCACGGTGGGGAACGAACCGTTGGGTTCCTGCTGTTCGCCCACCACGGCAGGTGCGGGAAGACCAGCAACGTCGAACGCCTCCATCAGGGTGGCGCCGCCGACGCCGTGCATGGCCGTGTAGGCCACCGGCACGCCGGGAATGTTCGGGCACAGCCGCACTGTGGGCACGAACGCTAGGTACGCGTCGATCTGCTCGCGACCAAGCAGTTCGATGAGCGGATGGTCCTCCGGTGCCAACTCCACCGCACACGGGTCGACGCGGTCGATGCAGGCAGCAATGTCGGTGTCGGCTGGGGGAACGATCTGCGACCCGGTGCCGAGGTACACCTTGTAGCCGTTATCGGCGGGTGGGTTGTGCGAGGCCGTCACCATCACACCGGCTGCCGCACCCGTCTCGGTGATGTTCCAGGCCAGCACCGGCGTGGGCACGACGTGCGGGAAGAGCATGGCCCGCACGCCCTTCGCTGCGCAGACGCGGGCCGTGTCGAGCGCGAACACATCGCTCTTGCGGCGGGCGTCGTAGCCGATGATGACGCCCGCTTCCGCGGCACCGGGTACCGCAGCCAGGAGATGGTCCACCAGACCGGCGGCCGCCTGCTGCACGACCAGACGATTCATGCGCTGCGGGCCCGCACCCACCGCCGCACGCAGACCAGCCGTTCCGAACTGCAGCCGACCGGTGAACCGACCGACGAGATCGGCTTCGGGGCCGGCAAGCAACGCCTCGAGTTCGGCGCGCATGTCGGCATCGGGTTCGGCAGCCAGCCAGCGCTGTGCAGTGGATCGGAACTCGGCGATGTCGGTCATGGCAAGCCCGTTCTAGGGAAGCAGCGTCTTCAGTTCCACGAGCGGACGAGGGCCGACGTGCGAGATGACCTCGGCGGCCGCGATGGCCCCGAGTTGCGCGCACTCACCCAGGCTGCGCTGACGGGTGTGGCCGAAGAGGTACCCGGCGGCGAACAGATCGCCGGCACCGGTGGTGTCGAGTACCTGCGCCACTGGCTCGGCCGGCGCGCGCAGCACCTCGTCCTTCGTGACCACCACACAGCCGTCCTTGCCCATCGTGATGACAGCGAGGTGACAGTCGGCGCGCACTGCAGCGACGGCCGCATCGAACGATTCCACCTGGTACAGCGAAAGCAACTCGTCCTCGTTGCCGAACAGGATGTCGACGTCGTCGCTGACGAGTGCCCGGAAGTCGTCGCGGTGGCGATCAACGCAGAACGAGTCGCTGAGCGTGAGCGACACCTGTCGCCCATTGGCATGTGCAATGGCCGCCGCGTGACGGAACGCATCCTTCGCAGCGGGTCGGTCGTAGAGATAACCCTCCATGTAGAGCACCGAACCCGCGGCCACCGTGGCCTCGTGGATGTCGGTGGGCTGCAGCAAACTCGACACGCCGAGGTACGTGTTCATGGTTCGCTGAGCATCGGGAGTGACCACGATGATGCAGCGGCCGGTGGGTGTGTCGGCTTCAGGCGCACCGGGACGGAACTGCACGCCGACGGCGCGCAGGTCGTGACCGAACACGTTGCCCAGGTCGTCGTTGCTCACCTTGCCCAGGTATGCGGCCTTGCCGCCCAGCGATGCCACACCGGTCATGGTGTTCGCCGCCGAACCGCCGCTCATCTCCAGCGCAGTACCAAGTGCCTGGTACAGGTAGAGCGCACGGTCGGTGTCGACCAGGGTCATCGACCCCTTCACCAGATCGTGTTCGTGGATGAAACCGTCGTCGGCGTGGGCGATGACGTCGACGAGCGCGTTCCCCACTCCCACCACGTCGTACTCGGGCGCCTTGGACACGTCCATCAACGCTACCTGCCCGAGCAACGACGAAAGCCGATCCGTGGCCCACGGATAGCCTGCGTGCGTGACTTCAGCACTCGACGGCAACCCGTACCGACTTCCTCGCACGGTGGCGCCCCACCGTTACACGCTGGCCTTGGAGCCCAACCTCGAGGCCGCCACGTTCACGGGGCACGTCATCGTCGACGCGGCAGCCAACGAGGCCGCCCCACAGATCCTGCTCAACGCCGCAGAGCTGGAAGTGGCATCGGTGCGGGTGAATGGCGCCGACGCTTCGTTTCATCTCGACGACGCCACGGAACGTCTTGTCGTGGACCACGCAGTGGACGTTGGCGCCGTGGTCATCGAGATCACCTTCAGCGGCACACTGAACGACAAGCTGCGCGGCTGGTACCGCAGCACGTACAAGGACGCCGACGGGGTCGAGCACGTGATCGCCACGTCGCAGATGCAGGCGACCGATTGCCGGCGCGCCTTCCCCTGCTTCGACGAGCCCGATTTCAAGGCCATCTTCGACATCACGCTCATCGTGGAGCCGCACCTGCTGGCCGTCAGCAACGGACCCGAGATCGAACGCACCGAGCAGCCCAACGGCACGACCGCCGTGCGGTTCGCCGAGACCATGCCGATGAGCACCTACCTGGTGGCCGTGGTGGTGGGCCCGCTGGAGGCCACCGAACCGGTGATGGTGCCCCGACCCGATGGCGGCAGCATTCCCCTCCGCATCATCCACGTGCCCGGCAAGGCACACCTCACTGCGTTCGGTCTCGACATCGGCGCCTTCGCGCTGCGCTGGTATCAGGACTACTACGGCATCCCGTACCCCACCGAGAAGTGCGACATGCTGGCTCTGCCCGACTTCGCCGCCGGTGCGATGGAGAACCTCGGCTGCATCACGTATCGCGAGAACCTGCTGCTGGCCGACACCACCACGGCCACACAGGTGGAACTGCAGACGTTGGCCGACGTGGTGGCTCACGAGTTGGCGCACATGTGGTTCGGCGACCTGGTGACGATGAAGTGGTGGAACGGCATCTGGCTGAACGAGGCATTCGCCACGTTCATGGAGATCGCCTGCATGGCGGCGTACCGGCCCGACTGGCTGCGGTGGACGACGTTCAGCCTCGAGCGCAGTGCCGCGTTCGAGGTGGACAGCCTGGCCAACACCCGCAGCGTGGAGTTCCCGGTGGAGGCCCCCGCCGACTGCGACGGCATGTTCGACGTGCTGACGTACCAAAAGGGCGGTTCGCTGCTGCGCATGCTGGAGCAGTACCTCGGCGAAGAAGAGTTCCGTCGGGGTGTGAGCCACTACCTGTCGGCGCACGAGTACGGCAACACCGAGACGAGCGACCTGTGGGATGCCATCGAGGAGGCCAACCCCGGCACCCCGGTGCGGGCTCTGATGGACAGCTGGATCTGGCAGCCCGGTTATCCGTTGGTGAGCGCCCGACTCGACGGCAGCACGTTGGTGCTGAGCCAACAGAGGTTCGCGTTCGGCGACACCGACGACCCCACGGTGTTCGTGGTGCCGGTGCACGTGCGTATCGACGGCACCGAACACAAGGTGTTGCTCGACGACTTCGAAGCGCGTGTCGCGCTGCCCTCGGCCGACGCAGCCGTGGTGGTGAACAGCGGCGGCCACGGGTTCATGCGCGTGGCATACGACGCCGCACTGCGCGGCCGACTGGTAGGCGAGGAACTCGGTTCGCTCACCATCATCGACCGCTACAACCTGGTCGACGATGCATGGAACGAGGTGGTGGCGGGCCGTCTGCAGGCAGCCGAGTTCCTCACGTTCGTGGAGGGGTTCGCCGCAGAGCGCGACCTCGCCGTGTGGCAGGTCATCGGTATCGGCCTGCGTGGCGCCGGACGTCTGGTGGAAGGCGACGCCTATACGGCATTCCAACACCGAGTGCGGTCGCTGGTGGCACCGGTGGTCGACGAACTCGGCTGGGTGGCCGTGGCCGGCGAGGGCGAGTTGCGCTCCAAACTGCGCGGTCTGTTGGTGGGCATGCTGGCCGTGCTGGGCGACGACGCCGATGCGCAGGCTCGTTGCCGCACCATCCTGCTCGACGGCAGCACCGACCCCGAGATGGTGGCCGCCGCCACGATGGCCGTGGCCGCCACGGGCGACGCCACCGACTACGAGCAGTTCCGCCAGTCGTTCCTCACCGCCGCCACACCGCAGGAGCAACTGCGTTTCCTCTACGCGCTGGCCGAGTTCCGCGATGCCGACCTGATGGCTCGCACGGTGGAGTTCGCGTTCTCCAACGACGTGCGCACCTCGAACGCTCCGTTCCTGTTGAACCGCTGCCTGGCCAACCGCTGGCACGGCGAGGCGGTCTGGCAGGCGCTCCACCAACGCTGGGAGGAAGCGAACGAACGCTTCCCCGCCAACACCATCGTGCGCATGGTGGACCCGGTGAAGTTCCTCACCAAGGCCGATGTGGCCGCCGATGTGCAGAGCTTCTTCTCCGAGCACCCCATTCCCCAGAGCGGCAAGGGCCTCGACCAGTTGCTGGAACGTCAGCGCGTGAACGCCGCGATGTACCAGCGAGAGCACGACCACTTCACGGGCACGTTGCTCGGATGAGTGCCCTGCAGATCGACCGCATCACCGGCAGCATCGGTGCGGAGCTGCGCGGGCTCGACCTCACCCGGGCACAGACCGATGGCGAACTGCACGCGCTCCGCGATGCGGTGTTGGCGCACAAGGTGGTGTTCCTGCGCGACCAGCCCTACGCCACCGAGCACCTCGTGCGGCTCACCGAGCAGCTCGGCGGCCACGGCCACACGCCGTTCCTCGAGAGCATGCCGGATCATCCCGGTGTGGTGAAGGTGGTGAAGGAAGCACACGAAGGTGGCTTCAACTTCGGTGGTGCCTGGCACAGCGACTGGAGCTTTCAGGCCGCTCCGCCGGCGTTCACTCTGCTGTGGTCGCTCGATGTTCCTCCGCAGGGCGGCGACACGATGTGGAGCAATCAGGAGCTCGCCTTCCAGACCCTGAGCGACGGGCTGCAGCACTCGCTTCGTTCGATGCAGGTGGTGCATTCCGCAGGCTGGGCGTACTCCGCCGATGGTGTGCTCGCACGCACGGCCAAAGGGCGCAGCATGCAGATCAACACGTCCGACGAGGCGCTGGCCGAGCAGAGCCACCCGGCCGTGCCGATCCACCCCGAGACCGGCAACGAGACGCTGTTCGTGAACCCCACCTACTCGGTGCGGTTCGACGGTTGGTCGGCCACCGACAGCAGCCCACTGTTGCAGCACCTGTACACGCACAGCGTGCGCGACGCATTCACGTGTCGATTCCGTTGGACAGCGAACACGTTGGCCATCTGGGACAACCGCAGCACCCAGCACAATGCGCTGAACGACTATCGCGGCTACCGCCGCGAACTGCATCGCACCACCGTGGCCGGCAGCGCCCCCACCCGCTGACGCGCTGGATCAGGCCGAGGCCTGGGGCTCCTTGGGCAGGCCGAGCACGCGCTCGCCCACGATGTTGCGCTGGATCTGGCTGGTGCCACCCCAGATGGTCTCGCTGCGACTGAAGAAGAACGAACTCATCATCGTGCTGACGGGGTAGTTGTCGCGGCCCTTGTCGCGCGACGTTCCCGGCCACGAACCATTCGAGGTGCCGCTGTCGACCAGCATGGACTCGGCGCCCCAGATGTCGAGCGCCAACTCCAGCGCTGCCTTGTGCATCTCGCTCCAGAACATCTTGTTCATGGCGCCGAGTGCAGCGATGCTGGGGTCCTTCGTGCCGGCCAGCGTGCTGGCCAGCGAGCGCAGACCGTTCACGCGCAGGATCTGGATCTTCGTGTAGTACGTCATCAGCCGCTGACGGATGGACGGGTCGTGGATGGTGCCGTTCTCGGTGGCCTTGGCCACCATCAGCCGGTACTCCTCCTCGAAGCGACGGAAGCCGGTGGTGGCGCTCTGGCCGCGCTCGAACGCCAGCGTGCTGTTAGCCACCTTCCAGCCGTTGTTCACGCCGCCGACCACGTTGTCCTTCGGGCAACGGGCATCGGTGAAAAACACCTCGCAGAACTCGGCGGTGCCGTCGGGCTGCACGATGCCGCGCACCTCCACGCCGGGCTGCTTCATCGGCACCAGCAGGTAGCTGATGCCCTTGTGCTTCGGGCCGTCGGGGTCGGTGCGGGTGAGCAGGAAGCAGTAGTCGGCGTGGTGACCCTGGGTGGTCCACACCTTCTGGCCGTTGATGACCCACTCGTCGCCGTCGAGCACGGCCGAGGTCTTCAACGAGGCGAGGTCGGAGCCCGAGTTCGGCTCGCTGAAGCCCTGGCACCAACGCATCTGGCCGCTCAGAATCTTGGGCAGGAATTCCTTCTTCTGCTCCTCGGTGCCCCACTGCAACAAGGTGGGGCCCACGAGGGTGTCGCCGAAGAAGTCGCCACGCATGGGCGCCTTCGCTCGGGCGAACTCTTCGGCCAGCACCACACCCTGCATGGTGGTGAGGCCCTTGCCGCCGTACTCCTTGGGCCACGTGGCGCAGATCCAGCCGCCCGTGAACAGCTTCTCCGGCCACGCCTCGTTGAAGGCCTTGCGATCGGCGGCGGGCATCTCCAGCGTCTCGCCGCGGTCCACTGCGTCCATCCATCCGGCAGGCAGGTTCTCGCGCAGCCAGGTGCGCAGATCGGTGCGGAAGGCTTCATCCTCGACGGAGTACATCAGTTGCATGCCTCCAGTATTGACCCGCGGGTCAATACCGCGCCAGACGAGCGGAACACGACGTTGGTCACAGCCACAAGGCCCTGGTCACGCAGGTCGACCCGGTGCACACTGGCCTCATGGCAAGTGAACTCCACTTCGATGCACTCCTTCCCTCCGACATGGCCGTGAAGGCTGAGCAGGTCGGCATGGCCAAGGCCTCGCTCCCCCTGCGTCGTCTGGTGCCGTTGGGCGTGCTGGCTGGCGCCTTCATCGGCTTCGGCGCCATGTTCGCCACGGTGGTCACCGCCGACACGGGCATCACCCCCGGCATCGCGAAGCTGCTCGGCGGTGTGGTGTTCTCGCTGGGCCTCATCCTGGTGGTGGTGAGCGGCGCCGAACTCTTCACCGGCAACACGCTGATCGTGATGGCCTACGCCAGTCGGAAGGTGACCGCACGGCAGCTGCTGCGGAACTGGGGTGTGGTGTACGTGTCGAACTTCGTCGGCGCGGTCGGCGTGGCGGCACTCGTGGCGATGTCGGGCCGCATGGGCGATGGAGCCAACTCCATCGGAGATCGGGCACTGGCCATCGCCGAGACCAAGGGCAGCGTGCAGTTCGGCGAAGCCATCGTGAGCGGCGTGCTGGCCAACGTGCTGGTGTGTCTCGCCGTCTGGATGACGATGTCGGCGCACACGCTGATCGACAAGATCGCCGTCATCGTGCCACCCGTCGCCGCATTCGTGGCCGCCGGCTTCGAGCACAGCGTGGCCAACATGTACTTCTTCCCAGTCGCGCTGTTTCATGGAGCGACGGTCGACCAACCGCACGTGGCCTGGGACACGTTCCTGCTGCACAACCTGCTGCCCGTCACCATCGGCAATGCGCTCGGAGGCGCGGTACTGGTGGGACTGGTGTACTGGTTCGTGTTCCTTCGCGGTCGCCAGACCACCGTGTGACGTCGCGCAGCGGGCCGGTTCACACGCCGTTCACACTCGGCGAACAGTGGCGCAACATCACCGATCTACGTTCGCCTTCATGGCCAGCCTCGCTCCTGCTCCGAGTCGTGATGCACAACCCCTCACGCATCAGGGCCGACAGGAGCGGGCTGTGCTGGCCGTGCTCGTGGCCAACCGGCGACGCGTGGTGGGGCGGCGGGAGCTCTCCCGTGCCGCCGGTCTGGCAGAGCTGAGCGAGCGCCGCTGCGACAGCGTGCTCGTGGGTGTCCGTCGAATGCTGGGCCCGGATTCGATCGTCACCGTGCGCAGCCGTGGCTGGATGATTGCCGAGCATGCAGTCGACCTCGCCGAGGAACTGCTCGCGCAGTTCGAGGACTGATCCATTCCATGATCGCAACGGATGCCGGGGTGGACCTGGCTCGTCTCCTCCTCGACCTGCTCATCGTCATCGTCGCTGCCAAAGCGATGGCCGAGCTTGCCGAACGCCTTCGAGTGCCTGCGGTCCTCGGCGAGATTCTCGCCGGCGTCATGATCGGCCCCTCGGTGCTCGGCCTGGTCCAGGTCACCGGCGAACGCGGGATTTCACTGAGCCTGTTGGCGGAGATCGGCGTGCTGCTCTTGCTGCTGCAGGTGGGCATGGAGATGGACCTCGCCGAACTCGGCAAAGTGGGCACATCGTCGTTGCTCGTTGCTGTCATCGGTGTCGTGGTGCCGTTCGCCGCTGGCACCGCGGTCGGTCTTGCGTTCGGCGAGTCCACCAACACCGCCATCTTTCTCGGCGCAGCACTCACCGCCACGAGCGTCGGCATCACGGCTCGGGTGTTCGGCGATCTTCGGGCGCTCGCCACCACCGAAGCGCGCATCGTGCTCGGCGCCGCCGTGGCCGACGATGTCCTCGGGCTGATCATTCTCACGGTGGTCGTGAAGGTGGTCACCGGCGGATCGGTGGGGGTGGGCACCGTGCTGTCCACGCTCGGGCTCGCAGTTCTGTTCCTGGCGGTCACCGGACTGGCGGGTGTCTTCGGCGTGCCGAAGCTGCTCGATGGCATTCATCGCAAGGCGATGTCGCCCGCCACCGTCACCGTGGCCGCCTTCGGCGTCACCATCGCATTCGCCGAACTCGCCGACGCGGCGAAGCTCGCCTTCATCATCGGTGCCTTCATGGCCGGCCTGGGCCTCGGCCGCAGCAGCCACCACGACCGCATCGCTCGCGATCTGGGCTCGGTCGGGAACATCCTGATTCCGGTGTTCTTCGCACAGATCGGCATCAACGCCGACCTCGGCGCCATGTTCAATCCGTCGGTCCTCGGTCTGGCAGCCGCATTGTCCGTGGTGTCGGTGCTCGGCAAGCTCGTCTCCGCTGCTGGCACGGTGGGCACCCGAGTGGACCGACTCCTCGTGGGACTCGGCATGATTCCTCGTGGCGAGGTGGGCCTGATCTTTGCATCCATCGGCCTCAGTAGCGGCGTGCTCGATGCCGACCAGTACGGCGGGCTCATCCTCGTGGTGCTGGTGACCACCGTCATCACTCCTCCGCTGCTGCGCTGGCGGCTCGGCGCGGGCGCGCCCACAACGACGGCGACGGCGACACCGGGAAGTACCGACGAACCCGAGGAGGGTTGGCTCAGCACAACCGCTGGCGAGATCCACCTGAGCGGAACCCCTTCGCCTTCGCTGACGGTACCGCTGGCGTTGCGTACGGCAAGCCTCACTGCCACCGCCCGACCCTCCAATGGGCTGCTGGACTGGTTCGGGAGCACACGCGCCGCCGCCCTCGATTGGGACACCCGCGACACCGCCACGCTGGTTCGCCTTCTCCGCACCGGCGAGCCGCGTTCGTGGCGATTCCTCGACGTGTCGGGCGTACTGGAACGCGCCCTGCCCGAAGTGGCCGAAGCGATGGAACACCGCCGCGCCGACCTCGGCGATCTCGACCCCATGGGCGCGCTTCGTTTCCAAGTGGTGGAACGACTCGACGCCATGGCACCCGAACTGGGACTGCCCAGCGACGATCTCATCCTCGCGGGCATGGTGGCCGATGTGTGCTCCGACGCCGACGACGAGGCGAACTGCGCACTCCGACTCACCCAGCGCCTGGTGCCGGACGACGAGGTGATGCGCATCACCTCGATCATCTCCGACGCACATCTGCTGCGTGCCGGTGCCGGCCGACCCGAGGAGTTCCAGGAGCGTGAACTGCTGCAGTTGGCCACGCACCTGGCTAGCCCTGCACACGCTCGCGACGCGTACGAACTGGCGCTGGCGCTCGGGCCGCTGCCGAGGTGGCAGCGCGAAGCGCTCGACGAGCGGCTGCGTTTGGTGACTGCGGCGCTCGACCACCCCGAACTCACCGGCAACGAAGCGAACAACCTTGCTGCAGCCCGGCGGACTGCGGCCGAACACCTCCTCGACGACCCTGCCCCGATCGAACGACTGCGGTTTGCAGGCAACAGCTACCTGCTCTCACATGAGCCGGAAGAACTCGCCCGCCACGCTCGCCTGATCGAACCCTTGCCACGCAAGGGCAGTGTTCGGGTCGCGGTTGCTGCCGGCCCCGGCGGCGACGAGTGGACCATCGACGTGGCGTGCCGCGACTCCGAGGCACTCCTGGCTCACCTCACCACCGTGTTCCACGAGTTCGGGCTGAACATCACCGATGCATCGATCGCCACCTGGCCTGACGGAGCAGTGCTCGACAGCTTTGTGGTGTGCGCACCGCAGCGCCCGCCGGCGAAGGATCTCGCTCTCGCGTTCGAGGCATCGCTCATCGGCCGCCTCGCGTTCACCGCCATGCCGAGCCTCACGTTGGAACTCGACAACGAATCGCTGCCGTGGCACACCGCAGTGAAGGTGGGCGGCCCAGATGCGACAGGGGCGCTACAGGCCGTCACTGCTGCATTCGCTGCGGCTGAAGTGGTCGTGCACAGCGCTCGCATCGTCACCGTCGATGGCATGATCGCCGACCGTTTCGCAGTAACCGATCGGGTCGGTCGCAAGTTGGATGATGCGGCGATGGAGCGCGTACGGACGGCGCTGGCAAAGGGTGGCCGCCCTCGCCGCTCGCTGCGCCGCCCCTGATCGTCGAACGAGAACGACACAGACCGGCAACATGCGGGCGACGAACGAGAAACGCTCGCTTCGTACCATCCACCCACAGCGACGTCGAGGTGCCGGAGCGAGACCGGCACCAACGAGCGGAACGGCTTGCCGTTCAGCGCAAGGAGACCTCGGTTTCCGGTAGGGGCAGCTCCCGGATCGGTGTGCCTACACCGCTCCGGGAGCACTACCGCGTCTGGCTTCACGGCCGCAAGACGCATCACACGCGAGCGCCACACTGCCGAAACAAGGCGGGTACGAACGCGAAATACGCCTTCCGTATGGTGCTGTCGTTCGCTCCAGCGCCGTGGCGAGCACTGGTACTCGCCCCTACTTACCAAGAGGAGACAACGTGCGCACACGAGCGCTCAAATATCTCGGTGGAGCCGCACTCGGTGCCGGCCTTGCCACCGCATTCATCGGAGGTTCCGCCTTCGCCGAGGGCGAGGACGCGGTCACCGTGCTCGGCCAACAGACCAGCCTGCTGTGGGTGGTTCTCGGCGCCGCGCTGGTGATCTTCATGCAGGCCGGCTTCGCACTCGTCGAGACCGGCTTCACCCAGAAGAAGAACGCTGCGGAGGTGATGAGCACGAACTTCGCCATCTTCGGTCTGGGTTTCGTGGGCTTCATGTTCGTCGGCTTCCCGCTGGCGTTCGGTGGCTTCAGCTTCGGAGCATTCGGCCTCTCCACTCCCATGAACGGCGACGGCCTGCCCGCCATCGGCGGGGAGTACACCGGCCTGCTCTACTGGGGTTACGAGCACCTCGGCAACGCCGCAACGCCGGCGCTGCTCGGCTTCTTCCTCTACATGGTGGCCTTCATGGACACCGTGGCCACCATCCCCACCGGCTCGATGGCCGAGCGTTGGAAGTGGAAGAGCTTCGTGATCTGGGGCCTCTTCTGCGGCGCCGTCTACTACCCGCTGTTTGCTGCATGGACCTGGGGCGGCGGCTGGCTGGCCAAGACCTGGGAGACCCTGAGCCTCGGCGCTGGTTACGTCGACTTCGCCGGCTCGGGCGTGGTGCACGCGGTGGGCGGCGTCGCCGCACTCGCCGGTGCCATCGTGCTCGGCCCGCGCATCGGCAAGTACGGCCCCGACGGCAAGCCCCGGGCAATCCCCGGCCACAACATCCCGATGGCCATGCTCGGCTGCTTCATCCTGCTGTTCGGCTGGTTCGGCTTCAACGCAGCCTCCACGTTCGCATCGACCGACGTGCAGTTCGCCACCGTTGCGGCGAACACCGCGATCGCTGGCGCAGTCGGTGCCGTCGTGGCGATGTACTACATCACCTGGCGCACCGGAAAGCCGGACCCCGGCATGATGGTGAACGGCATGCTCGCCGGCCTCGTGGCCATCACGGCACCCTGCGCCTTCGTGGCGCCGTGGGCCGCTGCGGTCATCGGCCTCATCGCCGCCATCCTCGCCATCGAGGCCGTGTTCTTCCTCGACAAGAAGAAGATGGACGACCCGGTGGGCGCGGTTGCCGTTCACGGCATCTGCGGCACCTTCGGTGTGATCGCCGTCGGTATCTTCGCCAACGGCACCTACGGCGCCGCCTGGAACGGCTCGGCGAGCACCGGCATCAAGGGCATCATCGAGGGCGACTGGGGTCAACTCGGCGCACAGGCACTCGGTGCGCTCGTGATCTGGGGCGTCATCTTCCCGATCGCATTCGCCTTCTTCAAGATCCAGAACAAGCTCACCAAGGGCGGCATTCGGGTGACCGAGGCCGACGAGATCGCCGGCCTCGACATCCCCGAAATGGGTGTCCTGGGTTACACGGACTGAACGGAACGAGGAACACACTCATGAAACTCATCACAGCAATCGTCAAGCCGTTCAAGCTCGATGACGTGAAGGCCGCCGTGAAGGCTGCAGGCGTCACGGGCATCACGGTCACCGAGGTGCGCGGCTTCGGTCGCCAAGGCGGTCACACCGAGGTGTACCGCGGCGCCGAGTACAACATCGACTTCGTGCCGAAGGTGCGTCTGGAGATGGTGGTCGACGATGCCGTCGTCGACACCGTCATCGAGGCCATCACCAGTTCGGCCGGCACCGGCAAGATCGGTGACGGCAAGATCTGGATCAGCACCGTCGAGCGTCTCGTGCGCATCCGCACCGGTGAGGAAGGCGCCGACGCGATCTGATCGATCGTGTCGGGCCCTTCCCGACTCAGCCCAAGGCCAGCCTCACCGCTGACCTGATCTCATCGAATTCGCCCTCCGGCACCTTGCCGGAGGGCGATTTCGCGTCCGGACCCGGCCGCAGCACGTAGAACACATCGACCACCTCGTGTCCGAGCGTGGCCACCACCGCCGAGCGGATATCGAGACCCGACCTGCTGAGGGCACGCGCCACGCGATACAGCACGATCGGCTCGTCGGGAGCACGCACTTCGACCACGGTGGTGGAATCACTGGCGTCGTTACTGACGAGCACTTCCAGTCGCGGCGGTGCAGCCGACATGGCCCGGCGACGGCGCGACTGCTGCAGTAGACGCTGCTCCAATCGCGCCTCGATGTCGAGGTCGCCCGACAGTGCGGCGCGCAGGTCGTGCTCGACCTTCTTCCATTGCGGCTCCACCCCGAACGCGGTCGCGATGCGGAACTCGTCGACTGCCACCTCATCGGCACCCGTAACAGCAGCAGCGCCCACCACATCGAGTCCATGCAGGGCCAGCACGCCGGCGATCAGCGCGAAGAGACCCGCACGGTCGAGGCTGGCGATACGCAGCAGGTCCACGTCACCCGACCGAACGTGCTCCACATGCAGTTGTCCGTCGTCCACCACCAGTTGCGCCAGACGAGCGAGATCCACCGAGACCGCGGGCGGAACCGCCGCAGCAGGCCCGTGGCGGATGACCTCCGAGGTGGCCTTCACCAGTTGATCGATCAACGAGCGCTTCCAACTACTCCAGGCCGCCGGGCCCGTGGCTCGGCTGTCGGCCTCCGTGAGCGCCTGCAGCAACTCCAACGTGGTGACGCTGCCAACAGCCTCAGCCACGTTCGAAGCGGTCCGGGGGTCGGAGAGATCGCGACGAGTGGCCGTCTCGGGCAGCAGCAGATGGAACCGCACCATGTCGGCGATCACCGCACTGTCCGCCTCGTCGAATCCCATGCGGGTCATCACGGTGTCCACCAACTCCACACCGGCATCGGTGTGGTCGCCCGGGTAACCCTTGCCGAGGTCGTGCATCAGCGCACCGACGAGCAACAGGTCGGGCCGCGCCACGTCGCGCACGTGCTCGTTGGCGTTGGCGATGGTCTGCAGCAGATGGTGGTCGACGGTGTAGGTGTGGAACGCATTGC
>CANHST010000019.1 GCA_947463235.1 Acidimicrobiaceae bacterium
TCTCGGCCACCGTGAACCAGTCGACCACGTTCACGAACAACGGCATTGCTGCCGTCACGTTGGCAGCCACGCCGGTGACCATCGATGGTCTGAACTCGGCCGACTTCACCGTCACCACCAGCACCTGCGCTGCGGGTCTGGTGCTGCAGCCCTCCCAGAGCTGCAGCGTGTCGCTGAACTACCTGCCGCTCGCCACCGGAGTTCGCTCCGCAGCGCTCACGCTGCACCACAGTGGCCGCAACAACCCGCTCGCAGTGGTGCTCTCGGGCATCGGCAACGCCCCGGCCGGCTTCGCGGCCATCTCGTCGTCGCCGGCGTCGGTCAGCTTCACGGATCTCAAGATCGGAAGGGCCAGCGAGTCGGTCACCTTGAGCATCTCCAACATCGGTGGCTCGTCACCGTTGCTGGTGGATACGCCCACCATTCCGGCGGGTCAGCCGTTCTCGATCGTGTCGAATGACTGCCCGACGGTGCAGCCTGGCGTGCAGCCTGGCGGAACCTGCGCCATCAAGGTGCGCTTCGTGCCCACCACCACCGGCTCGTTCGCCACCACGCTCAGCTTGCCCAGCAATGCCGTCACCGGCACGCTGTCGGTGGCACTCAGCGGCAAGGCAACGAACGTGAGCCCGGCCCAATCGGCCACCAGCACGGTTGCGGGTTTCCCGAGTTGGTTCCAGGACGGCAACGGAGTGCGGGTGGATCAGTGCCTGCAGAACGACGGTCTGTGCGTTCTTCTGCCCGACGCCACCTTCAACCCTGCGCTGCCGGTGGTCTTCCCGAGCAACTATCCGGCCGAGGCCTTCTACTCGATCGCCGACAGCGACCTGCTGACCTATGGTCCGCAGCAATGCGCTGGTGGCGTGGCGTCGGCCGGGGGCTTCGCTCAGCTTCGTATCGCCACGGAGGCGGCGTTCACCACGCCGGCGCCCACGGCAGGTGCCCAGACATTCTTCAACCGCATCCGTGTGACGGCGGGGGGCCTGTGCCCCAACACCACCTACACGTTCACGCATCCCTACGGCACGACCAACCTCACCACCGATGGTGCAGGCGACATTCGTCCGAAGGATGGCACCTTCGACAACACGAACATGACTGGCTCGGCGCCGGTGAGCCCGGCACTGCTGCGCTGGGATCCGAACTCTGGTGCCGCTGCTCCTACGGGTTACCTCGGTGACCCCCGGGTGCTGCACAAGGTGGTGGGTTCGCAGTTCCGGCTGTCGCCCTCCGGCGAGCCGGTGAACTACTTCGGGGTTGCCACGCAAGCCGGTGCACCGATCGGCACGACCGACCTGTTCGCACTGGCAGGTCGTATGGCCGGCCCGGTGGTGAGCAACGTCGAGGTGAAGGACTTCGGTGTGGTGGAAGTCGCGAAGAGCAGCACCACGCAGTCGTTCACGATCACCAACATCGGTGCCGCCTCCGTGTCGGCGCTCACGACGACGTTGAGCGGAGCGAACGCTGCACTGTTCACCATCACGGCGAACACCTGCGCCGTGGCCAACCTCACGCTTGCCTTGGATCGGAGCTGCACCATCCAGGTTCAGTTCCGTCCGACAGTGGCGGCCGGTACCGGGGCCAAGGTGGCAACGTTGACGGTGGGCCACAACGGCCTTCGTTCCCCGGTGACGATTGCGCTGAGCGGCTTCGCCAACGCAGCGTTGACGCCGGCGCTCACGGTGACCCCCACCACGCTGGCCTTCGGCAATGTGGTGAACAACACCAGCAGCGCCACCTCGACGGTGACCATTCGTAACAGTGGTACGGGTCCGCTGCGTCTCGGCGCACTGGCGATCAGCGGCACGAATGCGAGCCAGTACGTGATCACCGGCACCACCTGCCCGAACGGCCCGACGGCGACCTCGCTGAATGCCGGTGTGTCCTGCACCGTGAGCGTGCAGTTCCGGCCCACGTCGAGCGGGGCAAAGCCGGGAACCATCAGCGTGACTGCCACGGATTCCAGCACGGTGCAGGGCCACGTGGCCGTACTGCTGCCCACGGTGAACGTGTCGCTCACCGGTACGGGTGCGGCGGGCATCATCTCGGCCGCGCCGGCCACGTTGGCCATCAGCGGTCGACTGGGCACGGTGGCAACGAGCCGGATCACGCTCACCAACTCGGGCACTGCGCCGTTCAGTCTGGTGGGTAACCCCGCCATCACGTTCACTGCGGTGTCGGCCAACACCCCGCTGCCCAGGTTCTCTGCCTCCCAAACAGGTTGCAACGCCGTTGCCGTGGGCCGGAGCTGCACCGTCACGGTGTCGTTCGCGGCACCTGCGGCCGGCGTGGTCGGCACGGTGTACTCGGTGGACATGGCGATCCTCAGCGACGCCTCCAACAGCCGAGTGGTGGTGCGGGTGAACGGCACGATCGCCCGGTAACTCCCCATTGCATCCTTGACGGGCATCTGTGGCCGGCGCGCATCAGCGTGCCGGCCGCAGACGTTTTCGGCTTGTCTCAGCGATGCAGCACGATGCGTTCGGCGTGATCGGGAGTGACGGCATTCCAGTCGAGTTCACGCACGATCCGATCGCGCAACGCCGCTGCCGATGCGGGCTCGCCGTGTACGACGAACACGGTGCGAGGCGGCCGCTCGGCGGTACGCGCCCAGTCGATCAGTTCGCTGGCGTCGGCGTGCACCGAGAAGCCGGTGAGGTCGCACACCTCGGCCTTCACCCGCACGTACTGTCCGTGGATCTTCACGCTGGTGGCGCCGTCGAGCAACTGGCGGCCGCGGGTTCCTGCAGCCTGGAATCCCACCAGGGCCACGCTGTTGCGCTCGTCGGGGAGGAAGCGTTCGAGGTGGTGCACCACGCGTCCGCCCGAGGCCATTCCCGCTCCGGCGATGATGATGGCCGGGCCTCCGCGTGCCGTGACCGCCTTCGAGCCCTCCGAGTCGAAGACCTCGGTGAGGTTCGGCAGGTCGAACATCTCAGCGTGTTGGGGCAGGTCGGGTCGCACGTCGGCGGCGTGTTCCTCGAAGGCCTCGCGATAGATCTGCAGTGCGGCCAACGCCATCGGGCTGTCGACGTAGATGGGCACATGGGGAAGTCGGCCTGCGTCGGCTAACTGGCGTAGGTGATACAGCAGCACCTCGGTGCGATCCACGGCGAACGCCGGGATGATCACCTTGCCGCCGCGGTCGACGGTGCGGCCGATCACATCGGCGAGTGCCTCGGCGCTGTCGCCTCCGGTGTGTTCGCGGTCGCCGTAGGTGCTCTCCATCACCAGGTAGTCGCAGTCACCGACGGGGGAGGGAGGTACCAACAGCGGGTGCGTTGGCCTCCCGAGATCGCCACTGAAACGAATGGTGGGGCCATCGGCCAGTTCCACGCGCACCGTGGCCGACCCGAGGATGTGACCCGCTGGATGGAACGTCACGCGCACGCCGTCCGCGGCGTCGAACGGTTCGTCGAAAGGATGCGAGCGCAGTTGTTCCAGCGCCGCCCAGGCATCGTCTTCGCCATAGAGCGCCAACGCCGGATGGTGCTTCGAGTAGCCCGAACGGTTCGCGTACTTCGCCTCTTCCTCCTGCAGGCGGGCGCTGTCGGGCAACACCACCGACATCAGTCGGCCGGTGTCGAACGTGACGTGCACCGCGCCCCGAAATCCGGCCTTCACCAGCCGCGGCAGATAGCCGCAGTGGTCGAGATGGGCGTGACTGATCACCACCGCATCCAGCGTGTCGGGCTGCACGGGGAATGCCGCCCAGTTGCGTTCGCGTAACTCCTTGAGCCCCTGGAACAAGCCCGCGTCGAAGAGCACTCGTCGACCCGCGTGCTCGACGAGAAACTTGCTGCCGGTGACCGTCTGGGCTGCTCCCAGCGGGACCAGCGTGGTGAGTGCACCGTGGCTCATGGGAGCCTCCTAGCGGTAGCGCGGTTTCGCGAACACCTCTCGTACGAGCGGCTCGAAGTGCTCCAACGACTCGGTGGGGCCATTCGGGTCGAATGCCACCTGGTCCCAGTCGTCGGTGAACTGCTCGCACAGAGCGAACCAGGACTCGTCGCGATACTGCTCGCGCAGATCGGTGGGCATGCCGAAGTGCTGGTAGTAGTGGCGGCCCTGGAAGTCTTGGTGGTGGTACAGCGTGCGGAACACGTCGGGACGCACGTACGGCCGCAGCATCTCGGCGGCGATCGGTCCGTGGTTGGGCACGCTGATGGCCTTGCCGATGTCGTGGCACAGCGAGGCCACGATCATTTCGTCGTCGGCACCGTCGCGTTCGGCCAACGTGGCGGTCTGCAAGCAGTGCGTGAGTTGGTCGGTGGAGAACCCGTCGGTGATGTCGCCGAGCGAACGCAACAGCATCAGAATGCGGTCGGCCACGCGGCTCTGGTTCTCGGCGGTCTCGCGGCCGATAACGGCCCACTGCTCCGCGGTGCTCTCATCCATTCGAGTGAAGGTCGCTGCCATACCTTCATTGTGACACCTCTGTCGATGGTCCGTCGGCGCGGACGGTCCTTCGCTTCGCCGGTGGGGGCGTGAAAGGGGAAAGCTTCGGCAATGGACTTCGACCTTCCGCAAGATCTGCTCGACCTGCTCGCCGAACTGGACACGTTCATCGAGCAAGTGATTCGTCCGCTGGAAGCTGAGGACGACAACATTCGGTTCTTCGACCACCGTCGCGAGGATGCGCGCACCAACTGGGAGGACCAGGGCCTCCCCACCGAAGAGTGGGAGCAACTGCTGCACAAGGTGAAGCGACTTGCCGACCAGGCCGGGTTCTACCGTTACCCGTTCCCCACCGAGTTCGGGGGCCGCAACGGCACGAACCTCGGCATGGCCGTGATTCGCGAGCACCTGGCCCGCAAGGGGCTCGGCCTCCACAACGATCTGCAGAACGAGCACTCCATCGTGGGCAACAACGTGGGTCTGCTGCTGATGATCGCCTACGGCACGGAAGAGCAGAAGGCTGAATGGATCGACGACCTCGCCGAGGGGCGACGCGGCTTTGCGTTCGGCATCACCGAACCGAACCATGGCAGCGATGCCACCCACATGGAGACCACCGCAGTGCGCGACGGTGACGAGTGGGTGATCAATGGTGAGAAGACGTGGAACACCGGCATCCACAAGGCCCAGTACGACATGATCATGGCCCGCACCAGTGGCAAGGCTGGCGACGGCGATGGCATCACGGCGTTCCTCGTGCCCACAAAGAACGAAGGGTTTGAGGTGCTGGAGTACCTCTGGACGTTCAACATGCCCACCGATCACGCGCACATCCGCCTCACCGATGTTCGGGTGCCGGCCAGTGCAGTGTTCGGCGGCGAAGGCCGGGGGCTGCAGGTGGTGCAGCACTTCTTCAACGAGAACCGCATTCGTCAGGCGGCGTCGTCGCTCGGTGCTGCGCAGTTCTGCATCGATGAAGCGGTGAAGTACGCCACGGAGCGCAAGCCGTTCGGCAAGGCGTTGGCCACGAACCAGGGCATCCAGTTCCCGTTGGTGGAGCTACAGACGCAGTGCGAAATGCTGCGGGCACTCATCCACAAGACCGCCTGGATGATGGACAAGTACGGCGCCTTCAGCCAGAGCGACAAGGTCAGCATGTGTAACTACTGGGCGAATCGGTTGTGCTGCGACGCCGCCGACCGGGCGATGCAGGTGCACGGTGGCATGGGCTACTCGCGTCACAAGCCCTTCGAACACATCTATCGCCACCACCGTCGGTACCGCATCACCGAGGGCGCCGAAGAGATCCAGATGCGCCGTGTGGCTGGCTACCTGTTCGGCTTCATGAACCAGCGCGCCCCCAAAGGCGTGCACGCCGACTGACCCCGTCGACCGCCCCGACACATTTCGCGCCCGACCGGTGGGAAATGTGCCAGGTATGGCAGGAACCGCACCCGTGGGTGCGGAGTGAGCCAAATGTGGCACATTTCGCGCCCGACCGGTGGTGGGGTGAGCGGCCCGGTGGCGCGGCGGCGGGCGTGGCATGTTTCGCGCCCACGGGTGGGAAATGCGCCAGGTATGGCAGGAACCGCACCCGTGGGTGCGAAGTGAGCCAAATTTGGCATGTTTCGCGCCCAACCGGTGGTGGGGTGAGCGGCGCGGCGGCGCGGCGGTGGGCGTGGCATGTTTCGCGCCCACGGGTGGGAAATGTGCCAGGTATGGCAGGAACCGCACCCGTGGGTGCGAAGTGAGCCAAATGTGGCACATTTCGCGCCCAACCGGTGGTGGGGTGAGCGGCGCGGCGGCGCGGCGGTGGGCGTGGCGGCGGGCGCGGCGGCGGGCGTGGCATGTTTCGCGCCCACGGGTGGGAAATGCGCCAGGTATGGCAGGAACCGCACCCGTGGGTGCGAAGTGAGCCAAATGTGGCACATTTCGCGCCCAACCGGTGGTGGGGTTAGCGGCCGAAGACCTCGTGGAAGTGGGCGGCCATCGCTCGCCATGAGCGCAGGTCGCTGGGCTCGTGGTACTGGAAGCCGGGACGGCTTCCATCGGCGAGCTTGTTGGTGAAGCTGTGCCCGGCACCGCTGTGCAGCAGCATCTGCCAGTCCACGCCGGCAGCATTCATCTCGTCCTCGAAGGTCTGGCGTTGGGAGGGCGGAATGATCGGGTCGTCGACGCCGAGGCACACCAGTACTTTGCCGCTGATGTTGGCGGCGTCGGCCGGCGTGGCGTTGGCCAGGCCGCTGTGGAAACCCACGATGGCGTGTACCGCCGCTCCGGCGCGACCCAACTCGAGGCTCATGGTGCCGCCGAAGCAGTAGCCCATGGCACCCACCTTCGAGCGGTCGGCTCGGGGGTGAGCCAGCAGCAGGTCGAGACCGGCCTGAGCGCGATGTCGCGTGGTGGCTTGGTCGGCCATCATCCCACCGAGCTTGGCGGGCACCTCGGCCGGTTCGAGCGGCTTGCCGTCGCCCCAGTAGTCGAGTGCGAACGCCACGTAGCCGAGTTCGTCGGCCAGACGATCGGCCCGCCAGCGAGCGTGATCGGTCATGCCCGGCCCCTCGTGGCACACCAGCACGGCGGGTCGCAGGTCGTCGCCATCGGGCACGGCGAGGTGCCCCAGGTAACGAACGCCGTCAAGGTGGTACTCGATTTCCTCGCTGTGCATCGCCGCAACCTAACGCGACCGGTTCGGCTAATGTTTCCTGAACCGACAGTCAGTCCATCTGTCGGCGTGGGCATTGTTGGGGGAACGGGGAATGGCTGAGCACACGGTCGGTGGCGGTCGCATCGAACTTGCATCGCTGTCGAAGTTCTACGGCACGTTGAAAGTGCTGAACAGCATCGACCTGGTCATCGAGCCGGGTGAGTTCTTCTCGCTGCTCGGTCCCTCCGGATGCGGCAAGACCACCACGCTGCGCTTGATCGGCGGATTCGAAGACATCGAGCATGGCTCGGTGCGCATCGACGGCGCCGATATGCGCGGTGTGCCGCCGGAGAAGCGTCCGGTGAACACCGTGTTCCAGAGCTACGCCCTCTTCCCGCACAAGACGGTCGCCGACAACGTGGCCTTCGGGCTTCGGTTTCTCGACTGCTCCAAGGAGGAGGCCAAGCGTCGGGTCGGCGAAGCGCTGGAACTGGTGCGTCTGAACGGCTACGAGACCCGCCGGCCTCATCAACTCTCCGGCGGTCAACAGCAGCGTGTGGCGCTGGCCAGGTCGCTGGTGCTGCGGCCGAAGGTGCTGTTGCTCGATGAACCACTCGGAGCGCTCGATGCCAAGCTGCGACGGGTGTTGCAGGTGGAGCTCCGTGCCCTGCACCGCGAGGTCGGCATCACGTTCGTATACGTCACCCACGACCAGGAGGAAGCGCTCACGATGAGCGATCGCCTGGCCGTAATGGATGCCGGTGTGATCCGCCAGGTGGGGGCCCCTCGCGAGGTCTACGACGAGCCGGCCAACACCTATGTGGCCGACTTCTTGGGTCTGGCGAATCTGCTGCCCGCCGTGGCCGATGCCAGCGGTGTGGAAGTGCTGGGGCAGAGGGTGCAGACGGCAACCAGTGGTGTTGCAGGCAACTGCTTCGTGGTGGTTCGCCCGGAACGCCTGCGGTTGGTGAACGCCGACGATGCGACGCTGCGAGGCCGGATCGACCATGTGGTGTTCGCAGGGGCACTCACCCATGTGCATCTCACGGTGCGCGACCAGGCGATGCAGGCCATGGTGGCAAACGGTGCCGAGGGCCCCGCACTGGTGGAGGGCGGCGAGGTGGGCGTGGAGATCTCACCCGACTCGTTGCGGGTGCTGCCGAACTGACGTCAGGACGTGCCGTGACAGGACGTGCTGTTCAGGAGCCCGCCATCGTGTCCAGGTAGTGCTGGGTGAACCAGATCACGCCCTCATCCTTCGGGGTGAGCACGCCGTGGTCGAACGACTTCGACGTGACACCGCGCTGCACTGCCTCGCACACCACGTTGTCCTGATTGCCGACCAAGACGTTGAAGTCGATGATCGGTTGAGGGTCGAAGCCGGGAGTGGCGATCGCATCGGGGTGGAACAGGAAGTCCATCGTCATCACCGTGCGGTTGGGGCCGTCGGGGTACAGCGTCGAGATCACCACGCTGGGCCCCGTCACATCGACGAAGCCGTTCGGGAAGTAGGTGGCACCGAAGTACGAGTTCTGGTCGGCCCCCGTGACGCCTGGCAACGGCGGCAAATCCATGGGCTGGTCCGACATCGTGTTGCCGCGCGACAGGTCGGCTCCGCCGTCGTCGCGAGAGTGGTCGGTGACCCAGCCGCTGCGGTACAGCGGAACCAGGTCGACGAGTTCGGGGTGCACGCGGGTGCAGTGCAGGCATTCCTGGTAGTTCTCGATCACGATCTTCCAGTTCGCCGCGATGTCGCACACCGTGTGGGCGACGGCCTTCAGACCCGCGATGCCGAAGCGAGCGAGGGCGGTCATCTCGCCCGCGTGTCGCTGCAGCCACTGATCGAACGGCATCGGGTCGGCGGCAAGGCTGACGAAGATGAGGCCTTCCCACTCGCGCAGGTGGTACTGCCACAGCGGCAGCGTGCTCTTGTCCACGTCGGTGTCGTCGAGGTGCGGCGTGGCGATGAGCTTGCCGTCGAGCGAATAGGTCCAGGCGTGATACGGGCACATCAGCGAACCCTGGGTGGATTCCTGGTGGCCTTCGCACAGCATCGAACCGCGGTGGCGGCAGACGTTCGCGAACGCGTGCAGGAACCCCTTCAGATCGCGGGTGAGCAGCACGCTCTCGCCCGCGATGTTCACCACGCTGCGGTTGCCGGGGGCAAGTCGTTGGCCGGCGCCGGCGAGTACCCAGCCGCCGTGGAAAATCTGCTCGCGCTCGGCCTGCCAGACGGCATCGCTGAGATAGTGGTCGCGTGTGAGCGTGTTGACATCGTTGGACATGGTGGGTCCCCCTCGGCGACTGGCGAACGCCCAGCCTAGCGAACTCTGAATGACCGATCAGACAAACGGCTAGGGTTGTTGCATGGATCAGCAGCACGGGATCACGTTGGACGAATTGATCAATGCAGAGGAGGCCAGGTTCGTCGCTCGGATGGGCGCCTCGGCCGAACTCGGAGCCCGTGGTCGTGAGGTGATGCCTGGTGGAGTGTGTTCCAGTTGGGCGAGTTCGCGCCCGCTTCCGGTCTGGGTGAGCCATGGCGAAGGTGCCCTGGTGTGGGACGCCGACGGTACCGAGTACGTCGACATGCACGCCGGCTACGGCGTGAATGTGGTGGGCCACGCGAACCCGCATGTGGTGAAGGCGGTGCAGGATCGCGTCACCAAGGGCACGCACTTCGCGCAGCCCACCGAGGACGCCATCGCCGTGGCCGAGAACCTTGCCCAGCGCTTCGGGCTTCCGAAATGGCGCTTCAACAACTCCGGCACCGAGAGCACCATGGACGCTTTCCACCTGATGCGGGCCATCACGGGCCGTCCGCTGGTGGTGAAAATCGAAGGCACCTACCACGGTCACCACGACTCGGCGATGATCTCGCTCTTCCGGTCGGCCGACCAGCTCGGCCCGGAATCCGAACCGTTGCGGGTGCCCGGTCCGGGCATCTCGCAGGCCATGGCCGACATGCTGCGGATCGTGCCGTTCAACGACCTCCCGGCACTCGAGCGTGTGCTCGATCAGCACCGCGGCCAGATCGCCGGAATGATCCTCGAGCCGATGATGATGAACGCGGGCATCATCCCTCCCGCGCCCGGCTACCTGGAGGGCGTGCGCGAACTCACCCGCCAGCATGGTGCGCTCCTGGCGTTCGACGAGGTGAAGACCGGCATGGTGGTCCACTACGGCGGGGCGACCGGCCTGTTCGGCGTCACCCCCGACATCGTGTGCCTGGCCAAGGCGCTCGGCGGCGGCCTGCCCTGCGGAGCCATCGGCGGTACCGAGGAAGTGATGGCCGCAATCGAGAGCGGGCTGTTCGATCAGGTCGGCACCTTCAACGGCAACCCGCTCACCATGGCTGCGGCGAAGGCAACGCTGCTGGAGGTACTCACCCCCGACACCTACGCCGTCGCCGACGACATCGGCCGCGCCATGTTGCGCGACTCCACCGATGCGCTCACCGCGGCCGGCATCCCGTCGCACGGCAATGTGTTCGGCTTCAAGGGTTCGGTCGTGTTCCACGACACGCCGTCGCGTAACTACCGGGAGTTCCTGCGCATCTCCACCGCCATCAGCCACCTGCACTTCCTCGTGCAACACAACGGCGGCATCTTCCTCCCGCCGTGGGGCAAGAGCGAGAGCTGGACCCTCAGCGTGGCCCACACCCACGAGCACGGCCAGCGCTATTCGCGCAACGTGGCCCGGATGGCCGAGTTGGTGTCGGGTCTTGGCGACCGCAGCTCCGAACTGTTCGAAGTGGGAAGCTACAACTGATGGTGCGCCTCGAGGAGGTCTCCAAGGCCGATGGAGTGCAGGCCGTTCTCGAGGTACTCGACCGTGATGGTGCGGTGATCGTGCGCGACTTCCTCGACCCCGACACCCATCAGCGGTTCAGTGACGACATGATTCGTCACGCAGCCGGGCATCATGCCGGTTCTGTCGCCGAGAACGCCGCGGTGCGCGAGTTCTGGGGCGAGCACACCACGCGCTTCACTCGGCTCGCGCGCCGGAGTGCAGCCTTCGCCGACATTCTCACCGACTCGTTCTATCTCGGTGTCGCCGACCAGGTCCTGCTGCCGATGGCATCCGACTATTGGATGAACACCGGCCAAATGATGATCATCGGACCGGGGGAGACGGCCCAGTGGCTACACCGCGACGCCGACAACTGGCCCACGCTCTGTTCGCCCAACGGCTTCGAGGTGACGCTCAGTTGCCTGTTTGCGATCAGCGAGTTCACCGCCGAGGTGGGCGCCACGCGAGTGGTGCCCGGCAGCCACCGTTGGGACGATTACCAGCGCCAGGCCGAGCCGCATGAGGTGTGCCAGGCCGTGATGCCGGCAGGGGCGGGGATGATCTACACCGGCCGCGTGCTGCATAGTGGAGGAGCAAACACCACCGCCGACCAGTTCCGCTACGGCATGCATTTGTCGTACGTGCTGGGCTGGTTGACGCCGGAGGAAGCATCGCCGCTGGGGGCTGATTGGGCCGACGTGCAGCACCTGTCCGAGCGTGCCCAACGTCTGCTCGGCTGGCGGTGCAGCGGGAAGGACGATCGTTATGCGGCGCGTCTGTGGACAGTCGACTACGAAGACGTTCCCGTCGGTCTCAAACTCAGCTGACCTCGGGGAAGACGCTTAGCGGCCTTTCCAGATGGGGGAGCGCTTCTCGGCGAAGGCGTCGTTGCCCTCCTGCGCATCCTCGGAGTCGATGGCGGCGCGGTAGCTCGGCAGATCTTGGATGATGCCCATCGCCTCGATGGGATCCATCTGCGCAGTGCGGCGCTCGATGTCGAGGATGGCGGTGACGCTGAGCGGAGCTGCCCAGCAGATGTCGGTGGCGAGTTGCCGGGCGGCGGCCATCAGTTCGGCGGCCGGCACCACCTTGTTCACCAGACCCCATCGGGCTGCTTCGTCGGCCCCCATACGTCGGCCGGTGAGCAGCATCTCGCGAGCGATCGGCCCGGGCAGCAGGCGGGGCAGTCGCACGGCGCCGTTGTCGGGAAGGATGCCGAGGCCGGCCTCGGGCAGGAAGAACTGGGCGTGCTCGGCGGCCACGATCATGTCGGCTGCCATGGCGATCTCGAAGCCCCCGCCGACGGCCAAGCCGTTCACTGCTGCAATGACGGGTGTGCGACGGTTGGGCAGGTTGGTGAAGCCACCGAATCCGCCTGCGCCGTAATCGCTGTCGAACGCTTCGCCCTCGGCCGCGGCGCCGAGATCCCATCCGGCGCTGAAGAACTTCTCGCCGTTGCCGGTGAAGATGGCCACGCGTACCGATGGGTCGCGTTCGAACCCCACGAATGCCTCGCCCAATGCGTAACTGGTGGCAGCGTCGATGGCGTTCGCCTTCGGGCGGTCGAGGGTGACCACGGCGATGCCATCGGTGACTTCCACATGGAAGCCGGGGTGCGTTGAGTGCGACATCTTCATTCCTCCACGATGAGCAGCGCGTCGACTGCGGTGGCACCGCTGCTGCCGACGAGCACCGGGTTCAGTTCCACTTCCACGACGTGGGTGCCGACCACGGCGTCGGTGAGACGAACCACCAACTCGGCCAAGGCCCGCACGTCGGCGGCGGGGCGGCCGCGAAAGCCGGTGAGCAACCGGGCGCTCCGCAGCGACATCAGGGCGGCTTCCACCTCGGGCACCGTGACCGGTGCCAGCAGGTTGGCAACGTCGCTCCAGAGTTCGGTCGTCACGCCGCCATGGCCCACGGTGACCAGCCAGCCCACGGGCGCATCGCGACGCACGGTGACCAGCACTTCGGCCACCACATCGGTGACAGTCTTCTCCACCAGGTATCCGGCCGAGGTGCCGGGCATCGCAGCGAGGGCACTCGCGAGGGTTTCCGCATCTCGCAAGCCCACCTTCACGGCGCCGGCCTCGCTCTTGTGCGCGTGCCCCAATGCCTTGAGGGTGATCGGGTAGCCGATCTCCTTGGCGGTGGCCAAGACGTCGGACGATTGCACCACCCGGCCTTCCGGCACTTCCACGCCGAGTGCGTCGAGCCACTGCTTGGCGGACGCTTCGTCGATCAACGTGGTGGCACCCGGTGCCGTCACGGGGGAGTGTGGTGTCGCGTCCACCGTTGCGCCTGCGATTGCCGCGGCGTCGAGCGCAGTGAGGGCCTCCGACAGGCCGAGCAGCGGAGTGAGCCCGCTGGCACTGATGTGCGCGCGAAACGGTGCGTTCAGACACTCGGGCAGGGTGGCCACCACCACGCCGCGGTTCCCGGTGGCCTTGGCCGCATCGGCGAGTGCATCTGAGGCCACGTACCAACTGCTCGGGTCGTTGTCGTCGGCAGGCGGAGCGTCGAGCACCAACATGGTGGCGTCCTGCGGGCCGTCCATCACGGCGGTGAAGGTGGCAGCCATAGCCTCTCGGTCGCCCCACATGAACGTGTGGTAGTCGAACGGGTTGCTCACCGACACCAACTCGGTGAGCGTGGCTTCGATGGCGGTGGTCTGCTCGGCGGTGAACGGCGCGAAGCTCAGCGAGGTGGCATCACTGCGGTCGGCCACCAAGGAGGCCTCGCCACCCGAGCAACTCAGCGATACCACGCGGCGGCCGCGGAGTGGGCCACCGGAATCCAGCAGCTTCAGGGTCTCGAGTAGTTCGGACGGCGTGCGCACGGTGGCCACGCCGTAGCGGGCGAAAAGCGCGTCGTAGGCGGCAGCTCGTCCGGCCATGGAACCGGTGTGCGAGTTGGCGATGAGCGCCCCGGCCTCCGAACGGCCGGTCTGCAGAGCCACGATGGGAACGCCACGCTCCCTGGCGCGCATCGCCACGGTGGCGAACTGTTGCGCATCGCGGACGGCTTCGAGGAACAGGCCGATGGACGTGATGCGTTCGTCGTCGAGGAGCGCAGCAATGGCGTCTTCGGTGCCAAGGTTCGCCTGATTCCCCACGGTGATCATGCTGCCGAGGCGCAGTCCGCGCTGCTGGAACGTGAGGTTCACAGCCACGTTGCCGCTCTGGCTCACGATGGCGGCCCCGCGCTCGTGGCGGCCCATGCCGTGCTCGTCGGGCCAGAGGGCCACACGGTCGAAGGTGTTCACAAATCCATAGCAGTTGGGTCCGAAGAACGGCACGTCGCCCGCTGCCTCCAGCAGGGCATCCTGCAGGTGCTCGTCGCCGGTCTCAGCGAAGCCCGAGCCGTAGCACACTGCGCCACCGGCGCCGATGCGATTGATGGAGCGCATGGCCTCGATGGTGGCGTTGCGGTTCACGCCGAGGAACACGGCATCCGGCACGCCCGGTAGGTCGTCGAGGGAAGGCAGGCATGGCACGCCCGCGAGGTCGGCGCGCTTGGGGTGCACCGGCCAGATGGGGCCGTCGAAGCCGAGCTTCAGACACTGGCGGACCACGCGCTCGGCGGGCGCGCCTCCGACGACGGCAATAGAGCGCGGTGCGAGCAGTCGGCGCAGATCGGACATGAGGAGCAAGATTAGCTGAATCGCCGATCAGACAACCGGCCGGTGCGGACGCGGTCTTCGAGGATCGGTCAGAATGAGCGCATGAGCGACCTCGATGCCGTGTACCTCTCTGCCACCGAACTTCTGGCGGCGTTCAACGCCAAGGAACTCTCGCCCGTGGAGTACCTCGAGGTGGTCATCGAACGGGTGGAGAAAATGGAGCCCACCATCAACTGCGTGGCCGATCGGCGCTACGAGGAGGCCCGGGTCGAGGCGAAGGAATCCGCAGCCCGGTACGCCCGTGGTGAGGCTCGTGCAATCGACGGTGTGCCCGTGGCGGCCAAGGAGGAGCACCCGATGAAGGGGCGAGCCTGGACGCAGGGATCGTTGTCGCTCACTGATGAGGTGGCCGACATCGACCACCCGATCATCGAACGCATTCAGGCCGCGGGCGGCATCATCCATGTGCGCACCACGACGCCCGAGTTCTGCTGTGCCGGCTTCACACACACCCGTATGTGGGGCATCACCCGTAACCCGTGGAACACCGACTTCTCGCCCGGCGGTTCGTCGGGCGGCACCGGTGCAGCACTCGCCGCGGGGTACGCGCCGATCGGCACGGGCAGCGACATCGGCGGATCCATTCGTATCCCGGCATCGCTCAGTGGTGTGGTGGGCTTCAAGCCGCCGTTCGCCCGCGTGCCGGCACTGCCGCCCTACAACCTCGATCAGTTCTGCCACGACGGCCCGATGGCGCGCACCGTCGCCGACTGTGCGCTGCTGGAAGACGTGATCGCGGGTGCACACTGGATCGACCCTGTGTCGATGCCGCATCCGCCTCGGGTGGAGGGCGCTGGCACCTCGGTGGAGGGCATGCGGATCGCGCTGTGCACGAATCTGGGTAACTGGCCACTCGACCCTGCGGTGGAGGCCAACACGCGCCGCGTCGCCGAGTCGCTGGCGGCTGCGGGTGCACTGGTGACGGAGATCACCCTGCCCTGGACCACGCAGCAGGTGTGGGACGCTGCGCAGACGCACTTCCGCACGATCATGGGTGCAGGCATCGGCCACGTCCGCGATGAGCATCGCGAGGTGATGAACGACTACGCCATCGCGTTCGCGGACAGCATGGATGGTGCCGGCCTTGGGTTCTACGAAGGGCTGGAAACCGAGGGCTCCTTGTGGCTGGCGCTCGGCAAGGTGTTCCAGGAACACGACGCGATGATCTGCCCCACCATGGCCACCGACGGTTTCGTGGCGGGCGAGGCGTACCTCGAAGGTGGCATGCGAATCGGCGATGGCCACGTGCAGCACCACATCCTCGGAGCTATGACGCTGCCGTTCAACATCCAGTCGCGCTGCGCTGTGGTGAGCGTGCCGTCGGGCAAGGCTGCCAACGGCGTGCCCACCGGTGTGCAGGTGGTGGCCCGTCCGTACGACGACGTGACGGCGTTCCGTGTCGCTGGCGCTGTGGAGGCCACCGGGGTGGGCTTCACCCACCCCGACTGGCGCCCCGTCCTCTGAGTCTCAGGCGCCGAAGGGACGCAGCATGGCGCGGCTGATGATGTGCCGCTGAATCTCGCTGGTGCCATCCCAGATGCGGTCGACGCGGGTGTCGCGCCACATCCGCTCGAGCGGCAGTTCGTCCATCAGGCCCATGCCGCCCAGAATCTGGATGGCTTCGTCGGTGACGAACTGGCACATCTCGCTGGAGAACACCTTCGCCATCGCCATGTCCTCGTCGGTGGCCTGACCCTGGGCGTCTTTCCACGCGGCACGCAGCGTGAGCAGTTCGGCGGCCTCGAGTTGTGTGCGCATGTCGGCGAGCTTGAAGCTGACGCCCTGGTTCTTGCCGATCTTCTGGCCGAACTGCTCTCGGGTGGCGGCCCACTCGGTGGCAATGCCGAGGGCGCGACGGGCGCGACCCACGCACACGGCGGCAACCTGGAGACGGGTGGAGCCAAGCCACTCGTTGGCGGCATCGAAACCGCGGTGTTCCTCGCCCAGGATGTTGCGCACCGGCACCCGGCAGTTGTCGAAGTTGATGATGAGGTTGTGGTACCCCTTGTTCGACACGCAGTTGTAGCCGTGCACCACTTCGCATCCGGGTGTGTCGAAGTCGACGAGGAACCCGGTGATCTTCTTCTTCGGGCCCTTCGAGGTCATCTCCTCGCCGCTGGCGGCGAACAGGATGACGTAATCGGCCAGGTCGGCATGGCTGATGAAGTGCTTCACGCCGTTGATGACGTAGTCGTCGCCGTCGCGGACCGCGCTGCACTTCATGCCGCGAACATCGGAGCCGGCGTCGGGTTCGCTCATGGCCATGCAGTCCACGCGCTCACCGCGAATGGTGGGCAGCAGGAACTCTTCGATCTGGCTGCCCTGGCACGCGCGCAGGATGTTCGAAGGGCGAGCCACGATGTACTGCAGCGCGTACGACGTGGCGCCGAACTCGCGGTCGACCAGCGTGACGCCGAGGCTGTCGAGGCCACCACCGCCGAGTTCGGCGGGCATGTTCGCGGCGTACAGACCGGCATCGATCGACTTGCGCTTGATCTCGGCAACGAGATCCTTCGGCACGTCGCCCAGCTTCTCGACCATCTCCTCATGCGGCATCAGCTCCTTCTCGGTGAAGCTGCGCACGGTGTCGACGATCATCTGCTGCTCGTCGGTGAGTTCGAAGAACATTGCTACTCCTGTGTGGTGGTCAGTGCTTGGGAGGCGGCAGCTGCATGACGCTGCCCACCTGAGGTGGAATGGGGAGGGGCGCGTGCGAGGCAGCGATGGCCTGCAGTGCAGCCGCAACGTCGGGAAGGATCGCGGCGCTGCGTCCGGCGTTCATGTCGACATGCACCAGCATCTGCTCTGCGGTGCAGAGCAGCCCTCCGTCGGTGCCGTGCAGCATGGAGTGGATGAGGTGAACACGCTTGGTGTCGACACCGAGAATCTGCGTGTGGAACTCGATCGGTTCGTGGACAGCGACCTCGCGCACGTAATGGATGTGCGTTTCCACGGTGTAGAAGCTGTGGCCGGCTGCGCGGTAGGCCTCGTCGTCGCCGATGTAGCGGAACAGCGCATCGCTGGCCCAGCCTGCGGCCGTGAGATAGGCACTCTCGGTCATGTGCGCGTTGTAGTCCACCCACTCGGGTTCCACGGGGGTGCGGTACAGCGCCAGGGGAGCAGCGGGCACCTCGCCCGGTTGCCACCGTTGCACGCCGCCGGCAGCGAAGCGGGTGGCCTCATGGTGCGCCACTGCTGCGCCGGCACCCTTGCCCGATGGCCGTAGGCCGCGCATGATCGCGATGATGACGTCGGGGTCGCCGTCGGCGAGTTGGGCGATGCCATCGCCGAGTTGCCACCGCTCATGTGCCGGTGCGTCGGCCGGCACCGGGGCCATGCCGATGGATTGGTAGAAGCCGCTGAGCTCAGCAGCCTGCGGGCCGGCCACTTCCACGAGTGGTAGGAGGTTCGCCGGCGAACAACCCTTCGCGGTTGCGTCGGTGGCAAGCAGGCCGGACGTGCCGCTCGGAGCTTCGGCGTCGATGACATGCACGAGGTGGGCGTTCGCCAGGTCGATGGGCGTCGCAGTCCGCAGCCGGTCGAGCGAGGAGTGTGGAAACAGGCCGAGCCGGTCGGACGACGGCCACAGTGAGGCCACGGCATCGCGTACAGTGTGCGCGTCGTCGACGGCGACGTCGAGGCCGGAGGCCAGGTAACGCGTGATCCATTCGGCTGCGCGGGAGGTGCCTCCCACCACGACGACGAGCATTGACTAAATATACATTCAGGATTGGACACGACACCGATGCCGAGACCTCGACTCGACCATGTTCGCAAGGCGCAGATCTTGGCGGCGGCCGCTGAAGTGCTGTCCGAGCGCGGCTACGCGAACACCCGAGTCGTCGACATCGCCACCGCGGCGGGCACCAGTCCGGCCGCCATCCTGTACTGGTTCGATGGCAAAGACGGGCTGCTGGCAGAGGCGTTGAAACTCCGCGAAGCCGAGTTTCATGATCGCTACACCGTGAAAGCCGAGCACAAGCAGTCGGCGTCACAGCGCATGCGCGTGTTGGTGGAAGCCATGCTGCACCACTACGACTGGAAGCTCTGGATGGAGTTGTGCGTGCTTGCGCTGCGCGACAAGAACGCTGCGGCGGAACGCGATCGCCTCGACCGTCGCTGGCGTGCTGCGCTGCGCGCCGCCATCCGCGACGGGCAGGCAAACGGCGAGTTCCTTCCTGGCGATGCCGACGACGTGATGTTCGTGCTTGCTGCACTGATCGACGGCTGGGCGCCGCTCCTCGCGTTGAAAGCGAAGGGTGTCACTCGTGAGCGTGTGGAGCGAGTGTGGTTGGCGGAAGCATCGCGGCTGCTGGGCCCCGGCTTCGATGCCACTCCGCTGAAGCGATCGCGGTAGGCCGACAGCGCTAGCGAAAGTGCTGGATGCGAGCGGCGATGGCCGCCTCGAGTTCGGCCCGGCTGAAGGGCTTCAGCAACACCGGCGGTAGATCCTCGGACAATTCGCGGCTCAGGCTGCCACTGATGATGATGGTGCGTTCGATGATCCCCGGCCGGATGACTTCGAGTGCCTGCAGCAAGGTTGCTGTGGTGCTGCCATCACCGAGTCGGTAGTCCATCACCACTGCGTCGTATGCCCGGTCGGTTGCCGAACGAAGCGCGTGCTCGGCGGACCCGACGGTCCAGACTTCCCAGCCCGATTGGCGCAACAGGTGTCCGAGTAACGAGCGAACGTCGGGATCGTCGTCGACCACCAGCACCCGTTGCCCCTGCCCTGCGTGATTCTCGTCGGGCGGTGACTCCACGAGCGTGGGATACGTCGATGTGGCGACGCGCGGCAAGGAGAGCACGAACACGCTGCCGGTCGGCCCGGTGGACTGGAGGGCGAGTCGGCCCGCCTGCTCCTCCGCGAAACGTCGCGACAGCGCCAGGCCAAGCCCCGTGCCGCCGGTGTCGGCGTGTGTGGTCTGAAACGGTTCGAACAGCGTGGGCATCACCTGGTCGGCCACACCGGTGCCGCTGTCGATGACGAGGATGTCGAGATGTCCGTCGTCGCCTTCTCCGACCGTGATCATCACGCTCGACCCATTGGGCGACGCCTGCACGGCGTTCTCCAGGAGGTTGGTGACGATGTGCCGGAGCCGGTCGCGGTCGGCCAGGACCGACACGCCCGGCGGGCAGATGAGGGTGATGCGGCGGCGCAACGCGTGCGACGCCTCCTCGGTGAGCTGTTGCAAATAGGGCTCCAACTCGATCGTCTCCAGCGCCGCTTCGCTCCCGCGAACGAGGTCGAGAATCCCGCGGATCATTCGTCCCGACCGAACGCTCTGTGCGCTGAGTTGATGAGCCCACAGTTGCACCGTCGCTGCATCAACCGCGCCGGTGTCGGCCTGAGCGAGCATGACCTCCGCCGTGAGGCTGATGGCCGCGAGCGGGTTGTTCAGTTCGTGGGCGAGGCTGGCGGCGGTTCCCCCCGCTGAGGCGAGGCGCTCCAGCCGCACTGCCTCGGCGTTCGCCTGCTGCAGCCGTTCTTGCACCTCGTTCGAACGCACCAGTTCTCGTCGCCACCGCCGTCGGCCTGCTTCGAGTGTCTCGAACACCCGGACGTGGAATCGGGCTTCGAAGACCGGGGACGAGTTGCGCGGTGGGAAGCGGCGGATTGCATCGTCGATCATCCCAATGCGTGTCGGGTCGCTGGCCAGCACCTCGCGGCGTAGCACCTCGCACAGATCGCTCACCAGGGCCGGATCGAAGGTCCAGGTTGCGTCGAACAGGCGGTCCATTTCCTCCGCTGGTGAGGGCTGTGCAGGGTTGTCGGCCCCGAACAACGCACAGCAGAACCACTCCGTCAACGCGATGATGAACCACTCCTGCGTGAGGGGGCTGTCCTTCGCAACTTCGAAACCCACCACCTGGCCGGTGTCGCCGAGGTTTCCCGATGCGAACACGGCCACCGAACGTGCAGCGGGCTGCACCAGGCGCTCGTAGCGCTCGAGTTCCGACACCCAGTTGCGGCCCACTTGAAAGCCAGTGAAGACGGCACCCGGTAACTCATGTTCGATGATGAGGTTTTCGAGCACGTGCGAGAGGTCGGTGAGCGTCGCTTTCGAGAGCGACGCAACGTCGACTCGCGACGCGGCGACCTCCATGAAGGGTCCCCTCATTGATGGAACCTGAACCCGCTTCATCCGCCGGACCCTAGCGGGTTCGGCGATACGAACATTGCTGTCAGTTTTTTGGCTGGCCGACGCTGCGTCCGGCATTCGACGGCGCGGGCAACGCCGAGTGCTGTGCAGCGATGCGGTCGAGCACAGCAGTCATCTCGGCCGCTGCGGGAACGGCCTTGTCGGCGTTGGTGTCCACGTGCAGGAGCATGTGTTCTGCGGTGGCCACCACCGTGTCGTCGTCGGCGCGGTGCATGGAAGTGAACAGGCGCATGCGCTTGGCATCGTGCGAGACCAACTGAACGGTGCAGTAGAGGTGGTCGCCGGCCTTTGCCTGGGCTGCGAAGTTCACGTGACTCTCCACCGTGAACCAACTGTGCCCGCCGGCCAGGTACGCCTCGTCCATGCCGATCAGTCGCAGCAGGCGATCGATGGTCTCGCTCGACAGCTGGAAGTAGCGGCTGTCGTTCACGTGGCCGTTGTAGTCCACCCAGTCGGTGGGCACTCGCACGTCGTGCAGTCGCATCGGACCGCTGAAGTCGGGCTCGGCGGCGGTGTCGCCCATACGTTCGAACAGCGTGCGTTCGAAGTTGGCCAACACCTGGCCAGCGCCGTAGTCGGCGGTGCGCAGCCCTTGCATGACGGCCACCAGGCAGTCGTCGCGCAGCATCTCGAGTTCGCGGATGGAGGCGGTGCCGGCCTGCTCGTCGCTCTGCGACACGATGGTGTCGAGCAGTTCGTCGGTGAGCTCGGGCACGTTCATGAACTTCGTCCACGGCCACTTCAACGCCGGGCCGAACTGCGCCATGAAGTGACGCATGCCCGGCTCGCCGCCAGCGATTCGATACACGAGCATCGTGCCCATGAAGCTCCAGCGCAGGCCGGGGCCGAAACGCATTGCATCGTCGATCTGCTCAGCCGTAGCCACTCCGTCGTTGATGAGCCACAGGATTTCCCGCCACAGCGCTTCCATCAGTCGGTCGGCGACGAATCCGTCGATCTCCACATCGAGGTGCAGCGGACGCATCCCGATCGCTTCATACACCTCGGCTGCCCGTTGCTTGGTGGCCTCGGAGGTGAGACTGCCACCGCAGATCTCCACCAACGGCATCAGGTACACCGGGTTGAACGGGTGGCCCACCACCAACCGCTCGGGGTGGGTCATGCCCTCTTGCATCACGCTGGGCAGCAGGCCCGATGTGCTGGAACCGAACACCACGTCGGGGCCCGCCACGGCGCTGGCTCGACGCAGCAGCATCTGCTTCAACTCCATGCGCTCCGGGGCGCTTTCCTGTACGAACTGCACGCCGGTGGCCGCCTCTTCGGGCGTCTCGACGAACGTGAGCGTGCCCTCGGCGGGCATGGAGGGCATGTACAACTTGCTCATCGCGCGACGAGCGTTGGCCATCACCTCGCCCACCTTGCGGGGGGCCTCAGGGTCGGGGTCGTACATCTTCACATCGACGCCGTTGAGGAGGAAGCGAGCGGCCCAGCCGCCACCGATGACGCCCCCGCCGAGAAGGCCGACGGTCTGCAATCCGGGAACCGGACTCATCAGCGCTTCACCAGCTTCAGCTTGTCGCGCACGGCCTGCGGGCTCATGATTTTCGCGCCCATGGTCTCCAGCAACAGCTTGGCGCGGGCGACGAGCTGCTCGTTGGTGGCCAGTTGGCCGGGGCCGTTGTAGAGGTTGTCTTCCAGACCGACGCGCACGTTGCCACCGGCGAGGGCAGCCTGCGCCACAAACGGAATCTGCATGCGCGAGATGCTGAACGCCGAGAACACACAGTCGTTCGGCAGGCCGTTCACCATGGCTGTGAACGTGGTGGGGTCGTCGGGGGCGCCGTAGGCGATGCCCATGCAGAGCTGGATCATCACCGGGTCGTCGAGCAGGCCGTCCTTGATCAGTTCCTTCACCTGCACGAGGTGGCCGAAGTCGAACACTTCCAACTCGGGGCGCACGCCGAGGTCCTGCACGATCTTGGCCATCTTGCGCAGCACGCTGGGCGTGTTCACCATGATGTAGTCGCCGCCCGACGCAAAGTTCATCGTGCCGCAGTCGAGCGTGCAGATCTCGGGCAGCAGGGTGGTGACGTGGTCGAGGCGCTCGGTGGCGCCGGCCATGTCGGTCTCGGCTGCGTTCAGCGGCAGCACGTCTTCGTCGCCGCCCAGCACCATGTCGCCGCCCATGCCCGCCGTGAAGTTCACGACCACATCGACATCGGCGTCGCGGATTCGCTCCATCACTTCGGCGTAGTACTCGGTCTTGCGGCTGCCGAGGCCGGTCTCGGGCTCGCGCACGTGGCAGTGCACCACTGCGGCGCCGGCCTTTGCGGCCTCGATGGCGGAGTTCGCGATCTGCTCGGGGGTCACCGGCACATGCGGGCTCTTGTGCGCTGTCACGCCCGAACCAGTGACTGCACAGGTGATGAACACATCCCAATTCATTGCTGTCCCCTTCGACACCCGGCGGTTTCCTGAATGGCCGGTCAACGGGCTGATCGTACACCTGCAAAGCTGGGCCAATGAAGACGCCCGTGTCCCGCACCCGCCCCGAACCGGCCCGCCGCGATGGCGTGAACAGCAACAACTGGATCGACGGGCCGTACAACAGGTGGGGCTTTCGTCACGTGCGCGAGTTGGCCCACACGGCGCGCATTCGGCGAGGCAGCGGGCCGGTGTGGCAGTTGCCCGAACGGCAGGGCGACCTCGGCGATCTCGCGATCGTGTTCGAGACGGAGGAATACTCGCTGCTCGAGGCGCTCGAGGCCGGGTACACCGACGCGTTCGTGGTGATCCACGACGGGGTGATCGTGCATGAGTGGTACGCCGAGGGAGTTCGGCCCGACGACACGCACCTGCTCATGTCGGTGTCGAAGTCGTTCACATCCACCCTCATCGGAGTGCTGGCTGGCGAGGGTCTCATCGATCCGGCAGAGCGGGCCGACGTGTACGCCCCGGTACTACTCGGCACCGCATGGGAGGGCTGCACGATGCAGCACCTGCTCGACATGACCGCCGGCGTCGAGTTCGACGAGAGCGACTACGACAACCCCGACTCGGCTGGCTGCCTCATCGAGGCGGTGTCGGGCTACACAACGGCCTTGCGCCCGGGCTTGCCGTCCGACACCATCGCCTGGGCTCTCTCGGTGGCGCCCCAGGGTGAGCACGGTGATCGGTTCGAGTACCGCAGCATCATCACCGACATCCTTGCCCTCGTGGCCGAGCAGATCACCGGGCAGCGTTTCACCGACCTGTTCAGCGATCGCATCTGGAGCCGAATCGGCGTCGAACACGATGCCGACATCATCGTCGACCCGGCCGGCTTCCCCACAGTGGAAGGCGGCATGTGCGTCACGCCGCGCGACTTCGCCCGCTTCGGGCAGATGGTGCTGCAGCGCGGCATGGTGGGTGGTGCTCAGGTGGTGCCTGCTGCGTGGACCGACCGAGTGCTCGACACCGACCCGGTGCTCATCGACCACTACCGCAAGAGCGACGCTGCCGACCCGGCACATCCGAACGCCTACTACCACGACTGCTGGTGGGTGGTCGACGCGTCGAAGGGCCGGTATGCCGGTCACGGCATCAATGGCCAGCACCTCTGGATCGACCGCAGCACCAACACGGTCATCGCGCAGCAGAGCACCTGGCCGGGTCGATGGGACGACAACCTCGCTGTGCTCGACCAAGCCATCGCGCTCACGGTGCTCGACCACCTCACCCCCTGACCCACGCCCAGACCGCGCCCGGCCCGCGCCGCGCCGCGCCCAGCCCGCGCCGCGCCCGCGCAGCGCCTGCGCGCCACCCCCCGGGTTGGGTGGGAAACACGCCATCCACGGCTCACAACGCACCCACGGGTGGGAAAACTGCCATGTGTGGCACATTTCGCGCCCGTGGGTGGGAAACGTGCCACCGGTCTGCCAGGTCGGCGGGCCGGGGACCGCGCACCCCGGGTTGGGTGGGAAACACGCCATCCA
>CANHST010000020.1 GCA_947463235.1 Acidimicrobiaceae bacterium
AAGGTGTATTGAGGAAGGCTGTCCCTAGTACGAGAGGACCGGGACGGACGGAGCTCTGGTGTGTCTGTTGTCCTGCCAAGGGCACGGCAGATTAGCCACCTCCGGAAGGGATAACTGCTGAAAGCATCTAAGTAGGAAACCCGTTCCAAGATAAGTACACCCATGCGGTTAACGCAGTAAGGCCCGTGACGAGACCATCACGTTGATAGGCCGGAGGTGTAAGCACGGTAACGTGTGTAGCCGACCGGTACTAATCGGCCGAGGGCTTGGTTTGAACATCGCTCGTGCTTGCTCTGGAGTACTCGGAGGGCAGCGCCCCACCTTTGGTGGCGCGCCTCCTTGACAATAGATTTCGGTGGCTATAGCGGCAGGGTCACACCCGTTCCCATCCCGAACACGGAAGTTAAGACTGCCTGCGCCGATGGTACTTGGGGGTAGACCCCCTGGGAGAGTAGGTCGCCGCCGGATTTCTACACTCGAGGCCCCTTCGGGGGCCTCGAGGCATTTTTGCCCCCACCGGGCACGACAATCGCCCCCTCGTGGGGCGTTTCGTCGTTTTCCGGCTCGTTCGCTCGTAGGATCGAATGCCTATGTCGTCGCCCGATCGCCGTCCTCCCTCGTCTTCCTCCGGCCGCCCTTCCTCGGGCCGGCCGTCGTCGGGGGGTCGTCCAGGTGGCTCCGCTCGGCCTGCCCGGCCTTCAAGCGGCGCGCGGCCCGTTCGTCGCGAGGGCGATGATGAGCGTCGCGGTCCTCGCCCCGGCGGCGCTGCCGGCCGTCCACGGCCTGCGGGTGCCCGCCCGGCACGTCGAGACGACGAATCAACCGACGGTCGCTCGACGCGTCCTGGCCGTCCTTCTAGTGCACGGCCGACGGTGGGCGGGCGGTCCGCCGGGCCTCGAGGTCCTCGGCGCGACCCGCGTGAAGACGCCGGTGTCGAGCGTCCTGCCCGCGGTCCTCGTCCCGAGGGCCGGCCCGGTCGTCCGGATAGCCGTGGCCCGCGTCCGGAGGGCCGCCCTGGTCGTCCCGATGGCCGTGGCCCGCGTCCGGAGGGCCGCCCTGGTCGTCCCGATGGCCGTGGCCCGCGTCCGGAGGGCCGCAGCGGTGGCGCTGCGGGTCGCGGTCGACCCGAAGGTCGTCCCGGACGTCCCGACAGCCGTGGCGGGCGCAGCCTGGACCGAGGCGCGCCGCGTCGTGTCGAGAAGCCGCTCACCGAGGCTGAGCGTCGTTCCAAGGTGATCAAGGCCGCACGCGGTCCTCGCGACGAGCAGCCCGAGCGGGCAGCTCCGCCGCCGTGGGAGCGCGAAGAGTGGATCGATGAGGGCTCCCTTCGCCACGAGGCCGAGGCCGCCGCAGAGCGAGCAGCAGGTGAGACGCCTGCCAAGACCGGTCGTCGCAAGTCCATGGATCTCGCCCCCGAGGTGGCGGAAGACCTCGCGAACGCCGCGCCTGCGGCGCGTCAGGCGCGCTACCAGGAGCGTCTTGCCAGCGCCGCCGATGCGCTCGACCGCGGGCGGTTCGCCGATGCGCGTCGCATGGTGCAGCCGGTGCTGCGCGACTTGCCCGACCTCGCCTTCGCCCACGAGATCTCGGGGCTTGCTCTGTATCGGATGGGACAGTGGCGAAAGGCGGCTGCCGAACTCGAAGTGGCGCGTCAGCTCACCAACACGGTGCAGCATCATGCGGTTCTTGCCGACTGCTATCGAGCGCTACGCCGCTATCACGAGGTCGACGTGCTGTGGGGCGAGTTGCGTGATGCGTCCCCCGAGCCCGCGCTGATGTCCGAGGGTCGCATCGTGGCCGCAGGGGCGTTGGCTGACCAGGGCGACCTGGCGGGTGCCCTGAAGGTGATGCAGAAGGCCACCGAGTTGCCCAAGAAGCCGAAGGAGTATCACCTTCGGCAGTGGTATGTGCTCGCCGACCTACTCGACCGTTCCGGCGACGTGATCAAGGCTCGACGGTTCTTCACGCTGGTGGCCGAGGCGGACCGTGAGTTTGCGGATGTTCGCGACCGTCTGCGGACACTCGGGCGCTGACCGCCCTTACTCTGTCGCACCCTTCGCATAACGTCACCACCGACTTCCCCCGTCGAACAATGTGAACTCGCCGTTCGGTCGGCGGGAGGGAGTCATCATGAATCAGGTAGTGCTGATCGGTCGTCTCAGCAGCGAGCCGCAAGAGCGGTCGCTGGCATCGGGTTCCGTGTTGTGGTCCCTTGAGCTCACCACCGACACGCCCAATGGTGCGTGGTCGGTGCCGGTGGCGTGGTTCGATCCACCTTCGGCGGTGCCCTTCTCCTCCGGCGACGACGTGGTGGTGATCGGCGCCGTACGGCGCCGATTCTTCCGTAGTGCCGGTGGCACGCAGAGCCGCACCGAGGTGGTGGCCACCGAGGTGCTGCCGGCGAAGGCGAGGCGCAAGGTGCAGCGCGTACTACAGCGCGAGACGGAGAGGCTGGGAACGATGCTCGGCGGCGAACTACGCTGACCCACGGCTGCTCGTTGCGGGCGGTCGCCGATGTGTCGACGAGAGGTACTCCACCATGAATCAAGAGCAGCTCGCACGCGTGAGGTCCGGTGAGGGTTTCATCGCCGCCCTGGACCAGAGCGGTGGCAGCACGCCCAAGGCGCTGCGTCTGTATGGCGTGGAGGAGTCTGCCTACTCATCGGAAGGGGAGATGTTCGACCTCATTCATCAGATGCGCTCGCGCATGATGACGAGCCCGGTCTTCAGCGGCTCGCGAGTGCTCGGCGCCATCCTTTTCGAAGGCACGATGGATCGCGACGTGGAGGGTCTCGGCGCAGCCGAGTATCTCTGGTCGCGTAAGCAGGTAGTGCCATTCCTGAAGGTCGACAAGGGCCTTGCCGACGAGTCCGACGGCGTGCAGGTGATGAAGCCGATCGGTGGTCTCGACGAGTTGGTGGCTCGCGCTGCCGCCAAGGGTGTCTTCGGCACCAAGATGCGCTCGGTGATCAAGCTTGCTCACGAGGCTGGCATCGAGGCAGTCGTGGCGCAGCAGTTCGAGATCGGGCGTCAGATTCTCAACGGCGGATTGGTGCCCATCATCGAACCCGAAGTGGATATCAACAGCCCCGAGAAGGGAGCTGCGGAGGCGATGTTGAAGGCCAGCATCCTTCGGCACCTCGATGCACAGTCTGCCGATCAGCCGGTGATGTTGAAGCTCACCATCCCCGATATCGACGACTTCTATCTCGAGTTCGTACAGCACCCGAAGGTACTGCGCGTGGTGGCGCTGTCCGGCGGCTACGCCCGCGAGGACGCCAACGCGCGGCTGTCTCGCAACCACGGCATGATTGCCAGCTTCTCCCGTGCACTCACGGAGGGTCTCAGTGCGCAGCAGAGCGACGACGCATTCAACGCCACGCTTGATGCCACCATCCAGGGCATCTTCGAGGCGTCGAACACCTGAGGCGTCGCGCCGGCCTCAGTCGAGGGGGCGCAGTACCGGCCCGGTGCGCAACTTCGGCGTGAAGAAGGTGCTCTTCGGCGGCATCAACAGTCGTTCGTCCGCGGTGCGACGAATCTCCACGATGCTGGTCGGCCTGATCAGAACGCCTGCGGTAGCGCCGCCGGCGGCCACGGTGTCGACGACGTGCTGCACGCCATGCTGATAGGTGACGTCGATCTCGGTGTTGCGGAGTGCATGTTCGAGATAGGCGCCGTCGAGCGCTCGAACATCGGCGAACGCTGCGGTCTTGGGTGTCAGCCATACGCCGGTGCCGTCGGCGCGCACCAGACACAACGCGCCTCGTTCGACCACCTCTGAGGCGAAGGCCGGGGTGACTGGCCCGGCCTCGGAAGCGTCGAAGCATTCGCTGAAGTGCTGGAGCAGTTCATCCGTCGAGACGCCGTGGTAGAGGCGGTGAATGGCGTCGATGCTGAGTTGGTCCTCCACCAGTTCGGCCACGTAGGTGAGGGTGAGTTCTGCTGCGCCGGCGTCGCCACCTCGTGCAGCGCGGGTCTCGTCGCGAAACGTTCGACTGATGGCGTAACGGTGATGGCCATCGGCGATCAGTACCGGGTTGGCACCAACTGCTGCGCTGATAGCGGCGACTCGGTCTGGGTCGGTGACGCGTTCGACCGTGTGCAACACGCCGTGCTCGTCGTGGCAGGACCCGACGAGTTCGGCTGGCGCGCGCAACAGATCGGTGAGGCCTTCGGTGAGCGACAAACCCCACACGGGGGAGAGGTTCGCATTGGTGGACCGGGTGAGGTCGAGTCGGTCGCTCTTGGCCTTCGGGGTGGTGCGTTCGTGCGGCAACACACCCCCGGCGCCCTCGTCAACGACTTCGAGCGCTCCGAGCACACCCACGGTCTCGCGGGAAGTGCCCGTCTCATCGACGAAACGCATGCGGTACAGCGTGAACGTGGGGGCGGTATCGCGCACCAAGGTGCCCTCGGCCACCCACTCCGCAAGGCGCGAGGAAGCGAGGCTGTAGCGGTCGGGGCCGTCGACATCGCGCGGTACGTCGATGGCAACGATGTTGCGGGGGTGGCGCGACAGCAACGCGTCGACATCGGCGTCGCTCAGTACGTCGTAGGGCGGCGCTGCGACATCGTCGAGCGAGAGCGAGGGCGAATAACGGAGCGCGGCGAAGGGTTCGAAACGGGGCACCCCCACAGGTTGGCACCTCGCGTGCCAACATGGCCAGACATGTTTCCTGTGCTCTGCGATCTCGATGGTGTGGTGTGGCTGGCGCACCGACCAATTCCCGGTTCGGTGGAGGCCATTGCTCGTCTTCGAGCGGCCGGTCACCGAGTGCTGTTCGTGACGAACAACTCCTCGGCGCGTGTGGAGGATCAAGAGTCCGCGCTCGAGTCCATCGGCATTCCGGCGGTGGGCGATGTGCTCACGTCGGCTCAAGCGGCGGCGCTACTGGTGCAACCCGGCGAGCGAGTGCTGGTATGTGGTGGCGATGGCGTGGTGCAGGCACTGGAGGCGCGTGGCGCCGTCGTGGGCCACGACGCCGAGATCGACGCGGTGGTGGTGGGCTGGCACCGAACCTTCGACTACGAGGGACTCACCCGCGCTGCCCGAGCCGTGATGCACGGGGCACGGCTCATTGGAACCAACGATGACGCCACCTATCCGACGCCAGACGGCCCGATCCCCGGTGGCGGTTCGATCCTCGCGGCGGTGCAGACGGCATGTGGCCAGGCGGGCGAGATCGCTGGGAAACCCCATGCTGCGATGGCGGCGTTGGTTCGATCCGTCGTCGGTGAGGCTGCGGCCGCGCAGGCGGTGATGGTTGGCGATCGTCCCAGCACCGATGGGGAGTTTGCCCGCACGTTGGGTTGTCGCTACGCACACGTGCACAGCGGGGTGACGCCGCGCGGCGCGGTGGTGGAGCCGACCCCCGATCTTGCAGTCGACGACCTTGCCGCTGTGGCGGACGCCATAGTCAGTGGTGCATTTTTTCAGGGGTAGCCTGTGGTCATGTCAGCGAACTCACTCATCAAGCGACTGCTCGACGCCGGAATGCAGTTCACGGAAATGTCGCAGGAACAGGCCGAGAAGATCGTCAAGGATCTCGTGAAGAGCGGCCAAGCCAGGCGCAAGGACAGCCAGGCAATGGTCGACGAACTCGTGGCCCGCGGTCGCGAGGCCGGTGGCGCAGCCTTCGCTCAGCTCCAGAGCGAGCTCACCAAGCAGCTCGGCCGGTTTGCCGGCCGTCTCGACGACCTCGAAGGCCGCGTGGAGGAGATCGCTCAGAAGCTCGGCATCACGAGCAAGCCCGCACCCGCCGCTGCACCCGCGACTGCCCCGGCCAAGAAGGCACCGCCTAAGAAGGCGCCGGCCAAGAAGGCACCGGCCAAGAAGGCAGCACCGGCCAAGAAGGCACCGGCCAAGAAGGCAGCACCGGCCAAGAAGGCTCCCGCTAAGAAGGCAGCGCCAGCCAAGAAGGCTCCGGCCAAGAAGGCCTGACGGGTGGCGAGGCGTCAACGTCTCGACGCCGAACTCGTCCGTCGGCAGCTCGTGGCCACGCGGGTCGATGCGGCGCGCGCCATCGAGGCCAATCGAGTGCTCGTGAATGGTGCCGTCGCGGACAAATCGTCGCGGCAGGTACATGCGGGCGATGCCATCGTCATCGAGGGTGAGGGCCCTCGTTTCGTCAGCCGTGGTGGCGACAAACTCGACGCTGCGCTGGAGTGCTTTTCGCTCGACGTCACCAATTGGCGAGTCCTCGATGCCGGGGCCAGCACCGGCGGATTCACCGACTGTTTGCTGCAACGCGGCGCCGCCCACGTAGTGGCGCTCGATGTGGGGCATGGTCAGTTACATCCGAAGATCCGCAACGACCACCGGGTGACGGTCATCGAGCGTTTCCACGTTCGCGACGTGACCGCAGAGGTCATCGGCGGGTCCGTGCAACTGGTGACCGCCGACCTGTCGTTCATTTCCATCGTGCGTGTCTTGCCAGCGCTGGTGGGCGCCTGTGCTCCGGGCGGTCATCTCGTGCTCTTGGTGAAGCCGCAGTTCGAGGCGGGGCGGGTGGAGGTGGCGCGGGGCCACGGCATCATCACCGATCCGGCGATTCACGATCGCGTGCGCGGTGAGGTACACGAAGCGTTGGAAGCGCGAGGATGCACCGTGATCGGTTGGACCGATTCGCCCATCACGGGTGGCGATGGAAATCGTGAATTCCTTGTGCATGCCACCACACAACAGACAGGATTCCCTGCGTGACCTCTGTGCTCCTCGTTGCCCACCATGAACGCGCCGAGGCAAGTGCGTCGGCGCGTGCGGCTGCCGAGTGGCTGCGCGCTCATGGTCACGACGTGTGGATGACGCCGGACGATGCCGCGGCCCTCGACCTGAACGATCTGGGATCCGTCGCATCCCCGGGTTCGGCCGACCTTGCGGTGTGCATCGGTGGCGATGGCACCATGCTGCGAACGGTGCATCTGCTCGCCGGCGCTGCGGTGCCGATCATCGGTGTGAATGCGGGGGTGCTCGGGTACCTCACCGAGGTGGAGCCGCCCGCCCTGTCCTCTGTGCTCGAACGGTTCTTTGCCGGTCCCGACGTTGGGCACTGGGATATGGACGAGCGCATGATGCTCGACCTCACACTGGTTCGAGATGGCGAAGCGATTGGCACGTGGACGGCGCTGAACGAGGGGGTGGTGGAGAAGCAGGAGAGTGGCCACACCGTTCGCCTGCAGGTCGTCATCGACGGCACCTCGTTCACGTCGTATGCAGCCGATGGCCTCATTCTTGCAACGCCCACAGGATCGACGGCGTACTCGTTGTCTGCTCGCGGGCCGGTGCTCTCACCGCGCACTCGAGCCATCCTCTTGACGCCGGTGTCGCCACACATGCTGTTCGATCGGTCGCTGGTGCTCGACCCGAGCGAGCGCGTCGAGGTGGAAGTGATGGGTCATCGAGCCGTGGCGCTTTCGGTGGATGGCCAGCCCGCTGCGTCGCTGGCGGAAGGCGACCGCATCATCGTTGCGCCATCCTCGCATGTGGCGCGGTTCGTCAGGTTTGGCGAGCGGCGTTTCCACCAGATCCTGAAGGCCAAGTTCGGGTTGGCGGACCGCTAGATGCTGCTCGAGCTGCACATCGAATCGCTGGGAGTGATCGAGCGCCTGGACCTGGTGCTCGGCGCCGGCCTCACGGCGCTCACCGGCGAGACCGGTGCTGGAAAGACGATGCTGGTGGAAGCCATCAGCCTGTTGGTGGGTGGCCGCGCCGACACGATGATGGTGCGACCCGGTGCCGCTGAGGCGCGGGTGGAAGGTCGATTCGTGGTGGGCGACGAGGAGTACGTCGTCGCTCGCGTCATCCCGGCCGAGGGTCGGTCGAGGGCGTACGTGAATGGTCGCCTGGCGACGGTGACGAATCTTGCTGAACTGGGGGAGCGCACCGTCGACCTGCATGGTCAGCACGCCCATCAGGGCCTGCTGTCCACTACGGAACAGCGAGACGCGCTGGACCGCTGGTGCGGCACCGACCTCGTGCCGCTGCGAGCCGCACGGGCCCGTCTCACCGAGATCGATGCCTCACTCGCAGCACTGGGTGGTGACACGCGTTCGCGGGCGCGGGAGGTCGATCTCCTGCGGTACCAGGTGGCGGAACTGCAGGCTGCGGCAATCTCCGGGCCCGAGGAGGACCGCGAACTTGATGCTGAGCATGATGTGCTCGCTGGTGCCGTGGAGTATCGCGGCCTCGCGGAGGCAGCGCTGGCTGCACTGCTCGACGATGGTGGAGCCGCCGATGCAGTGGGTGTCGCGGTGCGGAGCTTGGCAGGTCGTGGACCCTTCACCGAGGCTGAGACCCGGCTGCGTTCGCTTGCCGCGGAACTGGGCGACGTGGCTGCCGACCTGCGGGCGAAGGCGGAGTCCATCGACGAGAATCCGCAGCGCCTCGCCGAGGTGCGCGAGCGAATGCAGTTCCTGCGCGACCTGCGGCGCAAGTACGGCGACACCTTGGCGGATGTGCTGGCGTTCCAGATCGAGACGGAGGAGCGCCTTGCGGAGTTGGAGAGCTACGACCAGCGTGTGACCCACCTGGAGACCGAACGCGTCGCTGCCGAGGCAGACGAGCGGTCCGCAGCGGCCGCCGTCGCTGCCACCAGGCGCGCCGGTGCGGGCGACCTGGCATCTGCGGTGCAACACCACCTCCGTCAACTGGCGATGCCGCACGTCGAGGTTGCCGTTGCCGTCGGTGACGACGACCCCGCTGACGACGTCTCGTTCCTTCTCGCTGCGAACCCCGGGGCCCCGCTGTTGCCGCTGTCGAGGGTCGCGAGCGGTGGCGAACTCGCTCGCGCAATGCTGGCGCTGCGACTGGTGCTGAGTGAAGCGCCCGACACGCTGGTGTTCGACGAGGTCGACGCTGGCATCGGTGGCGCAGCTGCTGTCGCGGTTGGCTCGAGCTTGGCCGAGCTGGGCGGACGGCACCAAGTGCTCGTGGTGACGCACCTCGCTCAGGTGGCGGCACTGGCCGACACGCACGTGGTGGTGAGCAAGCGGGTGGTTGAGGGTGTTGCCGGTCCTGTCACGATCGCCAGTGCCGCAGCCGTCGAAGGTGGAGCTCGCGTGGACGAAGTGGCCCGGATGCTGTCGGGTGATGCCGCTGCGAGTGCAGCGCGCCGTCATGCTGAAGAGCTGCTGGCGTCAGGCCTGAAGCGCACTCGCTAGCCGGCGATTGCGTCGCCGCTCGTGCACCCGAATGATCCAGGCGGCGGCACCGATGACCAGTGCTCCGCCGACCGCGTCGAGGAAGTAATGGTTCGCCGTGACGACGATGGCGAACAGGGTGAGCAACGGGTACAGCAGGCCCAGCACCCGGATCGTGGTGGTGCGGCTGTAGCGCCACAGCACGATGCCGCACCAGATCGCCCAGGCGAAATGCAGGCTGGGCATGGCGGCGTACTGGTTCGCCACGGCCTTGGCCACAGGTGAGTGATAGCTCCACAGCCCGCCGAAACGCGAGAGCGTGTCGACGAAGCACTTTCCGATCGTGAATCCGTCGGGGCCGGGCACCGGGATGTTCTCGTTGCACTTGTACAGCCGCGGCGGCGCGAGCGGGAACGCCCAGTACCCGATGAGTGCCAGTGACGTGGTGAGACCGAGCAGGTTCCGCATCGGCCGATAGGCATGATGCCGCTTGCGGTACAGCCAGACCAGCAAGCCGACGGTGATGACGAAGTGGAGGGTGCCGTAGTAGATGTTCATCACGCGGATGAACCAGTGTGAAGCGAGAAACGCCTGCTGGATCGCCTGCTCGTGGAAGATCCAGACGTGCTGCTCCCAATCGACCAATCGCCGGGCGTTGGCGTAGGCGCGGTTGGTGACGCCGCCATGGTCGGCCAGGCTGCGAATGGTCTGGTACACGTAATAGAAGCCCACCACGATGGCGGTCTCGCGTACCCAGCCGTACTTCGACGAGTTCGGGGTGCCCTGCGCGGCGGTCACAGCCGCGTCGAGGTCCGAGGTGACGGTCACCCTGTAAAACTAGCCTGCTACATTGCCCCTGGCCGCCCAGCGGCGTGCGTATGGCCGACTTCACCCACTTGCCCCAGGTCCGGCGTCATGGCGCAGCAGTGTCCGCCGCAGCGGCCGGTTGCGTCATCTACGTGCTGTGGCTCCCGCCGAGCAACGATTTCGCAGTGCAGCACTTTCGGAGCGCGTTGTTCCGGAAGGCGCCGTTCGCCATCTGGAGCAACCAGTGGTTCGGCGGCCATCCCATGCCGGCGTACTCGGTGCTGGCGCCGATGGTCGGCAGTGTGGTGGGGGCGATGGCACTCGGCGTTCTGGCGGTGCTGCTGGGCACCCTCGCGGGTTCGTTGCTGCTGCATGCTCTACACCGTTCCGATGGTGCGCTCGCTCGGCCCGAGATCGCCGGCGTCGTCATGGCAGTCGGGCTGCTGTCGTCGCTGTTCGGTGGGCGCACCACCTTCCTGACCGGGGCCGCGCTGGGTATCGCAGCGCTGCACGCTGCAGTGACGCGACGGCGAGTGCCGACGGCAGTGCTTGCTCTCGCTGCGGCACTGTCGAGCCCGGTGGCGGGTGTTTTTCTGGCGACCATCGGATTGGCGGTGTTGCTGTCGAAGGCCATGCCCACAGTGTTCGCAGCGTCGTTGGTACTGCCGACGATGGTGCCCATCGTGGCGTTGACGCTGTTGTTCTATGAGCCGGGCAACTTCCCGTTTCCATTGGGCGGCACGGTCAATCTGCTCCTGGCAACGGCCTTGGTGGCGGCGATCGGGTGGCGTTACCTGTTCCTGCGCTGGATGTGCGCCGGCTATGCAGCCTTTGTGCTGCTGTGTTTCGCCGTACCGAACCCGGTGGGCGGCAACGTGGCTCGGCTTGCTGCACTCGCAGCGCCGGTCGTAGTGGTGATGGTGGCGACGTGGGCGGTGCGCTGGACGGCCTTGGCCTTGGTGCCGCTTCTGGTGCTGCAGTGGGCGCCGGTAAGTCTGGCCTTTCGGCTCGATGATGCGCAGACCGAGCCAGCGTTCTACCGACCGCTGATCGACGCATTGTCGGCCGTTCCCGGGCCACTGCGCGTGGAAGTGGTTCCGGTAGCAACCCACTTCGAGGCCGACACCGTGGCGCTGGAGTTTCCGATCGCGCGCGGTTGGAATCGACAACACGACCGTCTCGACAACGGTCTCTTCTATGGGGGTCGCCTCGATGCTGGCTCGTATCTCGACTGGCTGAACCACATGGGTGTGAGCGTGGTGGCGATTGCTGACACACCGCTCGATGAGGGGGGCGACCTGGAACAGGCGCTCCTCGCGACCCCTCCGGACTACCTGCACGAGATCTACCGCGACGATGTGTGGCGAGTGTTCGAGGTGCTCCCGCGGCCGTCATTGGTGGACGGTGACGCACGACTGGTGCGCCTCGGCGTCACCGACTTCACCCTGCGTGCCGATGTGGCAGGTCCGTCGGTCGTGCGCGTGCGCTTCTCGCCGTGGTTCTCCGTGGTGGAGGGCGACGCGTGCATTGCTGCCGCCGCCGACGACTGGACCGAGGTGCGGGTGCGAACCCCGGGCGAAGTGCGAATTTCTGCTCGGTTGAGCTGGTCGAACCTCTTCGATCGCGACGGGAACTGCTGACCATCCGCGCGAGCGGGTTCAACCGCGGTATCCTGCAATCCCGTTGTCAGTTCCACTGAGACGGAGGTCGTCCGCAATGCCGAAGCACATTTTCGTGACCGGAGGCGTTGCCAGCTCCCTGGGCAAAGGTCTCACAGCGTCGTCGCTGGGCCGACTGCTCAAACTGCGTGGCCTGAAGGTCACCATGCAGAAGCTGGACCCGTATATCAACGTGGATCCGGGCACCATGAACCCGTTCGAGCACGGTGAGGTGTTCGTCACCGATGACGGCGGTGAAACCGATCTCGACCTCGGGCACTACGAGCGGTTCATCGACGAGCCGCTCACCCGCAACTCGAATGCCACCACGGGCAGCATCTATCAGGCAGTGCTCGCCGCCGAACGGCGCGGCGACTACCTGGGCAAGACCGTGCAGGTCATTCCGCACATCACCGACGAGATCAAGCGGCGCATCAAGCGCGTCGCCACCGACGACGTCGATGTGGTGATCACCGAGGTCGGCGGCACCGTGGGCGACATCGAGATCCTGCCGTTCCTCGAGGCGCTTCGCCAGATGCGAAGCGACGTGGGCCGCGACAACATCTGCTACATCCATGTCACCCTCGTGCCGTTCATCGGGCCTTCGGGGGAGCAGAAGACGAAGCCGACCCAGCACTCGGTGACCGAGTTGCGCAGCCGTGGTATCCAGCCCGACATCATCGTGTGCCGCAGCGAGGCGCCGCTGAGCGACAACCTCAAGCGCAAGATCAGCAGCCTCTGCAACGTGGATGCGGATGCAGTGGTGAACGCCGCCGATGCGCGCAACATCTACGAGTTGCCGCTGATCTTGCACAGCGAGGGGCTCGACACCGTGGTGTGTAACACGCTGCGCCTCGATGCGCCCATCGACCTGCGTCCGTGGCAGGACGTGGTGGACAAGGTGGAAGCTGCCGTGAAGCCGGTGAAGATCGGCCTGATCGGTAAGTACGTGGATTATCACGACGCGTACCTCAGCGTGGTGGAGAGCATCAAGCACGCCGGTTTCCATCACGAGGCCAACGTGGAGATCGACTGGATCCAAGCCGAGGAAGTGGAGGGGTTGCTCGCCACCGCTCGTCTGCAAGACCTCGACGGCATGATCATCCCCGGTGGTTTCGGCGACCGTGGTTTCGAGGGCAAGATCGCGGCTGCCGGCTTCGCACGCGAGAACGACATTCCCTGCCTGGGCATCTGTCTCGGTCTGCAGGCCATGACGGTCGACTTTGCTCGCAACGTGATGAGTCTCACCGGGGCGAACAGCACCGAGATGGACCCGAGCACCCCGCATCCGGTGATCGACCTGATGCACGACCAGCGCGACGTGAGCGACAAGGGCGGCACACAGCGATTGGGTGCCTACTACGCAATCCTCGAGCCGGGCAGCAGGGCCTACCAGGCCTACGGCGAGCCGGTGGTGAGCGAACGCCATCGTCACCGTTGGGAACTCAATGCCACGTGGAAGCCGCGGATGGAGGCTGCCGGGCTTCGCTGTAGCGGACTGTCACCCGACCGTCGACTGGTCGAGTTCATCGAACTCGACGACCACCCGTTCTGGGTGGCCACGCAGGCGCACCCGGAGTTCAAGAGCCGCCCCGACCGTCCGCATCCCCTGTTCCGGGAGCTGGCTGCGGCTGCTCTTGCTCGACACGAAGCCCGCACGCCGGTACTTCGTGCCGCCACGCCGTCCGTGGCCTGAGCCGGGCCAATGAGCGGCTTTCGCCATCTCGGCGATCGTGTGGTGCACCAGGGCTACATCTGGCATGTGGCGGTCGCCGAGTTCGAATCCCCCGACGGCGAGCGGTTCACTCGCGACATCGTGCGCTCGCCAGGTGCCGTGGCGGCGGTGCCTTTGCGGCATCGAGCCGACGGTACGCCCTACGTCACGCTGGTTCGGCAATACCGGGCGCCCTTCGACGACCTGGTGCTGGAGATTCCGGCCGGAATGCGCGACATCGCCGACGAGCCGACTGAACTCACTGCGGCACGTGAACTCGTGGAGGAAGTGGGGCTCGAGCCCGGCCATCTCGAGTTGCTGACGACCTTCTATCCGTCGGTGGGTATGACCGACTCGGTGCTGCACCTGTATCTGGCGACCGACCTCGCCGAGGTGCAGCGCGATACGCACGGCCCCGAGGAAACCCACATGGACGTGCTGCACGTCGATCTGGCCGACGCGATCGACATGTTGCTCCGTGGCGAGATCCACGACGCCAAGACGGTGATCGGCCTGTTGATGGTGGAGCGTCGGCTCCGCGAGGGCGCTCGCGGATGAACGATGAACTCCCGCTTGCTGCGGAGGAGTTCCTGAGTTGGATGGCGAGTGAGCGGGGAAGGTCGGCGAACACCCTGTCGGCCTATCGGCGCGACCTGACGGGCTACACGGCGTGGCTCGCAGCGCAACGGGAGACGCTTGCCTCCGTCGATCGTGCGGGGCTGGACCGGTTCGTGCAACAGCGTCGAGCAAGCGGCAGCGCCCCTTCGAGTGTCGCGAGGCAGTTGGCTGCAGTGCGAATGTTGCACCGGTTCATGGCCGAGGAAGGAATGCGCGCTGACGATCCCACCGCCGATGTGGAGGGTGTGCGAGTGCCTGCAGGTATTCCTCACCCGTTGAGCGAAGCCGAGGTGGGTGCTCTGATCGCTGCGGTGGTCGGCTCGGATCCGGCGTCGTTGCGGGATCGTGCCCTGTTGGAGTTTCTCTACGCAACAGGGGCGCGTATCAGCGAAGCATGCGGGCTGTCGTTGTCGGACCTCGACCGCGATCATCGTGTGGTGCGACTCTTCGGTAAGGGCTCCAAAGAGCGAGTGGTGCCATTTGGGCGTTCGGCGGCAGCAGCCATGGACGAATGGCTGGCTCTGGGCCGCGCGCACCTGGAGCCTGCCAGGTGGGCTCGACGTGGCGATCAGGAGGCGGTGTTCCTGAACACGCGTGGTGCCCGCCTGTCGCGGCAAGCGGCGTGGGCTGTGGTGCGCAAGTACGGCGAACGCACCGGCGTGGCGGACAAGTTGTCGCCACACGTGCTGCGCCATTCGTGCGCAACGCACTTGCTGGACCATGGTGCCGATCTTCGTATCGTGCAGGAGATGCTCGGACATGCCTCGATCTCGACCACCCAGGTGTACACCAAGGTGAGTCAGGAGCGCCTGTGGCAGGTGTACCGCCAAGCGCATCCGCGAGCGGAGCAGGCATGACGTCGCTCGGTCACCTTGCGAGGCGGTTTCGAGGCTCGTTGTCGCGGAACGAGCCGGCGCCCACCGACGTGGAGTGGGTGCGCGCTGCGTTGTCCGAAGGGGAGTGGATGCTCTGGAGTCGGATGGCGGTGCAGGATCGCCGGCACTCCATCGAGGTGGCGCGGCGCTTTGTCGCGCTGCGCGCAGCAGCTACACCAGCGGAGACAGCTGGCGCGCTGCTGCACGACGTGGGCAAGCAGGCCGCCGGTCTCGGCACCTGTTCGAGGGTGTTGGCCACCGTGGTGGGCGCCAGGACCGAACGGTTTCGCCAGTACCACGACCACGAAGCGATCGGTGCAGCCATGCTCGTGGAGGCCGGCAGCGACCCGGCAACGGTTGATCTGGTGCAGGGACGCGGCAGCGCTGCAGCGGATCTGCGCGCTGCTGACGACGTCTGAGTTAGGCGGGGGTGATGCCGATGGCGGCGTGGGCACGTGCGAGCGTGGCAGCAGCCACCTCGCGAGCCTTCGCTGCACCCTTGCGGAGCAGCGACTGGAGTTCGGCGGGATCGGCCATCAGTTCGCTGTAGCGGGCCTGGATGGGTTCGAGCATCGCCACCACGGCCTCGCCCGTGTCGGACTTCAGGGGGCCGTACTGGGTGTACTTGGCGGCCAACGCTTCCGGCGTGTCGCCGGTGCAGGCCGACAGGATTTCCAGCAGGTTGCTGACGCCAGGCTTCTCCTCCCGGTGGTACCGAACGTCGCTCTCGCTGTCGGTGACGGCCCGCTTGAACTTCTTCATCACGACCGACGGAGCGTCGAGCATGTTCACGAGCCCGGAGTCGGTGTCGGCGGACTTGCTCATCTTTGAAGTGGGATCCTGCAGGTCCATCACCCGGGCACCCGCTTTGGGCATGACCGCCTTCGGCAACCTGAAGGTTTCGCCGAAGCGGTGGTTGAACCGAATGGCGATGTCGCGGGTGATTTCGATGTGCTGGCGCTGGTCTTCGCCCACCGGCACTTCATCGGTGTCGTAGAGCAGGATGTCGGCGGCCTGCAGCGCGGGGTAGGTGAAGAGGCCGGCGCTGACGAAATCGTGCTCGCGCTTTGCGGCTTTGTCCTTGAACTGCGTCATCCGGCTGAGTTCGCCGAAGCTCACCTGCGTCTCCATGATCCAGCCAAGTTGGCTGTGCTCGGCCACGTGGCTCTGTACGAACACGGTGGCGACATCGGGATCGAGCCCGACGGCGAAGAGCATGGCGGCCAACTTGAGCGTGTTGTCGCCGAGTACCCCGGGCGTTTCGGTGATGGTGAGCGCATGCAGATCGACGATGCCGTGGAAGGCGTCATTCTCGTGCTGTCCGCTCACCCAGTTACGCAACGCGCCCATGTAGTTGCCCAGATGGACCTCACCGGTGGGTTGGATGCAGGAGAGTACGCGTGCCACGGGCTGCGAGGCTACCTGCGCCAGGCGGTACGATCGCAGCGATATGGCCGTCGACGTCTCCACCTCCGTGTATGAGGGACCGTTCGACCTGCTGCTGCACCTGATTCTGAAAGAGCAGGTCGACCTCTACGAGGTGTCGCTGAGCAAGATCGTTGACGAGTATTTGGTGGAGATCGAGCGGTTGCAGGGTCTTGATCTCGACCTCGCCACCGAGTTCCTGCTGATTGCCGCCACCCTCGTGGAGTTGAAGGCTCGCCGCCTGTTGCCCGGTCGCGACGACGTGGACCTCGATGACGAGCTTGCGTTGTGGGAGGAGCGCGACCTGCTGCTGGCCCGCTTGCTGGAATGCAAGACGTTCAAGGACGTGGCACAGGTCTTCAGCAGGCTCGCCGACGATGCCGACCGTTCATTCCCGCGAGGCGTCGGCCCCGACGAGCGGTTCGAGGGGTTGATGCCCGACCTGCTGGAAGGCGTGTCGCCGCTGCGGCTGCAGAAGGCCTACCTGCGGGCGGTCACACCCAAGGTGGTGCCGCGCATCGACCTGTTCCACGTGGCGGCCGTCAAGGCCAGCGTTGCCGATGCGCTCACCGAACTGCTCGATGAGTTGCCGCGAGTGGGTCGCATCTCGTTCCGCCGTCTCACCAGCGGTTTGGTGGAACGGCTCGAGGTGATCGTCCGGTTCCTCGCCTTGCTGGAACTGTTCAAGCAGGGCTACGTCGACCTCGAGCAGAGCGAGCGATTCGGCGATGTGGAAGTGGTCTGGATGGGCGACAACGCCGACGAACTGGGCTCGTTGCCCATCGACGACTATGAGGGATGAACTGATCGTGTCCGACCAACTCGACGCCGAGACCGTGCGCGCCATCGAAGCCATCGTGATGGTGTCGATGGAGCCGGTGCCCAACGAGACGCTGGCGCAACTGCTGGAGCAGCCCACTGCGGTGGTGGAGCAACTCTGCCTGCAACTGGCGGATGCCTACGACGAGGCCGGTCACGGCTTCCAGTTGGTGAAGGTGGCCGGCGGCTGGCGCTACCAGACTCACGCCGACCTTTCGCCCTACGTGGAGCGGTTCCTGCTCGACGGCCAGCGTGCGCGCATGAGCGGCGCTGCCCTGGAGACGTTGGCCATCATCGCCTACAAGCAACCGCTGTCGCGTGCGCAGATCGCATCGATCCGCGGGGTCGACCCCGACGGCGTGATCCGCACGCTGCAGGCGCGTGGGTACGTGGAGGAGAAGGGCCGCGACACAGGTCCCGGCCAGGCCATCCTGTTCGGTACGACCCCGTTGTTTCTCGAGAAGTTGGGCCTGAATGCCCTCAGTGACCTGCCGCCCATTGCCGAGTTCGTGCCTGGTGCCGACGTGGTGGAGGCGCTCGAGCAGGGACTCCGCATCGATCCTCCGGCCGAACCCCGTGCCTGACCCCGTGCCCGAGCCGCCGCTGTGGGAGCAGTGGGCTGCTGCATCGGCGGCGATGCCCCAAGGTGAGCGCCTGCAGAAGGTGCTCTCCACGCGTGGATGGGGCAGTCGGCGGGTCTGCGAAGACCTGATCGCTGCTGGCCGGGTGGTCGTGAATGGGGAAGTGGCCGTACTGGGTCGGCGAGTCGACCCTGAGGTCGACAAGGTGGAAGTGGATGGCGTGCCACTCGGCGTGAAGGCCGGTCTGGTCTATTACCTCCTCAACAAACCGACCGGCGTGGTCACCACAGCGAGCGACCCACAGGGGCGGCCCACGGTGGTGGACCTGGTGCCGGATGAACCGCGGGTGTACCCCGTGGGCCGTCTCGATGTGGGCACTGAGGGGTTGCTGCTGCTGACGAACGACGGCGACCTGGCCAATCGCATTGCTCATCCCAGCCACGGCGTGGAGAAGGAGTACCTCGCCGAGGTCGAGGGCACGCCCAGCAACGGGGCGATGCGTCGCCTTCGCGACGGCGTGGAGCTCGAGGATGGCATGACCGCTCCGGCGAAGGTGTCGCAGCCGGACCCCGGCATCCTGCGCATCACCATCCACGAGGGACGGAACCGGCAGGTGCGCCGAATGTGCGAGGCCATCGGCCATCCGGTACATCGGCTCATTCGCGTTCGCATCGGACCCCTGCGCGATGCCCAATTGGCCCCTGGCGAGTGGCGCGAACTGGAGCAACGCGAGTTGAAGGCACTGGTCGAGGCGGTCTCGGGCGCACCTCGGCAGATACGCTGACCAACTGTGTCAGCACCACGTCGGGCGAATGTCGCAGGCCTTGGCCTCATCGGAGGTTCGATCGCGCGTGGGCTCACTGAGCGCGGCTGGCGAGTCTGCGGCGTCGACCGGAGCGCCGATCGCACGGCGCAGGCGCTCGACTTGGGTTTCATCGCCGCCGAGGGTCTGGACCCCGACGCAGAGATCACGTTCGTCGCGACCCCGGTTCTCAGCCTCGTGGAGGAGGTGCAGCGGGTGCTCGCATCGACGAGTGGTCTGGTCTCCGATGTCGGCAGCGTGAAGGGCGCCGTCACCGCGGCGATCAGCGACCCGCGGTTCGTGGGTGGCCACCCGATGGCAGGCAGCGAACTCGAGGGACTCCTCGGGGCCGACGGCTCGATGTTCGAGGGCGCGGTGTGGGTGCTCACGCCCACGGCGACCACCCCCGACGCCACGTTCGCCACCGTGGCATCCGTGGTGGCCGAACTCGGTGCCGATGTGGTGGCCCTGCCAGCCGAGCGCCACGACCAGGTGGTGGCAGTGATCAGCCATGTGCCGCATCTGACGGCGGCCACGCTCATGGGTCTGGCAAGCGACCGAGCGGAGGAGCATGCAGCACTGTTGCGCCTCGCTGCCGGCGGCTTTCGCGACATGACCCGTATCGCCAGCGGACAACCGACCATCTGGCTCGATATCTGCGCCGAGAATCGTGGCGCCATCCTCTCGGCGCTGGATGGCCTGATTGGTGGTCTGTCGCAGATGCGCGCAGTCGTGGACACTGACGACCGCGACGAACTGCAGCGTCTGCTCACCAAGGCGCGCGATGCGCGGGCCAACCTTCCGGTGCGCGGCATGCAGCCGAGCGAACTGGCTGAAGTGCGCATTCCGATTCCCGACCGGCCGGGCTCGGCAGCCGAGGTCTTCACGCTGGCCGCCGAACTGGGCGTGAACATCGCCAGCTTCGAAGTGGTGCACAGCGTGGAGGGCAATCGCGGTGTGGCCGTGGTGCTCGTCGACGCCACCACGGCGGAGATGTTCCGCGGAGGTCTGCTGGCCCGTGGTTTCCGCCCGGCAGTGCAGCGGTTGAGCTGACCGATGGATGTCTACCGCGTGGCGCCGCTCGGGGCGCCGATCGATGCCACGGTGTGGGTCCCCGGTTCGAAGAGCATCGCCAATCGCGCGTTGGTGTGTGCAGCGCTGGCTGATGGCGAGTCCGTGCTGTCCGACGTGCCCGACGGTGACGACACCGAGGCGATGCTCGACAGTCTCCGCCTGCTCGGTCTGGAAGCGGAGCGTGTCGACACCACGGTGACGATGCACGGCGGCGTGCAGCATTTCCGCAAAGGCCCGCTGACACTGCCGACCCGGCTTGCGGGTACCACGAGTCGATTCGTGACGGCGCTCGCATGCCTCGGGCCGGGTCCGTACACCATCGATGGCGAGCCACCGCTTCGGCGTCGTCCAATGGCGCCGCTGCACGATGCATTGATGGCCATGGGTGTATCCATTCGGGCGCTGCAGGAGCCCGGACACCTCCCGGTAACCGTGCAGGGCCCCACCGACGTGACGCTCGACGAAGTGCACATTCGAGGCGACATCAGCAGCCAGTACCTCACGGCGTTGATGCTGATCGCTCCGTACTTTCCGAACGGGATGCGCTTCGTGCTCACCACTCCGCTCGTGTCGCGTCCGTATGTGCGCATCACTGCTGCCGTGATGGCCTCGTTCGGTGTCAGCGGCGTGGAGTTGGGCGATCGCATCATCACGGTCCCTGCCGGCACGTACACGGCCCGGAAGTACACCGTCGAGCCCGATGCAAGCTCGGCCGGCTACCCACTGGCTGCTGCCGCCATCTGCGGTGGAACGGTTCGCGTGCCGGGCCTCACCGACACCTCCATGCAGGGCGACGCAGCCTTCTGCCATGTGCTGGCACGCATGGGGTGCGAGGTGCGCCAAGACGCGACCGGCACGACGGTCTCGCGCCACGGGCCGCTGCGTGGCATCGAAATCGACATGGTCGACCTCAGCGACCTCGTGCCCACCCTTGCTGCCGTGGGTGCGTTCGCGGACGGCGTCACCGATATCCACGGTGTCGGCTTCATCCGCAACAAGGAAAGCGATCGACTCACCGACCTCTGTGCCGAACTGCGCCGGGCGGGTATCGATGCCACCGACAACCGAGACGGACTGGTGGTGCGGCAAAGTCGCCCGCACACGGCCACGTTGGGAACGCATCACGACCACCGTCTCGCCATGGCGTTCGCTCTGGTAGGGCTGGGTGCGAGCGGAATCATCGTGGAGGATCCCGATGTCGTGAGCAAGAGTTGGCCAGACTTCTGGTCGATGATCGAGGGTTTGCGATGAATGGGCGTGGCAACACACAGCCCGATGTGGCCGCGTTCGATGTCGACGGCACGCTGACGGTCCGCGATTGTGTTCGCCCCTTCCTGTTGCGCGTGGGTGGATGGAAGGGCGTCACGGCGGCACTCGCCCGTAAGCCCGCAGCATCGGTGGGCGCTGCGCTGCACCGCGACCGTGATCGATTCAAAGAAGTGCTCGTCGGGGGAGTGCTGCGCGGCCGCAAGGTGGCCCAGGTCGAAGCGTTGGGCGAGGAATTCGCTGAACACGTGGTGGCCGACTGGCTGCGCGCCGACACCGTGGCTCGGCTGCGGTGGCATCAGCGGATGGGTCACCGGATCGTGCTGGTGTCCGCTTCGCTCAGTCCCTACCTGCGGCCCGTCGGACGTCGCCTCGGCGTGGATGATGTGCTGTGTGCCGAACCACTGCGCGACGGTGATCAGTTCGGTGATGGTTTGCAAGGTGCGAACTGCCGCGCTGCCGAGAAAGTGCGCAGGCTGGAGGCGTGGCTGGACGAGCGGCAACTCTCCAATTCCACGCTCTGGGCGTATGGCGACAGCAGCGGCGATCGGGAGTTGCTCCAGCGCGCCGACCACCCACTGCTGGTGAAGGGCACCACGGTCTCTGCTGTGCCGGCAGGTTTTGTCGCGTGATCAAGGGGCTGATTCGCGAGGCTCGGCCCAAGCAGTGGGTGAAGAACCTGCTGGTCTTCGCCGCGCCGGGTGCCGCAGGGGCGTTGAGCCATTGGCCGAGTCTGTGGCGCGCGTTGGCGGCATTCGTGGCGTTCTGCATGGTGAGCAGCGGCACCTACTACTGGAACGACATCCACGACGTGGACGCCGACCGTCAACACCCCAAGAAGCGGAGTCGGCCGATTGCCGCCGGCATCGTGCCGCTCGGAATTGCGAAGGTGGTCGGCACGGCGTTGCTGTTGTGCGGCATCGGCCTGTCCTTCGCCATCACGTGGAAGCTTGCTGTCGTCACCGCGAGCTACGCCGTGCTCACCACGTCGTACAGCACGGTGCTGAAGCATGTGGCCGTGGTCGACCTTGTGGCGGTGGCGACCGGCTTCGTGCTGCGCGCCATCGGCGGTGCGGTAGCCACCGATGTGCGAATGAGTTCTTGGTTCGTGCTGGTGACATCCTTCGGTTCGCTGTTCATCGTCACCGGTAAGCGCTACGCAGAGTTGCGTGAGTACGGCGACCATGCCGGTGCAGCGAGGTCGTCGCTCGACGACTACACGCTGGGCTTCCTTCGAATCGTGCTCTCGGTGGGTGTCGGGACCACGCTGCTGAGCTATTGCATCTGGGCGTTCGAGACTAAAGAGGTGAGTGGCTCCAACGGGCCGTTCTATGAACTCTCGATCATCCCGATGGCGACGGCGTTACTGCGCTACACGCTGATCCTCGAGCAGGGTCACGGCGCTGCGCCGGAAGAGATTTTTCTCGCTGATCGCACACTGCAGGTGCTGGGAGCGATATGGATCGTGGTATTCGGACTGGGGGTCTACGTAGGGTGAGTGGTATGCGCACATTCGAGGAAGCGCTCACGCAGGTGAGCGGTGTACAGGGGTGGATGAGCCCGGATCAGGCTGAGCGGCTCTATCGGGCGGCAGCAGGAACCCGTTCCGGTGACCAGATCGTGGAGATCGGGAGTTTCCAGGGTCGCAGCACGATCGTGCTGGCCAGTGCCGCCCCTGCCGACGTGCCGGTGGTCGCCATCGATCCGCATGCCGGTAACGACCGTGGGCCTCAGGAGATCGAAGGATTTGCCGCCGAGGCCGAGGGAGACCACGAGATCTTCAACCGCAACCTGGCGGAGGCCGGTGTGGCCGATCATGTTCGCCACGTTCGGGCCTTCAGTGATGCTGCGCACACTCAGGTCAGCGGCGATATCGCAGTGCTCTACATCGATGGCGCCCATCGCTATGCGCCGGCGCGCAACGACATTCGCGATTGGGGCGCCAGAGTTGCGCCGGGCGGCACGATGCTGATTCACGACTCGTTCTCATCGGTAGGTGTCACGCTGGCCATCGCTCGCCAACTGGTGATCGGTACACGATTCCGGTACGTCGGCCGATCCCGTTCGCTCACCGAGTTCCGTGCCGATCTCGACGGTACGTTCGCAAGTACCGCTGTCAATGCCCTCAAGCTCGTCGCGCAGTTGCCGTGGTTCGCCAAGAACCTGCTGATCAAGGTATTGATCACGGTGAAGCTCGGCGGCGATCGGGAATGGCCATACTGACCGACGTGTCGATCCAGAACCGTCGCCCGCTCACCGGATGGGGCCGTACCAACGCCACGGTGGCCGAGGTCCTCGAGGTGCCCAACCACGAGGTCGCTGCCGCCGTCAAGGAGGCTGGCCCTCGTGGCGCGCTGGTGCGCGGGCTCGGACGCAGTTATGGCGACGCCGCCCAGAACGCAGGCGGCCTGGTGATTCGGCTCCTCGGCTCGGCACACCAAGCGGTGCTCGACCCATCGACAGCGACGGTCACCGTTCCCGCCGGTGTGAACCTCGACGAACTGCTGCGCGTGCTCGTGCCCCGTGGCTTCTTCGTGCCGGTCACGCCGGGGACGAGATTCGTCACCATTGGCGGAGCGATCGCCAGCGACATCCACGGAAAGAACCATCATGTGGAGGGCTCGTTCGGTAACCACGTGCGGGCGCTGACGCTGTTACTCGCGGACGGATCCACCATGGTGATCAGCCCGCAGCAACACCCCGAACTGTTCTGGGCCACGATTGGCGGCATGGGTCTCACCGGTGTGATCCTCGACGCCACCGTTGGGCTGCTGCGGATCGAGACCAGTCGTATGTCGGTGGACACGACTCGCATTCCGGATCTCGATGCACTGTTCGCAGCGATGAGCGAGGGCGACGACGACTTTCGCTACAGCGTGGCCTGGATCGACCCTCAGGCCAAGGGGCGTCACCTTGGCCGCAGTGTGTTGGGTCGCGGCGATCATGCCCGGCTCGACCAGTTGGGGCCGAAAGAGCTGCTCTCGCCCCTCGAGTACGGCCCCAAGCAGTTGGCATCGGTGCCACCGCTGGTGCCGCCGATGGGCGTCATCAACCACGCCACCGTGGCCGCCTTCAACGAGGTGTGGTATCGCAAAGCGCCGCTTCGTCGTGAGGGGGAACTGAAGGGCATCGCCGGCTTCTTCCACCCGCTCGACATGGTGTCGAAGTGGAACCGGGTGTACGGCTCGAGCGGCATGGTGCAGTACCAGTTTGTCGTGCCGTTCGGTGAGGAGGAAGCGATGCGCACCGTCATCGAACGCCTCTCGGTGAGCGGTGCCGCGAGTTTCCTCGCGGTGCTGAAACGATTCGGTGTCGGCAACGATTCGCCGTTGAGTTTTCCTGCACCGGGCTGGACGCTGGCCCTGGATGTTCCCGGATCGACTCGCGGTCTCGCGGATCTGCTGCACGGACTCGACCGACTGGTGCTCGACGCTGGCGGACGCCATTACTTTGCCAAGGACGGTCGCACGACTGCGGCTGCTATTCGCCAGGGCTATCCGCGGCTGGAGGAATGGAAGGCCGTGCGCGACTCGGTCGATCCTGAACATGTGTGGCAGAGCGATCTGTCTCGCCGTCTCGGCCTCACCGACTGACTACGAAGGACACCATGGACAACGCACTCGGCGAACCACAGACC